>JAYEJB010000041.1:0-38175 GCA_034716415.1 Patescibacteria group bacterium
TCTCCACAGCGCTTCGCGCTTAGTGGAGCTATGGGGGGCACCCCCCATAGCTCCAGCTTCACTGGAGCGACGGGGGGTGGGGTGGACGACCGGACTCGAACCGGCAACCTTCTGGACCACAACCAGATGCTCTAACCAATTGAGCTACGCCCACCATGGTATTTTTTAAGACCCGTCTCGTAAAAATCTGGAATGACGGGTCTCCACGACATGAGTCTTCCGTTATATGCCGAACGTTGGCCTGCCACGTTAGAAGTCTGCGACATGAAATCGCCAGAAAAACTAAGTGGCATGTCAGTTCGCAGTATTCCACGAACGTTCGGTTTTAGAAAACTTCTAACGTGGTGTCCCCGGAAGGACTCGAACCTTCGACCTGCTGCTTAGAAGGCAGCCGCTCTATCCGGCTGAGCTACAGGGACATGTTGTTTTTTGCATCGGACACCACGGCGAGATAATAGCAGTTTTTTGACCCGGAGTCAATGCAGGGAGAGTGCTGGCGGTTTGTGTGAAGTCAGAAAGTGAGAGAGTCAGAAAATCAGAGAAGATTAAAATAAATTCTTTCTTGCTCTCTAGCTTCCTCACTCTCTCACTTCCAATCTATTTCTTCCGCGCCCTTCGCTTCCCGTGATACTCATCGTAGATCTCCCTCAATCTCTGGTCGGTGACGTGCGTATAGATCTGGGTCGTGGTAATCGACGAATGCCCGAGCATGGCCTGGACGCTCCTGATATCAGCGCCGTTCCGTAACAAGTCCGTCGCGAAAGTATGCCTGATCACATGCGGGGTGATGCGCTTGGTGATACCGGCTCGGCGCGCATACTTCTCGACGATGCGCTGGACGCTCCGTGGTGTCAACGCGCGCTCTGACTCGCGATCCTTCGCGGCCCGATCATGACTGACGAACATGTATTCCTCCATGTCACCGCGCTTAGCCAGATACTCCTTCAGCCAATAGCGCGCTTGATTCGATAAGAACACCACCCGCGGTTTGTCGCCCTTGCCGCGCACCGTGAACTCCTCGCGTTTCAGATTGATCATCTCCTTGGTGAGACTCGCTAGCTCAGATACACGCAACCCGGTCGAGAACAAAGTCTCTAATATAGCCTTATCCCGCAGCCGTATCAACGGCAAAGAGCTCTCCGCCAACTTATGTCCGCCGGCCGCCATCATCGGCGCCTCCAACAGCCGATCCAGTTCATGCGCTTCCAAAAACCCGACCGATCTCTGCGGCATCTTAGCGAGCTCGATCTTCTCCGGCGCTAAAGTCTTGATGTCCCGCTTGGCCAGATACTTCAGGAAAGACCGCAACGCGATCAGATGATAATTCTGCGTATTCTTCTTGAGCGACTTCCCCCGCCCGTCCTTCAGCCGGTTCAGCCAGACACGATACTTCCGCACCATATCGAGCGTCACCTTCTCCGGCGGCACGCCCTTGGCCCAATCGAAGAACCGACGCAGATAAAAATCATAGTTCCGCACGGTCTTTTCCGAACGGTTACGCTCGACCTCCAGATAAGTCAGGAAGTCCGTAATCAATTTGTCTGACTTTGTACTCATACGCTCACATTATACGACACAACTTGCCATACAAGAAACATCATTCATTGTCACCGACCAATCGCCGCCGCACGAAACCTTCCACGGACCTAATAACCTCATCTTTTACCTCTGCTGGACTCGCGGCCACCCATTTTGCGAATCGATACAACTCTTCCTTATCCGCCTTGACCCATTTACCGTTCAAATCGAGAAACACCAACAGGGTCGTCACTGCAATACGCTTATTGCCGTTCTGAAATGGATGATTCTTGATCATGAAATAGAAAAGCGCCCCCGCTTTCCCCGACAACCCTTTGTATAGGTCCTGTTTAGCGTATCTCTGAAAAGGTGTCATAACACAACTCTCCAGCACATTCGGGAAACGGGTCTCGAATTCCGGTATCGGTTCACTCCACCCCATGGTCTTCATCGCCAAGACATGCGCGACATACCTGACATGTTCAACTGTCACCTTGCGAACAGCCATATCATTCCCGACTAAGCTTTTTCAATGTTTCGCCATACTCCTTGACCACGCGCCCTACTGAAGTCTCGATTTCCTCCTTCAGCTTGTCTGATAAGATCTCCGGAATCAGATGCTCCACGTCTTCATGTTTAATAACGTAATTTCGACCGACTTTTTCCGCTTTTATCGTGCCGTTCTTGATTTTTTTGAAGACGGCAATTCTACTGATACCTAGAATTTTCGCCAATTCGAGCACTGAATAGCTCATTTTAGGCATAAATCTATGTTAACTTTATATATTAAGGTTAACATATGTTAACCTTATCGTCAATGGTTAACATAATCGCCCACAGGAACTTGCCAAAACCTATATATAATGATAGCGTTGTTGCGTAACACATACGGCTGTTTGGCCCAATTAAGGCTGGCTAGGCAGTACGTTAAGGCCACAAGGCTATGTTGGACAAGAAAAAGAAAGATCGTATTATCGCTAAGCACCGGACCCACGACACGGACACCGGTTCTCCGCAGGTGCAGATAGCCCTGCTGACGGCGGAAATGAAGGAACTTTCAGAACATTTACTCGACCACAAGAAGGACTTCTCGTCCCGCAAGGGTCTGCTGAGAAAGGTCAGTGAGAGGCGCCGCCTCCTCAAATACCTGAAACGTGAAGACGCCAAAGCGCACGAGGAGCTCGTGGGAGCACTTAAACTCAAAAAGAAATAGTCCAGCGAGCGCCGGCCTGTCCGGCGTTTTCGCCTTTTTATCCACCTCCGTAGAATAATCACGGGCTACAGCCCGTGAAAATGAGAGGTGGACCCCCCGAAGCCTTGGCGAAGGGGGGTAAGCTACGGTGGATGATATCGGTTCAGATATCTAATACCTTGGATTCAATCCAAGGATTCACCATCGAGGTTCCCGACTTTTATGAGGAACCTGAGTCCTATTTGACGAGACAATTAATCATTTTCATATGGCTATGGACACCAATCCAGGCATCAAACATAAGAATCAGCGCGTCGGTGTGTTTATCGACGTGCAAAACATGTACTATTCAGCCAAGGCGCTGTACGGCCGCAAGGTCAATTTCGGAGAGATTCTGAACGCCGCGGTCGCGGACCGTCAGCTCATCCGAGCGCTCGCCTATGTCGTACGCGCGACCGGCGAAGAAGATCCTTTCTTCGAAGCGCTGAATCAGCGCGGTATCGAGACCAAAGAGCGTGAACTGCAGGAATTCCACGGCGGCGCGAAGAAGGCTGACTGGGACGTCGGTATCACTGTCGACGCCATCCGTATCGGAGAAGTGCTCGACGCAGTGGTGATCGTCTCGGGCGACGGCGATTTCGTCGAACTGCTCGAATACCTGAAGCACCACGGTAAGCAGGTCGAGGTCGTCGCGTTCAAACAATCGGCTTCAGCGAGACTGATTGAAGCGGCAGACAATTTCGTCGACCTATCTGCTGACACGGACAGGTTCACCATCAGGGGGTCGATGCGCGGCACCGGTCGCAAGACCACCAAGACCACGAAGAAGGAACCCGCATCGAAGACTCCAGACGGAGCCGAAAAGAAGAAAGAACCCGCGAAAAAACTCAAGATACCGAAGATTCCGAGCAGAGCCGGAACAAAAGACGGGTCCGTAAAATCTGAAGAGAGTAGCGGTGACAGTTTCTGGATCAAGCCGGTGAAACGGACACAGCACAGGTCTCCTAAAACGAAGAAATGATGAATTTAAAGTAAGAAAGTGAGAAAGAACTTTTGTAACAATACTCTCTTACTCTCTATCTTTCTCACTCTCTCACTTCACAATCATTTCCCCTGCCTCGCGTCATCGTCAAACTACGATGATGTGCGATAGGAGAAATTAACTCCTTAACATTGCCGCGCGAAGGTTCGCCGGAAGACATGTAGACCTAAAGGGTATTGTCCCGGGTCTGAAGTTTTCCAACGATCCGAGACTGCGGCAACGAATACGTATGGAAATACGCAGTTTCGAGACGCAGTGGGGTGGCAAGACCCTCACTATCGAAACAGGCAAGTTGGCCAATCAGGCCAATGCTGCGTGCACCGTTCGCTACGGCGATTCGGTGATTCTCGCTACGGCTACCCTCTCGGAGAAGCCGCGCGAAGGTATTAACTTCTTTCCGCTCTCGGTCGAGTACGAAGAGAAGCTCTACGCCGCCGGTAAGATCAAAGGTTCGCGCTTCATCAAGCGCGAAGGTCGTCCGACCGACGACGCGGTCATGACAGGCCGCATGATCGACCGGGTCATCCGCCCGATGTTCCCGGACGGAGTCAAAAACGAAGTACAGGTCGTGATTGAATGTCTCGCGGCCGACTTGGAGAACGATACCGACATCCTGGGCATGATCGGCGCTTCTTGCGCGCTCGCCATGAGCGATATCCCATGGGAAGGGCCGATCGCCGGAATCCGTATCGGACGCATCGGCGGAGAATGGGTCATCAACCCCACTTTTGAGGCTAAAACCAAGAGCGACCTCGACTGTGTCGTGGCCGGTTACCCGGACCGCGTGCTGATGCTCGAATGCGCCGGCAAGGAAACCTCGGAAGCGGATATGGATGAAGCGATCCAGTTCGGCCAGAAGCACCTGAAGGAGGTCCTCGACCTCATCAACCAAGTCGTCGAGGCGGTCGGCATGAAGAAGGTCAACCCGAACACCCTGATGGGCTTCGATGAGGGTAAGGAAGACGAGCAGTACGCCAAGCGCATGGAATTCATCGCCAAGGCCGAGTCGTTCCTGAACGAAAACCTCAAGGAAGTGCTGTTCAACGCACCCAAGGCCACGAAAGCCGAGCGCCGTGAGACGCTAGGTGAGGTCAAGAAGAAGCTCAAGAAGCATCTCGAAGAGCAGGGCGCCGAGGAAGGAGACATCAAGGCGGTGATGAGTAAGTCCGGTAAGATGATCGACGCGGTGGTCTCCATGGCGATCATCGAGCGCGATCAGCGCGTCGACGACCGGTCGCTCACTGACATCCGCCCGCTCATCAACGAAGTCGGACTCCTGCCGCGCGTACACGGCACCGGTCTGTTCTCGCGCGGTGAGACGCAGGTGCTCTCTATCGTGACGCTGGGCAGTCCTGGTGATTCGCAGATAATAGACGGCATGGATAACGACTACAAGAAGTACTACATGCACCACTACAACTTCCCGCCGTTCTCGGTCGGCGAGACGGGCCGTATCGGCGGAGCCAGTCGCCGCGACATCGGACACGGCGGTCTCGCGGAGCGCGCGCTCGAGCCGGTCCTGCCGGACAGGGAAGACTTCCCGTACACCATCCGCGTAGTTTCCGAGGTGTTCTCATCGAACGGCTCGAGCTCACAGGCTTCGGCCTGCGGTTCGACGCTGGCGCTGATGGACGCGGGCGTACCGATCAAGAGGCCGGTCGCCGGCATCGCCATGGGTCTTGCCTCGGCCGAAGACGGTCGCTACAAGATTCTGACCGACCTGCAGGACCTCGAGGACGGTAATGGAGGTATGGACTTCAAGGTGGCCGGTACCCGCGAAGGCATCACCACGATCCAACTCGACACCAAGACCAAGGGTCTGTCGAAGGAGATCGTCACGGAGACGCTCGTTCAGGCCAAAGACGCTCGCATCCGCATGATTGACGCGATTGAAGCCTGTATTCCTGAACCACGCGCCGAACTGTCGCCGCACGCGCCGCGCATCGAGACTTTCTCGATCGACCCGGAACGCATCCGCGACGTCATCGGTCCTGGCGGCAAGATCATCAACGAGATCATCGACGAGACCGGCGTCAGCATCGACATCGAAAACGACGGTCAGGTGACCATCTGTTCCTCGAACGGCGAGGCGATGAAGCGCGCCATGGACTGGGTCAAGGACCTGACCAGGGAAATCGAGGCCGGTGAGATGTTCGAGAACGGCAAAGTCGTCCGTCTGATGGATTTCGGCGCGTTCGTCGAGCTCGTGCCCGGACAGGACGGCATGGTCCACATCTCCGAACTCGCACCGTGGCACGTCAATAAGGTCAATGATATCGTCAAGATCGGCGACGTGATTCCGGTCATCGTCTCTGAAATCGACGACATGGGCCGCATCAACCTGTCGCACAAGAAGGCCATGCAGAAGCTCGGCCGCGAACAGAAGATGCCGGAAGGCTACGACCAGCGCGCGCCGAGAGGGAACGGACCTCCGCGTGGAGGCGGTAGGCCGGGCGGCGACCGCGGTCCTAGGAGACCCTAAAAAAGCTGAATGAACCCGAACGGGAACAATAGCCCCAGAGAAAAACAGGGCGGCGGACGTAAAGCCGCCGCCCTATTCTGTCTTGCCGCCATATTTGCGATAGTGCTCGCTTTTGGCCTTATTTATCTGTCACTCGGTAACCGCGACCGGATTATCCGGTTCGTGCCGTCGGATGCCGTGCTCTACGTCCACGCCCAAGGTAACGAAGCCATCACGCGCGTCAGGGCGTTCACCCCGCTCATTCCCGCCTTGAGCGCGAATGAGATCGGATTATTTGTCCTGGAGATCGACGGCCATAAAATTTGGAACACGGCACTGATGTGGAATCATCTCACTCCCCCGTCGGATAATGAGATCAACGCACTGAAGAACGCGGGTGCCATCCAGATAGAGCCGACCTTCTATATATTACGTGCTGACGAAGGCCCGATTATCATGTCGGAAGGCAGGAACGGTAGCCTGGCGGAGAGAAGAGATGTCGCGCGGGCACTCGCGACCATGCGTAGCATCTCGCGGACACAGGCTTATATCGACACTGACGCTTTCCTCAAGAGCGCTCTGGATTCGGAAATATTCCCAATCGATCTCGGCTGTTCCGTGTTTGCCCTTACGAAGGGTCATGACGCGCCATCGGTCCTGATGACGAGCGTGGCTGAAGCGGAAAGATACGCGCCGCTCTTGGGTTTCCGTCTGCCTGACGCGAGGGACGGCCATCTGATTCCAGCCCTGATCAGGTCAAACCGGGGAGGCACATCGATATCTCTGACAACGGCCGAAACCGGCCTGAATCCGACCGCTCTGCTCTTATATAAGATAGAAGAGCTGCGGCGGGAAGCCGGAACACCCGATGGTCCGGCGCTCGATCAGGCGCGCTCTGAAATCACGGCTGATTTCTCTGGACCCATATCCATCCTGGTCCGACCGAACGCGGAGCATGAGGACACCGTCGCCTTTGCGGCCTTACTGCCCGACGCAACTCCGGAGAAGCTCAGGGCTCATATCGCACGGTATTTAAGCGCGGCCCTGCCCAGAAGGGATGAGCTAAAGCTCCCTGACGGCCGTATGGTCAATGAGTTCATCGTCGAGCCCGGTCTCTATGATTATGAGAACGGGGAACTGCCCGGAAACGGATTCGATGATACCGCCTGGCAAGGCTATCCCATCAACAGGCATGATGCCGGCACACTGATCGCGAGCGACAAGGAAACGCTCGATAGCCTCGTCGTCTCATCGTCGGACATGGGTTGTATCACTGGAGGGTGGCCGACTTTAGTGATATCCGAGCTTGACGGATTCATCTCCGATAATGACGTTTTGAGTCAGGTTTTAGATTTAATCCACCTTAAAGACATAGTTATCCAGAAAATTGGGGATAACATCGTCTATTTCTGTGGATAATAGTGCGTATATGTGGACAACCACGATTTGAGGCAAAGAGGGAACAAAAAAGTTATTCACATAGGTCAAAAAATAGCCGCAATAACGGCATTTTTTTATGTCAACAAAGCTAAATAGTTACTAACACGTCCTGATTGACCTGAGGCCTAAAAACTGGTATACTAAAAATATACAGAGAGTTCATTTCACCTGAAGAGAAGTGGTTCTGAGCAGTCAGAGCTAGTTCCCTCTTCTTTACTACCCTTTCATCCAAAAAACCAAAAACAAAAAGGTCAAAAAAGATGTTGGCATCCTTCACTTTCCTTCGGGATAGAGGGCCCTGCCGTAGAGTGGTAGAGAAGGTATAGTTCCTTTCTGGCCCCTGGTGCGCATGATTATCCGGGCGCAATGTTTCCCCTCTCAGAGGAGGTGAGTCATTGCGTCCGCCGATAGTCTCTATCCAGAGGTTATCGGCGCAAGTGAGCCAAGTGTACTCATAGGTCCGCTGGGCAATAACCCTTCTTGCGCCGTTTTTTTATTGTGTGAGTTAGAAAGTAAGAAAGTGAGAAAGTTATCGTTTCAAACTCCCTATTAATCTCGATATACCAGCAGACAAACCTTGATACCTACTTATCAAATCAGAGGTGATTTTAATATCTGCATACCCTAAATCCCTCGCAAACATACAATGAATCATCATTTCCTGAGCTGATCCACGAGCTATGAATAAAAAACGCCCTTTTTCTTTATTACCAGTACGCCCCATACCTTCCGTAATATTAGCTGGAACTGAAATTGCCGCTCTACGTATCTGAGATACTAAACAATACTTTTCTTCTACAGGAAAATCTTTGCTAATTGAATAAATTCTCAAAGCAAGCCTATAAGATTCTTTCCAAACCATTAACTTCGTAAAGGGTGGCTGAGACATAGCAGCGCCTACTTACCAATGATCACTGACGATGTCAAAACACACTCTCTCACTTTCTTACTTTCTCACTCTCTAACTCCTATACTTTTGTCACAACACCGTGACAATTTGACAGGTCGACATCTTGCCACGTACGCTATTTTCAGGTATCCTTTGGGTACTGATATAGGCTTACAATAAGGCTTATGAACAAGACATTCATTAAGGAGATGGAAGAGCAGCTGACGACCGAGAAAGAACGGCTGGAGAGCGAGCTCGGAGAGATCTCCACGAAAAATCCGAAGGCGGACGGCGACTTCATGGCCGACTTCCCGAACATCGGGGACAAGGAAGATGAGAACGCCGAAGAAGTCGCGACCTACAGCACCAATCTGACATTGGAGCGTACGCTCGAGTCATCGCTTCGGGACGTCGAAAAGGCGCTGGAACGGATCAAGGCCGATAACTACGGCATCTGTAAATACTGCGATAAGGAGATAGCCGAAGCGCGCCTTAGGGCACGACCGGCTTCAAGTTCGTGTATCGAATGCAAGAAGGGCTTCAAAATGGAGGTCTAGCGCCGAAGGAAGATAAGATTGAGCCCCGGATGAAAATCCGGGGTTTTGCTGTGGCGTTCGGCCTATTCGCGGCAGACATCGTGATTAAACAACTGGTCGTGGCCTTTAAGCCGGACTGGGGCAATGACCTGTTCCGATTCACGCTGTATTCGAATACGGGAATCGTCTTCAGCCTACCGGTACCGAACTGGATCTACTTACCGGTAGCGATTGCGGTGTTCGGGCTGTTCGTGGGAGCGCTCGCTTTGGCTCTCAAAAGGCGGACATCTTCCGCACCCTGGCTGACGTTCGTCGTCCTGGGCGCGCTCTCGAACCTGTACGATCGCTTCGCCTATGACGCGACTATAGATTATCTGGTATTCTTCGGACGCTCGGCGATCAACCTGGCGGACGTAATGATCGTCATCGGCGTCGTGCTGTTCCTTCACAGTCAAAAGAAGAAATAACCACCACACAGGAGGTCGACATGGTCGATAAAGACGTTCCCGAACCGCTTCACGTTCTTCTGATCAAGCTATCCGTAGCGATTGAAGAGGAGGATAAGGCTCGGGCACGAGTGTATATGCTGAAGAGTCGTGTCCATGGACCGCTTGGCCTGTTCAGACGAGCCTGCAACCACAGCAGGGTACTCCATGTCAGGAGTGACCCCTATACTACCGAGGCCAACGACTTTCATTGGGGAGACTACATTGTCGTCTGTCACGACCCGCGGCGCATCTGTCTGGACTGCGGTCACGTCGAAAGGGCTCAGCTGGCGGAACGATTCACAGACAACTGCCCAAGAGAGCTGCGGATTCGGGTAAAGAAAGAGGGTGAGCGTGAAGAGGTACTGAAACGGCGGAGCGTCGCGGCAGACCGCTCAGCCAGGTTCCACACCTTGACCACCAAGCCGAAAAGACGGATCGATGCCGAACAGATGGAAGAGATCGTCGGACAACATCCATCGAATCTGGCCAACACATACCTCGAGGGAGAAGATCTATACGCACTCTGGCTCAAGTACGGCCAGCCGGACATGGTCGCTCAACCTCCAAAAGAATAGGCATCTCAAGATGCCGACAGACTGTCTCTCCGGGCGGTCTTTTTTTACTAGACAGAATGATGTCTTATGCACAGTTTGGGGCAAAAGACAGACAGTCTGTTTCCCGCAGGAAACAGGCTGCCTGTTTTTGCCCCAAACTGTGCATAAGACATCTACTGTTTAGTTTAAACAAATTGAAAGCTGCCCTCGATAAGACTGGAGCCGGTAGCCTCTTGCGCCGAAACCACGACTCTGATAAGCACAGGGCGCCAGTTTGATTCATATTCAGCATGCGGTACCCCGAAGACCCGTCTGACGGGTCGAGGTCCTCGCAATGTCGGGACAGTCCTGAAGAGGGCTATACCCGAGGAAGGCCTGCCTGTCCCCCGAAGCCTCAGCGAAGGGGGGTCCCCGCCACCTATTTCAATTAAGACACCACCTATATGCCGGCCAAATTCCATTCAATCGCTCTCATCGGACTCAATGCGGTTCCGATCGATGTCGAGGCAGACATCTCGCGCGCCACGCTCCCCACGTTCAAGGTGGTTGGCCTGCCCGACACGTCTGTGCGCGAGGCCAAGGAGCGCGTACGCGCGGCGATCAAGAACAGCGGACTACCCTTCCCGCGGGCACGGATCACGGTGAATCTCGCACCGGCGCACATAAGAAAGGAAGGACCGGGACATGATCTGGCGATGGCTCTGGCAATCGTCGCGGCGACCGGGCCACCGCAGGCCCTGAGCTTGTCCTGTCGTGAGCCTGTCGAACGGTCGAAGGGTTCCCGCCGCCTCTTCCTCGGCGAACTTGCCCTCGACGGTTCGGTTCGGCCGGTCATCGGTGCTCTACCGGCGGTCATGGCGGCGATCGAGGATGGCTTCGATGAGATATACGTCCCGCGCGGCAATTCGGAAGAAGCGGCGCTGGCTCTCGGCAAAGAAAAATCTGACACTAAACTGTTCCCGGTGAGTTCCCTCGCCGGTATTTTTTCTCATCTGACCGGGATGGAGACGATCGAATGTGCGAAACCGATCGAACAGACGGCCGACAAGCCGGGGACTTATCCGGTCGACTTCTCTAACGTACACGGGCAGGAACACGCCAAACGGGCGCTAGAGATCGCCGCGAGCGGGAATCACAATATCCTGATGTCCGGACCGCCCGGTTCCGGCAAGACGATGTTGGCGAGAGCTCTGCCGTCCATCCTGCCGGAGATGATACACGAGGAGGTACTTGAGGTGACGAAGATACGGAGCATCGCCGGAACGCTTGAGGATAACGCCCAACTGGTTACAGCACGACCGTTCCGCTCCCCTCATCACAGCGCGTCCGGGGTAGCCTTGATCGGCGGAGGTTCATGGCCACGGCCAGGTGAGATCAGCCTCGCTCATCGAGGCGTGCTGTTCCTTGATGAGTTCCCGGAATTCCCGCGGTCAGTGCTCGAAAACCTGCGCCAACCGCTCGAAGAAGGCTTTGTCACGGTCTCGCGCGCGCAATGTACGTTGCGTTTTCCGGCCAAGTTCACGCTGGTCGCGGCACAGAATCCATGCCCGTGCGGTTATCTCACTGATCCTTCTACTGACTGCACCTGCGGACAAGCCGAGATAGAACGCTACCGACGTCGAGTGAGCGGCCCGCTACTCGACCGCATCGATCTGCATATAGAAGTCCCAAGAGTGAAGCCCGAGGAATTATTGAAACGACCGAGCTCAGAACCATCCGCACGAATTCGTGAACGCGTCGAATCCGCACGCGACCGAGCACGACAACGACTCAAATCGGATAACATCATCACCAACGGCGAGATGGGACATCTACAGATCCGCCGACACTGCGCCCTTGATACGGAAACCGAAAACTTCCTCTGCACGGCCGCCGAACGCATGAACCTCTCGGCCCGCGCGGTGAGTCGTTCATTAAAAGTCGCCCGCACCATCGCCGACCTCGCCGGATCTGACACCATCAAAAAACAACATCTCGCCGAAGCGCTGCAGTTTCGGACGCGGAGATAAATTTCCCCGGCTTCCGCTTGAAGTTTAGCAGGCGATAAAAAAGACGGCCGCATCTTTCGACACGGCCACCGGTTGAAGTTCAAGCACCAATGAACAGTCGGCTGCTCAGCTCCTCGGGAAGTCCTACGTCAGCCATCTGCTGAACCACGCCCTGAACGTCATACTTCACCCGATGCATGGCGAACGTCCAGTCGTCGGTATCAAGCAGACCATAGCAGGCGCGCACATCTTCGTCGCGCGGCTGCCCGACACTGCCCACGTTGATGACGAACCGATCGCCCTCGAGCAGCGGAGTCTCGCCATCACAGCCCACACCCCCTTCTTTTTCGCTGCACACGAACGGCTCGTGCGTATGGCCGATGAAGAAAACGCGGGTATCGTCCTGCTTGGTTCGCCCCAACTGATACAGCGCGGCTTCCGGCCCGTCGATGTAGGGAAAATCTTCCTCATCGTTGAACGACGCATGCGCGAACATCAGCCGATGCTCTTCATTCCAGGCGAACTGTGGTAGAGCCTTGAAGAACTCATCATGGGCGTAGTTGAGCTCAATGCAGGTGAAGCGCAGAGCACGCAGCGCGAGCTCATTAAAGATCCTCTCATGATACTGCGGAAAAAGCACCGCTTCCTCGTGGTTTCCGAGCACGATTACCGAACATTCGCGCCGCACAGTGGTCAGACAACGACGTGGATCCGGACCGTAACCGACAATGTCACCCAGACAAACGATCTCATCCGCGCTCTGGGCACGGATGTGATCCAAGACCGCCTGCAAAGCGACGAAATTCCCATGGATATCCGAAATGATCGCCAGTCGCATCTTGTTCCTCCTTTCCGTGCGTGTTGCCTGAACCGTTCAGACAACTGCTAAATATAGTCTTTTTAAGCTAAAAAGTCAAGGGTGTAGAGCGAGGCCGAATAAAAAACGCCCCCGAATAGTCGGGGATCGTTTGCGTCAATCGGATAGTGGGGGCCACTACCAGAAGTTGATGGCTTTGATTCTGGTCGCCTTCTCGACCACGGGCCTGACCATGTCTCGCTCCTCGGCGTCCAAGGGACGAGTATCGACTTCCCAAACACCATGGTTGATCTCTCGATGTTCAGGCGTAACAGCTCCGGGAACTAGAACTGAATGGGAAGTCACGATTCCAGACATCTCGGAAAATGACTGAAATACGATCATGCCCACACCGTCCACACACACGAACCCGACGTCACCATCGCGCTCATAGTCCACATCGTCCTCGAGGCTCGGCTTCCATTGTCCAATGAGACATCCGTTCCAAATGAACTTCGCCATACGTAACCTCACTTTCACGATTGAATAATCTATCATGTCAGAATTGCCGTGTCAATAAGAAAAGGGCCGTGTGGCCCTAGTGCAGAGAGTCTTCGAGAGACACTCGACCTTTGGCGGTGATCCTGAACATCATGTTCCGCCAATCGATGTCCTTTTCAGGACGCATGTCCATATCACGTTTGGTGATCCTGGTTTCGATGTGGCCGTTCTCCTCCAACGACGTGATAGCATCCTCGACATCGAAGTATGGATCGCCTTTCGCGAAAGCGTGGTTCGGGAGTGCATGGATGAGCGCCCAACCCGACAGCCACGCCTCGTTCCTCAACGAGAGGAGCGAAAGGACTGACATTTGGGCATAAGTCATCACTAGCCTCCAATACTTTCATCATACCGCGCTTTCGCTCTACATAAAATCCGCTCGGATGGGGCAGGACGGAGGCAAGACGGGACAAAAAATCTGAAAGGATGGAACGATGTCTTATGTACAGTTTGGGGCAAAAGACAGACAGTCTGTTTCCCGCAGGAAACAGGCTGCCTGTTTTTGCCCCAAACTGTGCATAAGACATCTACCGTTTATTTCAAAAAACTATCGGGCCGTCGTGCTGTCATGTTTCACCTTTCCACCTTCGCCTCTCTTTGTCATTAAGGGGCAAGTCCGCTATAACGAATACAGAGAAACCAATAGGAGGTTGCCGTGTATTCAAGGCTTTTGGCTCTGATGTTCCTTTCCATCCCGTTCCTGGCCGGCTGCAACGTGACCATTCACGAGATGGCGCGCCAGTCGGCCGACGATCCCAGCTATATGCTGCTGGGTTATCTCACTGTCGTGGCCGTCGTCTTCGTCATGAGCGCGAGTCTGGGACGCCGCGGACTATGGTGGTCCATCATCGACGGAATCTGCGTGGCTGGCGTGTTGAGCTTCGCGGTCTCGGCCATATACTGGATGATGACCGACAGCTTCACCGCCGCCAGCGTGCTGGGCATCACCGGACTCTTGAGCGTCGTCGGCTCGGTCGTCGTCTACCACTGGGCCAAGGATCGCCCGGTCGAGGACCTGTTCAGGCGAGGAAAGAGCGGAGACGACAAGAAGTGACGACCAGTCGTGCCTTGAGCGCGGCTATTTCTTTATCGAAATATTTCTGCTAACATCGCAGAAGCGTCCTTTAAGGGAGATAATCATGTATCGAGCCGCCAGGAATCTGAACAGGTGTGCCGTATCCTTCGACAGGCTGAAGCTGCCGGTCAGCATGAAGCGGGCGGTCGAGATCCTGCAAGCACCACCTCTCAATTTCGAACTGGAGTGGGATCTCTTCGGAAGAAAAATCATCCACTTCGCTCGCCATCTGCCCAAACCGCCGACGTATCGCCGCGGCGCGCGACTCGCCGAGGCTCCGGACACGGTCGACTGTTCGTCCTTCATCTGGTGGTTGTACTCGCTGATGGGCATCGAACTCGAGCGATACTCAATCGACCAGAGAAAGCAAGGGTCCCCCGTCAAAGTGGGTAATGTCCACCCTGGCGACCTGGTCTTCACGACCGGTTCGAGACACAATCATTGGAACGAAGACAATCCGGAGATGACGATCGGTCATGTGGCGCTGGCCACTGACGGCGGACACGTCATCCACGCGACCCGACGAGGCGTCGTGGAAGAAGACGTCAAAACCCTGTTGAGCCGACGAGAGTTCCGCGACATCCGCCGCGTCGTGCCCGGCGACGACGACTTCTTTACCTTCACGACTAATCCGTACTGGGAAGTCCGCGGCACTCTCGACATCTACCGGCTGATCTTGCAGAATCTCTGAACCTCTCCGCCCTCAAGGGCGGTTTTTTATGAAGTGAAAGAATTAGAAAGTAAAAATAAGTCCGGCCGACAGCCGGACTCTTATTATTGCTCTCTCACTTTCTAACTTTCTCTCTTTCTCACTCTCTACCTAATATAGTCGAACGGGTTGATCCGATTGCTGGTACTACCTTTCATCACTTCGAAATGGATGTGCGGGCCGGTCGAGCGTCCGGTGGAGCCCATCAACTGGATCACGTCTCCCCTGTTCACCACAGCGCCCTTCTTCATCAGATTCCTCGAACCATGCGCATAGCGCGTATACAAGCCGTTGCCGTGGTCGATGATGATCATATATCCGTAACCACCGCTGTTCCAACCGGAAAACGTGACTACGCCGTCATCAGCCGCGTAGATGGGCGTGCCGGTCGGACCGGCGATGTCCGCGCCACGGTGCCTATAGTTATAGTACTGCGTCACGCGACGCGCGGCGGTCGGCCACAGCAGACGCGTGTTACCCGCGTCCGTGGCAGACGTGAACACCTGGCGCAGGTTGCTGGTGATGCGGCTCCTCGACGGTGCGGGCGGAGGCGGCGTCTTCCCGCCGGGCAGGACCAGTTCCTGACCGATCGACAGATGCGACGAATCGTACATGTTGTTGAACTCCAATATCTTCTTCGCGTCGCTCTTATACTTACCCGCGATGCCGACCAGCGTGTCGCCGCGCTTGACCTTGTAGAGCATGCCGTCGGTCGGTAGTATCTTCAGCTTCTGACCGGGTCGAATGATGCTCCTGGCACTCAAGCTGTTCGCCGAAAGGATGGTCACGGTCTGCAGACTGTACTTCCTGGCGATGGAACCGACGTTTTCCCCCTCGTCCACGACGTGTTCGATGACTTTGGTCCTGGTCCTCGCTGGCGCATCGCCCGCGATATCGGTCTGCACGCGGATCGCGTTCATGATCGGAATCGTATCCGATCCTTCCCCATACAGGATGTCTGTCGCGTAATCACCTTCCATCTGCGTCGACGCGGCGACGTAATAATCACGGGCTCTCACCGCATGCGAACTCAAGTACGATATCTCCGTGGCGAACTCGGACGGCACGCCCTCCTGCACGACCAGGTCTTCCATCTCGTGATGAGAAACTTTCGAAAGGATACTGTGGTTGCCGACATTCTCCATCCTGACCGGCCCCTCCTGCGCTTGTAGGTTGGTTGCGGTCACTAAGAACGCCAACAGGACGATGAACACATGAATGGCATACTTCCCCTTGAATCGTGAAGTCAGCGGTACGATCGCTTTGGCGATACGCTTACGAATCGATCTGCTGGAACGATAGAAAAAAGTGAGTAACGGATGAACAAGCGCGCGCCAAAAGATAGCCAAAGGACCCCTGCTTCCACGAAGCAAGAAACCGATCAACCTCTTCAACAGCATCAGACCCTGGCACACCCAGATAAGACACCTGACGCCGATTTTTTTGGCGAATCGCGGAATACGCAATCGCTCAATAATTAGCCTGGATAGACCTGAATTCGTTCCTCCGGCCTAACCGCATAACGTATATAACGTAGCGGGAAAATGGTACCAAGAGCAACCGTAGAGGTCAAGGGTTGAAGAGTCTAAAAGCTAGATAGCTTAACAGTCAAACAGCTTCAAAAGACAGGCAACCTGTTTCATAGATTATGGAGGGATGTCTTATGCACAGCTGGGATGAAAAACAGGCAGCCTGTTCCCCCGCAGGAAACAGACTGTCTGTCTTTTCCTCCCAGCTGTGCATAAGACATCTACCGACAAGAAACAGACTAACTATTTCGATTGACTTACCCCCTCTACGGTAATAGACTTCACCTTCCATGGTTCCTTTCAACAAGAGGAGGAAGACGATGTTTCCAGGGCAGGACGAAAACAGGGAAAAATTCTTCATCAGACTTACCTTCTTGAAAGAGGGGAATCTCTCGGACGTCGAACAGGCATATATCGTCGCCAAGGCCGAACTCCGGCATAACCCCAGGAAGGGTGAGCTGGATAGCGAGGGCAATCCGATCCGGTCGTTCGAGCACTCGCGCCGAACGACTCTCGTGCTAGTGGATGAGATCGGTTGTTTCGAAGCGCTGATGATCCGCTGTGCACTTCTGCATGACGTGCCGGAAGACTCTCGTTACGTCACCGTAGCGAAGATCAGACGATGGTGCCGTTCTGTGGAACTGGCCAGGATCGTCGGCATGGTCACCAAAGATCCGAAAGAAGGATACGAGGACAGGCTGAGGCAGTGCGGTGAGGCTGGCGACTGGCGGCCGGGACTGATCAAGTTATGCGACCGCATCGACAATATGCGTCACCTCGATTACCTCGGCCGTGAATTCCAGCGCAAGCAAGGCGATGAGACGCGAGACGTGTACTTGCCGATCTTCACCGAACTGCTCAAGATCATGCCGGACGAATACAGGCGCGGCACGCGCAAGGTGTTCGAGGAGTTATGCGAGCTCGTTGCAAAGTACGAGACTAAATCATGGGAACTGAAAACACATTCCATCGGATAGTCTCCACACCGCCCCCAATTGACAATAGCGGGCGGTTTTTTTATTCTTCTTGGCGTAAATAGCCACAAAAAATAACCGTTCTCAAGGCTGGCCCTAGGCCGGCATTACATATCTAAATATGAAAATACACTTAATTATAGCGTTCATCGCATCGTTCCTCGCAATCGGATACGGTGCTCTGCTGATCCGCTGGGTGCTTTCGAAGCCGCAGGGTGACGAAAAGATGCGCGACATCGCTTCAGCCATCCAGCAGGGCGCGTCAGCGTACTTGATTCGTCAGAGTAAGACCGCGGCGATCGTAGCGGCGGTGATATTCGTGCTGATATTCCTTTTCATCGACAGGACCACGGCGATCGGCTTCCTGGTCGGTGCTTTCCTGTCAGGGCTGACCGGCTACATCGGTATGCAGGTCTCGGTCCGCGCTAATGTCAGGACAGCCGAAGCGGCCAAGAGCGGTCTCGGTAACGCGTTCCTGATGGCGTTCCGCGGCGGTTCGGTCACCGGAATGCTTGTCGTCGGACTTGGACTCCTCGGTGTCACGGCTTTCTACGCCGCGACCCATGATGTCTACGCTTTGATCGGTCTCGGTTTCGGAGGTTCGCTTATCTCGGTCTTCGCCCGTTTGGGTGGAGGGATCTTCACTAAGGCGGCCGATGTCGGCGCTGACCTCGTGGGGAAAGTGGAAGCCGGAATCCCGGAGGACGACCCGAGAAACCCGGCCGTCATCGCCGACAACGTCGGTGACAATGTCGGGGACTGCGCCGGAATGGCCGCTGACCTCTTCGAGACCTACGCGGTGACCGCTATCGCCGCGATGCTCCTGGCTCACCTGATCTTCGACGGCAACGAGATGGCGATCATGTTCCCGCTCGTCCTGGGCGCGGCTTCGATCCTGACTTCGGTCGTCGGTTCTTTGTTCGTCCGTATCGGCCAGGACAAGGGCATCATGACCGCGCTCTACAAGGGACTGGTCGTGGCGAGCGTCATGGCGGCCGTCCTCTTCTACCTGATCACGAACTGGATGATGGCCGACAACGGGATGTTCAGCACCGGCCGCCTGTACATGGCTTCCCTGATCGGCCTGGTCATCACGGCGCTTATCTTCGTCATCACCGAATACTACACCGGCACCAAGTACACTCCAGTCAAACATATCGCCGCCGCGTCGGAATCAGGACACGGCACGAACATCATCGCCGGTCTTGGAGTGGCGATGCGTTCGACCGCTCTGCCGGTCCTCGTCATTTCGGCCGGTGTATTGGCCTCATACGGACTGGCTGGAATCTACGGCGTCGCTATCGCTTCGATGGCGATGCTCTCGCTGACCGGTATCGTGGTCGCCATCGACTCGTTCGGTCCGATCACCGACAACGCCGGTGGAATCGCGGAAATGGCTGGACTTCCGGATGAAGTCCGGAACATCACTGACCCACTAGACGCTGTCGGTAACACCACCAAGGCCGTCACCAAGGGTTACGCAATCGGATCGGCCGGTCTCGCCGCGGTGGTGCTATTCTCGGCCTATACGGAAGAGCTGGCCCGAGCCGGAATGCACTACACGTTCTCGCTTTCCGAGCCGAAGGTCCTGATCGGACTCTTCCTCGGTGGACTGGTGACCTATCTCTTCGCCTCCATCGCCATGGAAGCTGTCGGGCGTACGGCCGGCAAGGTCGTCGAGGAGGTGCGCCGTCAGTTCAAGGAAATCCCCGGCATCATGGAAGGTACCGGCAAGCCGGACTACGCGCGTTGCGTGGATATCGTCACCAAGTCGGCGCTGAAGGAAATGATCGTTCCAGCTCTCCTGCCGGTCATCGCTCCGGTCCTCATCGGTGTGGCGTTCAAGAACCTTCTGGGTCCGGAAGCGTTGGGTGGCCTGCTCGTCGGTTCGATCGTAACCGGTATCTTCGTCGCCATTTCGATGACCACGGGTGGCGCGGCCTGGGACAACGCCAAAAAGTACATCGAGGAAGGCAACCTTGGTGGCAAAGGCTCTCTGGCACATCAGGCGGCCGTGACCGGTGACACGGTCGGCGACCCCTACAAGGACACCGCCGGCCCGGCCATCAACCCAATGATCAAGATCCTGAATATCGTCGCATTGCTCATCGTGACGATGATGGTGTAGACGAAGCTGAAAAATTAAAAAGCTTAAAAGCTGAACAGCTAACCACCCTGCATAGGCCGGGTGGTTTTTTCTTTTGAGAGGTGTCCCCACTCAGGCCTAAGTGGGGCCAGGCCCCAAATTGAGAAGTATCCGGAAAGAATTCTAAAACCGCTCAGTGCAAACCGGGCGGTTTTGATTTGAAACATCATCGGATGAAGTCTAAGATTCAACCATGCGAAAAACAGACATACAAGCGATCATTTTCGACATGGATGGCGTCATAACCGACTCCGAACCCTTGCAGATGGAAGCCGAACTGCAGACATGCGCGGATTACGGTATCGAGGCACCGATTGAAATGTGGGAGGGCTTCAAGGGTCGGACAACGCTCGAAATCTTCAAGACTATCGTGGAGCGTTGCTGTCCGGGGAAGTTCAATCCAGCCGAGTTGGGTGAACACAAACGTCGTATCTATCTGGAGACGGCGGCGCAGCGAATGAAACTCTTTCCGGGAATTACCGAATTCATCGAGGTCTGTGCGGCCAGATTCCGTATGGCTCTCGCGACTTCAAGCGCCGCACCCGTCCAACAACAGGTGTTCGAACGGTTCGGTTTCGCTCCGTTTTTCTCGGTCGTGACCACAGGCGATGAGGTTACACATGGTAAACCGCACCCAGAACCGTATCTGCTGACGGCATCGCGTCTTAACCTACCCCCATCAGCCTGCGCGGTCATCGAAGACTCGGACAACGGCGTCAAATCCGCTCACGCGGCCGGTTGCGTCCCTCTGGGTATCACCAACTCATTTCCGATGGATGCTTTACGAGACGCCGGTGCGGCCTTCGTTGCGGATAACTACGACCAACTGAGAAAATACCTAGGCCTCTAAAGACGCCACCCGCACCCTCTCGGACGTTTTTTTCTTTTGAGAGGTGTCCCCACTCAGGCCTAAGTGGGGCCAGGCCCCAAATTGAGAAGTGTCCCCTCACCAGCCTTATCGGGGACAGTCCCCGAATTGACAGATGGGTGATAATAGTGTAATATCCAACATCACATACGAATTTACCTATATATATGCAATCAACGACCAAGAAAACCGAAAAAGGCGTGGTTGAGCTGACCATCACCGTCGAGGTGGATGAGATCAAGCACACGCTCGAGATGGCGGCCCAGGAAATCAGCAAAGAGAAGCCGATCGAGGGCTATCGTCCGGGAAAGGCCGGTTATGAGGTAGTCGCCAAGAACTACAGCGAGCAGGCTATCTATGAAGCCGCTCTTCCGGCAATCGTACAGAAGTACTATGTCCAGGCGGTAAAGGACGAAAAACTTCAGACGTTCGGCGAGCCGGAAATCAACGTCACCAAGCTGGCGGCCGGCAACACGGTCGAATTCACTGCTACCGTAGCGCTCGTTCCGGAAATCTCCCAACTCGCGGAAGTCGACAAGGTGAAGGTCGAAAGCAAAACCCCGACCGTCGAGGATAAAGAAATCGACGGCACCATCAAGGAACTCCAGCGCATGCAGACCAAGGAGATCCGCGCGACACGCGAGGCACAGGACGGCGACAAGATCGTCATCGACATGGATATGTCGCTCGAGAGTGTGCCGCTAGACGGCGGGCAGGCGCGCGGCCACGCCATCTATCTCGATCAGGAATACTACGTGCCCGGCATGAAGGAAAAGATCATCGGCATGAAAGAGGGTGAGACGCGCGAGTTCACCCTGAAATTCCCGAAGGAACACTACCAGAAGAACATCGCCGATAAGGACGTCGGGTTCAAGGTAACGGTCAAGGAGATCTACGAGCTTCAGCATCCGGAAATCAACGATGAGTTCGCCAAGTCGCTCGGCCAGGAAAACGCCGCTAAACTGCGCGAGCTCCTGCAAGGCAACATCCTCAAGGACAAACAGCAGAAAGAAGACCAGCGCGTCGAGATCGAGATTCTGGAGAAACTCTCTGACAGGTCCAGATTCGGCGACCTGCCGGACCGTATGGTCAATATGGAGGTCGACCGGATGGTGCATGAACTGGAACACAGTGTCGGCGAGCGCGGCATTAAATTCGAGGACTACCTGAAGAGCATCAAGAAAACACCGGAAGAACTCAAGCTGGAATTCGCGACGCAAGCCGTGAAGCGCATCAAGACCGCTCTTATCCTACGTGAGTACGGTGAGAAAAATGCTGTCGAGGTGTCTGACGCGGAGGTCCTGGAGGAACAGCAGAAAATGATGAACTCCTACAAGGACAATGCCGAGGCACAGAAGCAGGTCCAAACCGAAGAATATCTGGACTACATCCGCACCGGACTCCGCAACCGCAAGGTCATCGAGGACATGCGGGAGAAGGCGAACGTGACGAAAAAATAACCGGATATACCAAACCGGCCTCGCAAGAGGCCGGTTTTAATTTAGTCTTATCCCCAATTCCATTCAAAACAACATACTTCTTTTCGCGTTCTCGAATGGAGCCCCACTGGCAAGCCCGTGATCTCCTGCGAAGGCGGATGAACCATACTGTGTCTTGACAAATTACGTCTTTTGATATACAGTAATCGGTCTTCGGATACACTAGGCCTGGAGACAAGGAGTTTAAGATGAAGAGATTGAAAGTTGTGTTCTTCTGTGTAATCGCACTGACCGCCTGCGTGGAGGAGAATCCCGGGCAGACCGAAACCGACGCCGGTCCGGCTCTGGACGGAGACATCGTCGCGGATGGCGACGTCACGGAGACTGACGGAAGTATCGTCGCGGATGGCGATGTCGCGGATGCGGATGCGGAGGACAGTCTATACCTCGGCGAAGTCGTCGATGCTGCTCCCGTAGAGGAGCCGGAAACTCTTCCTGACAACGTCGAATGCCCCGGTCCTCTGCCCGCGCCGATACTGACCTTCAATAATCCGGACACCTGCACGGTGGAGTTCTCACGCCACTTCGTGCGCGGTGCTCGTGCCGCTCGCGTCAGCAGTCATGGCTCCGGCGAAGACGCCTGGATACGACATGAAGACGCTGAAATCAGCGAACGTGATCCAGAATATCTGGCCTTAACCTTCTCGCCGGGCGAGATACCCGCCGGTAATCGTCATCTCTACTACACGGGCTACCGTGACGCTGAGGCAAGGTCGGACGAGGACCCAATGTTCTGGACTCATTTCGGCCCGGAACGTCTGTCCCGCCTGACCCTGGAGGCCCTCGAATACGTCGGCAGCTATTGCGACGGAATCGAGCCGTGGGCTGATGACTGCGGATGTTCTCTCCGCGTCGAGGTCGAAATCGACTACGACGAACACGACAATCCGGTGACATGCCGGCTTTCACCCGGCGGAGACGTTCTGGATTGGCCGGTAGCAACATTCGAGGGATCCGAGGGGGAGACCTGCTACGAACATCTGCAAGAACCGCTTGAGACGTTCGCCGAATGCGGCGAAGAAGGCTGCAGCTGCGGTATAATCGTTGACGGGGGGTACATGTTCGGCTCGGATTTCGTCCGCCTGCTACACATGCACAGCAATTTGGAAGGACCCCTCGGACAATCACGCTGCTTTGAGGCCAATCCGGACGGCAACTACCGATTGGCATTCGATGCCGAAGATTTCATCCGCGGTTTCGGCGAATATGGACGGTTCGGACGGTTCTCCATCTACGTAAACGCACCGGACGAATGTTCCGACCCGGAAGACGATGGGCGATTCTGGATGCCGTTCGGCAACAACGACCTTGTCCCGTTCCACACCTACGACATGCGGCAATTCGCGCACTGTCCATGGTACGACGGGAATGCCGGCGAGTTGCTGCATGACGGACCGTACGGCTGGTGCTATACCTCGGTTGCGGTCGATGTCTGGCACGATCCGTTGGCCGGACGGCCGATGTGCCGGTTCGTCCCGGCCGGAAACATGGGCGCATACACGCTGCGGATGTTGGACTGACCACTCTCTTGACACTCTCATGCACACGCAAACGCCCCGCTCACTCTTGAGTCGGGGCGTTTTTCTTCACCTCCGCATTAATTACGGGCTTCAGCCTGTGTTATTATATGTGGACCCGCCGTAGCCTTGGCGAAGGTGGGTAAGCTACGGTGGATGAAAGATGTCATTATCTGATAATCCTCGGGCTGTAGCCCGAGGATTCATCATGTTATGGTGCAGATATGAAGATAGGAGCTCACGTTTCAGCGGCAGGCGGCGTACAGAACGCGCCTAAAAACGCGGCCAAACTCGGTCTCGAATGTTTCCAGTTCTTCAGCCGGCCTCCGCAGGGTGGGCCAGCGCCGGAGCTGACCGACGAGATCGTCGCTGACTTCAAGGAAACCTGCGACAGACACGGCTTCGATGACCGTTATATCCATACCCCGTTCATCCTGAACCTGGCGCATAAAGATAAGACTGTCCGGCGCCGCACGGCGGGCATCATCAGGACTGACCTCGAACGCGCCACCACGCTCGCCTGCCCGGCTATTATGACCCATCTCGGCAGCGCCAGTGGAATCGGCGATGAAAATAAGGGGCAAGAATTCGCCATTGAGGGTGTCAAAGAGATTTTGGACGGATATGAGGGTAGCGCGCGCCTGCTCCTGGAGATTTCGGCCGGCGCCGGAATGGTCATCGGTGACACGTTCGAAGAGATGTCTTCTATATTAAAAGGCGTGAACGATGACCGTGTCGGTATCTGCTTCGATACGGCCCATGCCTTCGCTTCCGGCTATGATTTACGGACAAAGGAAGCCGTTACTGATACAATGAGAAAGTTCGACGCTATTATTGGCCTTGAAAAGCTTGAACTCTCACACGCCAACGACTCTAAAGTCGAGCTGAGTTCCCGCAAGGACCGTCATGAACACATAGGTGAAGGTCTTATCGGTCTGGAAGGTTTCCGCGCCATCATGTCCCACCACAAATTCCGCAAAATCAACTTCATCCTAGAAACTCCTTCAGACGACGATTACGCCAACGATATCGATTTATTAAAAAAGATGAGAGATGATATTACTCGAAGTTAAAGTGAGGGCCGGAGCCAAAACAGAGGCAGTTCAGTATCAAGCTGACGGCTCATTCAGGATCAGGATCACCACGGCGCCGGAAAAAGGTAAGGCTAACAAGGATGTCATGAGGCTTTTAGCGGGCTTTTTAGGAGTTAAGAAGGGTCAGCTTAAAATTGTCGGCGGAGAGACCTGCTCTCATAAGAAAATTTCCCTCGAAGACGCGTAATCCCCCTTCGCTAAAAGCTACGGGGATTCACATATTTGATGCCACGGGCAGGGCCCGTGGTTTGATATCAGTGATGAATTAAACACAGTTTACACAGGATATCCACAGCTAGGTACAAAAAAGCCACTCTTTTTCAAGGGTGGCTTTTCTTTTTCGATATTTTTAGGCTAATCTAAGCCAAAATACTCACTCTTCCACCTCGTCAATTCCGCCTTTATTCCAGGGATTACAACGTAATATTCTACCTGAAATCAGCCAAAACCCACGAATTATCCCGTGTTTTTCCACAGTCTGATGTCCATACTCTGAACAACTGGGATAAAAACGACAGTACCCCTCCGGAAATAAGGCTGAAATAAAACCATGATCCGGGGAAAGCGTGCGCTGATAGGCTCTAATCAGCAACATGACTGCTTGGCGGGGCAGTCTGACAATCCAGTGAACTGTTTTGTCTGAATTTATCATCTTTTCTTCATCAGTCCGGATTTCATCAGCAATCGCTCCACACTCGCATCTGTCTCCTTAAAGCCTAAATCCAGAACCTCCCTGAAGACTAACACCGCGACATCATGGCCGGGGACTATATTTTCCAATCTCCGTCCGACCGAAGTACGTAATCTTCGCCTTATTTTGTTCCTGGCAACCGCTTTCTTGGTCACTTTTTTACTGATTACGAAACCGAACCGACTCTCCTGAAGTCCGTTCCTGACGATCTTCATGCTGATGCCGCGACTACGGAAAAGCCGACCTTTGGCGAAAACCCTGGTGAAATCCTTCTTGGCTGTCAGTCTGTTTTTCTTCGGAATCATATACGAACGATAATCCCTAACCCTAGCGAATACTGGATAGGATGCAATGTGCCCAGCTCAGCGTTCGCTTATATATTAGCAGAAATCCGCACCAGATGGTGCGGACCACTTATGATCAGACAGAGAGGCTCTTTCGCCCTTTGGCTCTACGCCTCTTGAGAACGTTCTTTCCTCCAGGTGAACTCATGCGAGCACGGAAGCCGTGTGTCCTCTGCCTCTTTCTGCTTTTCGGTTGATAGGTTCTCTTTGGCATATACCTTTAAATAGTTGCGGTAGGATTCTGCCATATATCCGTGATTTTGGCAAGCCCCGTCGCTCGCGAACGACGGGGCAAGGGGATGGAGAGGGCGGGATCCACCTACGCTGAAGCTTCGGTGGACAGGGAAGCGGGAATCGCCCGGCATCCCCGGCATTCGCCGGGCATGGCGCCGGACTAGCGGGAAAAGCGGGAGACAGCCCAACAGTTAAAAAGTTTAACAGCTGAAAGCATATTTTTAGACTCAAGACACAAGTTTTTAAAAATCCTCCCTCCCCTCGCCCCCCTTTTTTTGTCATTGCGAGGCCGAAGGCCGAAGCAATCCCGTCTCCATTTTTGTCATTGCGAGGCCGAAGGCCGCGGCAATCCCGTGATTTTAGTTCAAACCGACGGGATTGCCGCGGTCGCCTGCGGGCTCCCTCGCAATGACAATAGGGGGCAGGATTGCTTCGTCGACTGTCCCGCCCGTAGCGGGACCCTGCTATGGGCGGGGCGCAATGACAAGATAGTGGTAGGAAGGAAGGGTTGGGGAGGGGCGATATCATTTTCCTTACATACTCCTCCCTCCCCCGCCAACGGGGGAGGGTTGGGGAGGGGGTAAACTACTACGGTCGAAATATCATACTTTCTCGCTCCCTGCCCACCGAAGCTTCAACGAAGGCGGGTCACTTTCTCACTTTTACACCTTTCACTCCTCCGTATTGACATTTGGATTGAGTTTTCCACAAAAGATATGCACAATTCATACACATACTGTCAACAAGGCGACTCTTCACATTTCCACAAGTCTTTCATAGACTGAATGACGTCTTATCAATCAACTGTCGGCTATCATCATATGAATACTCACGAACTCTGGCAAGCGGTACTCGGCGAACTCGAACTCTCGCTGAGTAAGGCGAATTTTACGACATGGTTCAAGAATACTTTCATTTCTTCACTTGACGGCGAAAGCGTCACTATCAGCGTTCCGAACACCTTTACCAAGGCATGGCTCGAGAAAAAATATAATCCGTCCATCCTGAAGTCGATCCAGAGCGTCAGTTCGATCGCTATCAAGGAAGTCGTATATAAAGTGGATGTCCGCCCGCAGACCAGTCCGGCAGTTCAACCGCCACCTCAACAGATTCACGAACCGATACCGACACCGAACATCTCCAGCCAGTCCGTTTCGTTCCAGCAGTCCTCCGTATCCCAGGGTGCGACTATGATGGGTACCGGTGTCAGGACTTCGGTCGCGACACGTCCGGCACAGGCGAATGACAGTAAGATGAACGTGAAATATATATTCGATTCGTTCATCGTCGGTAAAGGAAGTGAGCTCGCGCACGCGGCAGCGGTCGCGGTCGCGGAGAACCCGGGTACGAAATACAATCCGCTATTCATCTACGGTGGTGTCGGTCTCGGAAAGACACACCTCCTTCAGGCAATCGGTAATTCGGTGCTGGCCCGGGATAAAGCGGCCAAGATACTCTACGTCACCTGCGAACGTTTCACCAATGAATTCATTAACGCGGTGAAGACCGGGCGTGGTAAGGATTTCAAGGATACCTATCGCAACGTGGATGTCATGTTGATCGACGACATCCAGTTCCTGACCGGTCGCGATGGGACGCAGGAAGAATTTTTTCACACGTTCAACGCATTACATCAGGCCAACAAACAGGTCGTACTGACTTCGGACCGCCCGCCGAAACAGATTCCGGCGCTTGAACAACGTCTGATCTCCCGCTTCGAATGGGGTATGATGGCCGACATCTCCAGCCCGGACTTCGAAACGAGAATGGCTATCCTGGAGACCAAATGTAAGGAGCGAAATTATGATCTCAACCCGGAGATCATCAACCATATCGCCGACACTATACAGTCGAACGTCCGCGAACTTGAAGGAGCTCTCAACAAGATAATCGCCTACCACCAGTTCAAGAATCAGCGACCGACGCTCGAAAGTTCTAAATCACTCCTATCTAGCTTCGGCCCTGCTCAGATACACAAGAATATCACACCGAAGACCCTGATCCAGACCGTAGCCGCATATTTCGACGTCACGGTGGCTGACATGCTCGGCCGGTGCCGGGAAAAACGTCTAGCTTTCCCACGACAGATCATCATGTACCTGATGCGTGAGGAACTGCGATCTTCCTACCCGACGATCGGCGCGGAAATCGGCGGCCGCGATCACACCACCGCGATGCACGCCTACGACAAGATTCGCAGGGAAGTCGAAAACAACCAAAAATTGCAGCAGGATATGGATCAGATCAAACAACGCCTGTACTCTTCCTGATCCGAAAACGGTCGATATCCTGTGGTAAACCTGTCGGTAACCAAGTGTAGAAACTGAACAGAAGTATGGGAAAGATTGTGCATCTACTGGGTATCGTTTCTCCACATTTCATCCAGGGGATAATTCATCCACTAAAGCGTCCAGTTTCTTTCCCCTCGATTCGCACAGCTCATTGACCAAAGAATTTCTCTTAATAGAGGAATTTTTTGCTCGATATCCCCACTATCCACTCACCCACCACTACCACCACAATTATATACATACCAATCAATTGATACTGTGATGAAATTTTCCTGCACCCAAGAAAACTTGAAACAAGGACTTTCTATCGTGAGTCATATAGCGAGTAAGAGCGTCAATCTTCCTATACTGGAGAACGTTCTCATTCGGACGGAGGAGGGAGGACTGAAGTTGATGACCACGAATCTCGAGATGGCGGTCACCTGTACCATCAGGGGGAAAGTCGAAGACAAGGGAGAATTCACCGTTCCATCGAAACTCTTCTCCGATTACGTCGCACTGTTGCCGAAGGAGAGGGTCGATGCCGATCAACAGGATAATAACCTGTCCGTTTCATGTGGTACGTTCCAGACGAGGTTGAACGGTATCAACGCGTCGGAATTCCCGCTCATCCCTTCTGTCGAAAGTCAGCAGAAATTTACGGTGAAGGTGAACACCTTGAGGAAAGCGATCAGTCAGGTATTGTTCGCTGTCGCGTCGAACGAGTCACGGCCGGAGATCAGTGGTGTGCTGTTCAAGTTCGTACCACAGGATAATGGATTGAAGTTGGTGCTCGCCGCGACCGACAGTTACCGCCTGGCCGAAAAGAGTATCGATATAACGAAGAGTGAAGGGACTGACATTCAGGAACAGATGTCGGTTATCGTTCCTGCTAGGGCTGTTTCCGAAGTGGTCAGGATTCTGGGAGTGTTCAAGGATACTGTCGATAATCCGGACAATGTCGATATTATCATCTCTGATAATCAGATACTGTTCTCATACAACCAGGTTGAGTTGATTTCCCGTACTATTGAGGGAAGATATCCCGACTATAGACAGCTTATCCCCAGCAGTTTTGAGACTGAGATAAGCGTACCGAAGGAAGATATCGTACGGGCGGTCAAAGCGACCAGTCTTTTCTCCAGGGCCGGGCTTAATGATATTAATCTCAAGTTCACGCCAGGAGCTCCGGTGAAAATATCCGCAAATAACCCACAGACAGGTGAACATAGCGCGGAACTGGATGGTAATGTTCAGGGTAAGGAGAACGGTATTACGGTCAATTTCAGGTATTTCGTCGATGGGGTGAACAACATCGAGACCGATGAAATCCAGATTCAGATGATCGATGGTGTGAGTCCTTGTTTATTGAGGTCATCGGGAGATGATGTAGACTATCTCTACATCGTGATGCCGATTAGACAATAGTCTAGTTTAGAAAAACACCGGCTCAGGCCGGTGTTTTTATTTCCTATCCTGCAGGTTATTGTACCGTTACCAATATCTCTTCGGTCTTTGTCTCGCCACCGACCAGATTCGCTTCAAGTCGTAACCGGTAACGACCGCCTGAAGCATCGTCCCAGGTCATCGACATATTCGACAGTGGTGGATTCTGGATCGATCCGATGATCTCTTCTGAACCGTTTGAAAGCGATATCGCCGAAATCTGCAGGGATTCGATACTTTGATAATCATCGATACGGAATTTCATCGTATACGGGAACTGATAATTACGGATCATCTGTGAGTTGTACGGATTGAGCCATTGTACTCCGATCGGTCCGGCTCCGGCGGTGAGATTCACGGTGATGTCCACACTGGCGCGGTTACCGACATCGTCGTAGGCGGTCGCGGTCAGCGTATGGAATCCTTTGCTGAAGCGGTTCGGAATGAACACTGTCCGTGAGAACGGATGACCGATGATTTCCGCGAACTCGTCGCCGTCCATCAAGAAGGTCACTCGCTTGACTCCCCTTTTTGAGCTCGCGTTGACGTTGACGAACATATCCCTGCTGGTGACAGCCTCGCCGTTCCTGGGCATCATGAGTTCCACGATCGGCGTGTTTTCCGGTACGTGTATGTCATCATATTCGGTCGGCAGTTCTTCGATCTCGATTTCGATCGTTCCGGCATCGATCCAGTCGGCGACCGCCTTTTCCCAATATTCGAACATCGGATCCTCTTCCGGATTTTCCGGATCATCGCCGCGCGGATTGTTCTTGTCGATGAAGTACAGGATGGAGTGAGGTATGCCGAAGCCCCGTTCTTCAATCAATTCTTCCGGAGTGTATTCAGTCGCGAGTTTGCCTGTAATCGAGTCGATCTCAATTATGACTTGAGTCTGTTTCTCGCCGTCGAGCACTAATTTACCAGTTTCGACAGGTTCAGGCGGAGTAAATACTTCCCAAACTGAACCTTCAAGGGCGCGTTGCATATATCCGTTCCATATCGGTGCGGCGAGAGTGCTTCCTCCCGCGCCAGCCTTCATTTTCGAACCGTCCGCGTTACCGACCCAGACTCCGGTCACCAGTGACGGCGTAAAACCGATCGTCCAGGCGTCCTTGTAGTTGTTGGTGGTTCCGGTCTTGGCGCCCGCCGGACGACCGAGGTTCAGGTAGTTGTTTTCGCCGAAGGTATATGAACGAGCCGCGTTGTCGGACAGGATATCGCTGATCTGTCGCGCGATCTCCGGGTTAAAGACTTCTTTTGACGCCGGCTTCTTATCGGTCACATCCATAAGCACGTTTCCGTCCCTGTCTTCGACTTTCAATATGGCGCGTGTCGGTATGATCTTCCCTTCGTTAGCGAAGACGGAGAATGCCGAGATATGTTCGATCGGTCGGACCTCTCCGCCACCCAAGGCCACCGATAAGCCAAAGCGGTCGCGGTCAGAGAGCGTGGTGTAGCCGCTGCGTTCCACTAGTGAAACAAAGTCATCGATATCAGCGAGATACAGGGTCTTCACCGCCGGGATATTGAGTGAGCTGGCCAGTGCTTCCTTCATCGTTACCGGACCTCGTTCTGCGAAATCATGATTCTTCGGCGTATATCCGCCTGCGCCGAATCGTGTCACCACGTCGTATATCACTGTCGAAGGAGTGAATCCTTTTTCGAAAGCGGTCGCGTAGACGAACGGTTTGATCGATGAACCCGGCTGACGAAGACCCAGGAGAGAGTTGTATTTGCCGCTGATCTCGTCGTTGAAGTAATCGGCCGAACCGACCATGGCCAGGATATCGCCGCTCTTGGCGTCGAACGATAACAGAGCCGCGTTCGTCGCCTCCCATTCCGCTAAATTTTCGGCTTGTTCCGTTATGACCTCTTCAGCCGCTGTCTGTCTGTCTATATCGAGCGTAGTGATAATTTTCAGACCACCGCGCTCCACCAGCTGTTCGCCATATTCTTCAGCTAATATTTCGCGGACGTAGAAGACAAAATGAGGAGAGATGATGCCGTCACTCGCGACCTGTATCCTGGATAGTACGTCGTCCTCAAGTGCTTCGTCGGCCTGTTCCTGGGTAATGAAACCGAGTTCATTCATCGAATTAATGATCCATTGCTGACGGGATATCAGGTCGTCAGTGTGGCTGCCATATGGCGAATAGTAAGTCGTCGCCTGTGGGAGTGCCGCCAACAGGGCGCTTTCCGAAATCGTCAGGTCCGAAGAACTTTTTCCGAAGAACGTATCAGACGCGGATTCTATTCCGTAGACCACCGAGCCATACGGAATTTCATTCAGATACATCTTCAGTATCTCGTCCTTGTTGAAACGACGCTCGATTTCGATCGACATCACCAGCTCCTTGATCTTGCGGGTGTAGGTCTTTTCCGGTGACAGGACCGCGTTCTTCACGAACTGCTGGGTGATGGTCGAACCACCCTGTCCGCGTCCCCCGCGCTGGAAGTTTCGTAGGATGGCGCGAGCGATTCCCTTCAGACTGTATCCCTTGTGTTCATAGAAGTTCCGGTCTTCCGCCACCAGCGTCGCGTTGATGGTATGAGGATTGATATAGTCGAGTTCCACCAGAGTTCTTTTTTCGTCACCATGCAGGGCGTACAGGACGGTCTCTCCGGTCCGGTCGTATATCTTGGTCGTTTCCGCCACCCTTCGCGTGATGATGTTGTTAGGATCGGGCATCTCATTCGATATCCAGACGAAAAGTCCGATGAATGAGACAGTACCGGCCAGAAAAAAGGCCGCCGCCAGTACGAACAGATACGAAAATATGGTCTTGGCCGAAGGTCGCTGACCGTGACGTTTTTTACTGCGGATCAATTGTCCGAGCCAGCAGAACATATTAAAAATTCGCCCGTGTCTCTTGGGTTTGCGGACATTCTGTTGGATGGTCATCTTGCTGATTTTCGGTCTTTTCTGTTCAGACATTCGGTTATCGTTAGTGTCGAGGGCCATCAGAATAGCTTATTTTAAAGCTGTTTTCAAGCTTTCTTGTTCAAACCTGGTTTGAGAAACCTGATTTTTCAAACCAGGTTTGCTCCTCCAAGGATGTTGGCGTCATGGCCGAGTTTGGATTTGATCACTTCTGTCGAGCGCAGTTGTCGGTAGGGTATGAGTCCTTTGAATTCGCGTCGTAGGACCTTCCAGAGCCCCTGCATTCGTGACAAGCCCCCTCCGACGACTATTGTATCGGGATTCAGTGTCTGGACGACGTTGGCGCATCCTATGGCGAAAGCATGGCCGGCGATATCGATGATTTCCTGTGCTTTCCGGTCCCCTGTCTTGGCGCGCGCCGAAAGCTCTTCTGTCGGGAACGGCTTCCGGTAGCGTTCGGATATCATTCTAGCCATACCGGTTCCGGATGCGAACGCTTCGAGATGTCCGGTGAGTCCCATACCACAGATCGCCTTTTCGGTGTTCATGGCTATGGTGGTGTGACCGATCTCTCCGGCGGCGTTGTCCCGGCCGCGGTATATTTGTCCGTCAATGATCAGACCTCCACCCAGTCCGGTGCCGAGCGTCATGCCGAAGACATATTTTTTACCTTTCGCGACACCATACAGCGCTTCACCCAACGTGAAGCAGTGTACGTCGTTGTCTATCATGACCGGTACTTTGAATCCTTTCAGTCTCTGCGCGATATGGATGTTCCTGAATGATCTCGGGAAGTTGGCGCCACGGAAGAAGAATCCCCTCTTCGGGTCGGTAGTACCGGCCATGCCGATTCCGATTCTTTTTACTTTCGGATCCCAGACCTCGCGGATGGAATCGCGAACGTTCATCAATATTCCGTTAGCCCCCTTCCGCTTTGTTGATTCCGTAGCCAGCCGAAATTTTTTCAGGATTTTATCGCCTCTGACCAGACCGGCCTCAATTTTTGAGGCGCCGATATCCACCCCTATTGTGTAGTGTTTGTTCATAACATGTATATTTCTTCTCCAATAATGCACATTTTATCCCAAATTTGGCTTTACTGAAAGGTGTCTGGATTGGGTATAAACTGTTGGGGGTGAGGAGGGAAAGAGGGAATCACCCGGCATTCCCGGCATTCGCCGGGCACGGCGCCAGGTTAGCGGGAAAAGCGGGAGGTTTTCTATTTTATAACATTGCTTCCCGCCTCCCGCTTTTCCCGCTACCTGCCTGTCGGCAAGCGGGTCCCCGCTACCCCGTCCATCAAACGTACAAATGTACTTAAAAACACCCCTAATGAGGCGTTTTTAAGTGGAGGCCCGGGCGGGATTTGCACCCACGAATAAAGGTTTTGCAGACCTCTGCCTTACTACTTGGCTACCGGGCCATAATTCACTGTCGAAGCTATTTTTACCACATTTTACTCTATAAATCAACCCAACAGAAAGACTCTACCTTTCTCACTTCTCGCTTTCTAACTTTCTCACTTTACTGCTATCCTTCTGGTACTATATATAAGATATGGCAAAGAAACATCTCATTATTATAGACGGCAATGCGTTGATTCATCGCGCGTGGCATGCTCTACCGCCCCTGACCGCCAAGGACGGGACGGTGGTTTCTGGCGCCTACGGGTTCACGATGATTCTTCTCAAGGCTATCAAGGAGATCAAACCGACCCATGTCGCGGTGACTTTCGATTTACCCGGTCCGACCTTTCGGCATGAGGAATACGCGGATTATAAGGCTAAACGAGTGGAACAACCAGACGAATTGTACGAACAGATTCCGATGGCGGAGGAAATCATGGAAGCGATGGATATTCCGGTCTATACGGCCAAGGGATTTGAAGCAGATGATGTTATCGGAACCATAGTGACGCGCGTTTCCAAAGAACAACCGGATATCGAATCTATCATCGTGACTGGTGATAAGGACTCGTTTCAACTGGTTGAGGAGAACATCAAGGTCTATACGCTGAGGAAAGGGATGACCGATACGGTGATTTATGACATTGAAGGTATCGAAGAGAAGACCGGTCTGAAGCCCGAACAACAGATTGATTATAAAGCGTTGCGTGGTGATCCGTCGGATAACATCCCCGGTGTGCGTGGTGTCGGTGACAAGACAGCGGTGATGTTGTTGACCAAGTACGGTGATATCGATTCCATTTACGGATCGATAGAGAAGGGTGATGAGAAAGCACAAGAATTGCGTGACACATTGAAACAGAAATTGATCGACGGGAAGAAAGATGCGATGCGGGCGCGTGGATTGTGTGAGATCCGACGCGACGTGGATATGGAGTTCGATATAAAAGACGCGGAGTATCGGACAGTGACGCAAGAACAGATGAAAGAGATATTCGAGAGATATCAGTTTTTGAGATTATTGAAACAATTACCGTCAATTGATTCCGATGAAGGTAGGAAGGCGGCGGGGCAGATGGGGCTTTTGGAAGCCAAGGAGCCAAGAAGCCAAGGAGCCAAGGAGCCGGTAGAAAAGAGTGAGAAAGATATTGTTGTTGAAGGGAGTGAAGTAAAGAAGATTTTCGGTGAATTTACGAAGGCAGATCGAATCGCATCTAGGACGATGAGTGATGATGACGGATTGAAGTATCTGGCGATGTGTGTCGGGACCGGTGTGAACGTGTTCAGTGGTGAGGCGGTCCGCGGTGCGAAGAAAGAACTGTCAGAACTGTTCGCCGACAAGAAAAAAGAATTCGTCTGTCATGATCTGAAGAATGAACTTAGTGTGTTGGCTGATCTTGGTATCGAGATGAAAGGCCAGGCGTTCGACCTGATGATCGCGTCATATCTTCTGCATGCCGGTGAGCGTCGGCATTCGCTTGATTCGATGTTGTCGTTTCATCGAAATGTCTCTCCGCTCGATAAGAAAGCCGATGATGAAGCGCGAGCGGAACGTCTTCGTCAGGAGGTCGGACACTTCATGTCCTTGGCTGACGAACTGTCGGACGGACTCGAAAAAGAAGGCTTAACTAAGCTGAATTTGGAGGTCGAGATTCCTCTTTCTTTCGTCTTGTCGCGCATGGAAAGGAATGGTGTGACTGTTGATGTGGAGTATCTCGGAGAACTTTCTGTCGATCTGGAAAAGAAACTCGCGCGTCTGACTAAAAAAATATACAGACTCGCCGGTGATGAGTTCAATATCAACTCGCCGGCGCAATTGAAGGAGGTGTTGTTCGAGAAGTTGGAGATCTCCACCGAAGGTATCAAGAAGACACAGAAGGGTGGTACCTTATCGACCGCCGCGTCGGAACTCGCGAAGTTGAAAAATGAGCATGAGATCATCGGACACATTCTTTCATATCGTGAACTGACGAAATTGAAATCGACTTATGTCGACGCGTTACCGCCGCTCACCGATAAGAAAGATGGGCGTATCCACGCGGATTTCAATCAGACAGTAACTGCGACCGGACGACTCTCGTCATCGAATCCGAACATGCAGAACATTCCGACTGCCGGAACGGAATATGGAAAGAAAGTCAGGAACGCGTTTGTCGCTTCGAAAGGCTATACTCTTTTGGCAGCTGATTATTCGCAGGTTGAACTTCGTATCGCCGCGCACATCGCCAAAGAGGAACACATGATCAAAGCGTTCAAGGACGGTGAAGATATCCACTGGCGCACCGCGGTCGAGATGTTCGGCGAGGATGAAGCCAAGGACAGGCGCCGTGTCGCCAAAGCGATCAACTTCGGGATCCTCTATGGCATGGGCGCGAACCGGTTGGCCGAAAGCGCGGAGATCAGTTTCGCGGAAGCGCGTGAATATATCGAGACTTACTTCGCGTTGCACGCCGGCATCGACGAATACATCCGGAGCACTAAAGAGAAAGCGAACGAGGAAGGTTACGTCGAGACGTTGTTCGGCAGGAAGCGATTCTTTCCGAACATTCATCTGATGAATCCGCGCGAGCGCGCCGAAGCCGAACGGCAGGCGGTCAACATGCCGATTCAAGGGACGAGCGCGGACATGATCAAGATGGCGATGGTCAGTCTTGATCGGATCGTCGGCGAGAAGTACGGTTTCGGTCCGGACGCAGAGATGAAGATGATCATGCAAGTCCATGACGAACTGGTATTTGAGGTGAAGACCGGGCTGGTCAAAGAAGTGACCGAGATGGTAAAGAATGAGATGGAGGGCGTAACCAAGCTGTCGGTCCCCATCGTAGTAGACATAGCCACCGCCAAGCGTTGGGGTGAAATGAAGAAATAGATATCATGTATTTCCTGATATTCGGAGACGACATCTACCGGTCCAGGAAGAAACTCGCGGCTTTGCGGGAGCGTTTTTCGGCTGCCAGGGATACGACCGGCCTCAACGAGCGGCGGATGCGCGCCGGAGAACATAATATCGAGGCGGTCGCTGAAGTTCTGTTCGCATCCCCTTTCCTCGCTGACCGCAAGCTGGTCGCGTTGCATGGCTATCTACAACTACCGAAACAGGAGCAGGAGCAGATAGTCGAGATGCTCGGGCGGAAACCGGAGAGTACGGTAGCGATATTCCATGAAGAGGAGGGTAAGAACAAACTGTCCGGCTCTCCCCTCTTTAAGGCGCTCGAGAAGCAGAAGTTCAGTGAGGAGTTCAAGACGCTCGAAGGTCAGGACGCGGTCGGGTTCATCGCCGCGGAATGCGCGGAACACGAGGTACAGATAGAGGTTCGGGCCTGTAAGGCACTCACTGAACTCATCGGTTCAGACAGCTGGACCTTACATAATGAGGTCGAAAAACTTTGTGCGTACGCGCTGGCGAAAAAGAAAAAGATGATCACCGAGGAGATGGTCAACGAGATGATCAGCGGCGAACGTGAGGAGTCCATCTTCGCCTTTCTCGACGCCTGTATGCAGGGGCGCGGTCGTGACGCGATGCCGTTATTGGAACGGCTGGTCGCCTCGGGTACGGGTGAACTGCAACTGCTTTCCATGTTGCAGAAGCAGATGCGGACCGTCATCGGTGTGCGTGATCTGTTGGACCGCCGGGTGAACGACAAGCAGGATATCGCGCGACGGCTCGGCATCCATCCTTATCCGGCCGGCAAAGCGATGACAGTGGCCAGGAACGTCGATGTCGCTGATTTAAGGCGGAAATTGAATGAACTAGTCGAGCTAGAGAGCGCTTTCAAGACCGGCACCAATCAGCTGAAAGCACAGATTGGAGTGTTCGCCGCGAGATTGGCGAGAACGGAATGATGTCTTATACACAGTTTGGGGCAAAACACAGACAGTCTGTTTCTTGCGAGAAACAGGCTGCCTGTTTTTGCCCCAAACTGTGCATAAGACATCTACCGCCATCCTTACATAGAAACAGGCTGCCTGTTTTTGCCCAAACTGTGCATAAGACATCTACCGCCATCCTTACATAGAAACAGGC
>JAYEJB010000042.1:0-37183 GCA_034716415.1 Patescibacteria group bacterium
AAGGTGCAGCTGTCGCCGCCAGTTATCGCCTGCTCCCCCATCTATCATCACGCGAACATATCTACTCGAACCACTACATCTTCCTCGGGGTAAAGCAGTTCAATGCCGGACCTTACGAAGCGCCGGAAGATATCGAGTACGTCGTTTTCGACGCGGATGACCTCGCGACATACCGTGCGCAATTCACGAACATCGCCTGGACGAGGGCACATTATGAAGGTGGACGCGCGCGATTGGCCGCGGTCGCGGGGGGAAAGATCGCGCGAGAGGAAAAGTTTATTCTTTTCGGGAGCTCAGGAGCTCAGGAGCTCAGGAGCTCAGGAGCCGAGACAAAAATCGGTTTTGATTTCGGGATAGACATCTGGCTGGATGGGGTGCATATCGATAGCGATAAACGTACGATGTCACTGTATTGGACGTTGGGAGCGGAAAAGAATGACACGAAATTGGTGACCGTATTGCTGAGGCAGGACGGTGAGCTATTGGACATCTACCGCACCCCGCTCATCAACGATCTGCATCAATCCGCAGGGCCTAGTGATGAATACGTCCAAGAGATCGATCTCGGACCTTTGGTCGCGAATTATCAAGCCGGGCGATATATAATCGGAATCACGCTGTCAGAGCATGACGCGACACACGTACTCGACGGCATTAGGTCGACGGCGGAACACTTCACCGAATTAAGGGAGACGGGCGGAGTCGATGATGTCGGATCCATCGATCTATAGTTTTTATCCTCAGTTGGGAGCAAAAACAGACAGCCTGTTTCATTTCAGAAACAGATGGAAGGATGTCTTATGCACAGTTTGGATCAAAAGACAGACAGTCTGTTTCCCGCAAGAAACAGGCTGCCTGTTTTTGCCCCAAACTGTGCATAAGACATCTACTGTTTAGTTAAAACAAGCTGTCTGTTTTTGCTCCCAACTGAGGATAAAATGATGACGGCGATCGTGCTAAACCGGTTCCAAACCATCGAACACCTCCCTGTTTATGGCCGATGAAAAAGACCTTCTTCGAAAGTCTAACTTATCCATTCCAACATTCGCTGTCAATCTTATTTTCTGACCAGCCGCCAGATCATACGCAAGAATCCCCTGACTTCTGACAGGTCAAGTTTTGAACTTCCGGCCGTACGGTCACGAAAGGTTACCGGTACTTCCCTGACCGTCATGCCGGCCCGCTCCAGAACCGCCAACGACTCCTCTTGAAACGCGTAACCCATCGCCTCTATCTCGGAATGAATCAGTAATTCGACCGCGCGACGGCTCAAACAACGAAAACCCGCCGTGACATCCATGGTTTTCAATCCAAGCGCCTGCCTGGTCATCATCGCCGCCATCATGCTCATCAGATGACGATAGGCGTTCCAGCCTTCGATGCGACCACCTTTGACGCGGCGTGAACCTATCGCGATATCAGCCCCACCCTCAACTTCCTTGATCAGTCGCGATAAGTCGTCCGGATCGTGCGAGCCATCCGCGTCCATCTGACAGATAATGTCGTAGCCACGCTTCAACGCCCAGCTGAATCCGTCGAGGTACGCCGAACCAAGCCCTGACTTCTTTTCACGATGCAATACGCTCACCCGACCGTAATGATGACGCGCAAGCGTTCGCGCAATCTCCCCTGTCCCGTCCGGAGATGCATCGTCGACGATCAGGATATTCACCTTGATACCGGACAACTTCAACAACCGCTCCACCAGCGGCTCCAGATTCTCCTTCTCGTTGTAGGTCGGAATGACGACAAGAATGCTCATATTTTCTACGACTACCCGCTTAAACCTAATTTGAATGAGGAAGGATGTCTTATGCACAGTTGGGAGCAAAACACAGACAGTCTGTTTCCCGCAGGAAACAGGCTGTCTGTTTTTGACCTCAACTGTGCATAAGACATCTACCGCTTACTCCAAAAGTCATCATAACTTGCTCGTTATTTAAGCCTGAACACATCGATTTTACCTTCCGAATAAAGCAACTCGAACATATCTCCCTCAACGAATCCCCCAAGCTCCCGTTCGTCCGGCCCCACGAAGATGTAATCCAATCTGTTGCCGAGCATGAACTTGGCTTTCTCACCCTCATCCATCTCACCGAAGAAACGCCGAGCATCCTCCATCTTCGCTTTGATATCACCCGAGTTCACCCAATGCCCGACGTAGACCGTACGGTAAGCCCAACCGGCGATGTTATAACCCGACGAGAAGTCTGACATGAACGCGGCATCGGGCGCTGTATTGTCCCTGATCCATCCGAGCGCCGCGCTTCTGTCCGGTGACAGATAAAAGATCGGCGGTCGATTTTCAGAATACATCGTGACGTTCCTGGTGATTACCGCGAATGATGAGGGGAACAAGAAGACAAAAAACAGGGCTGCCGCCAAAAACAATTCTGATACAGGAAGCCGCTTCTTGCCCCAGCGAATGACCGCGAGCGCCACGGGCGCGGCCATGATGGCGAGCGGGAACTGCAGACCCTCGAGAAGCCGGCGCTGGAACGTGAGCGGTGAATAGACCAGCGCGAGGCACACCACCACCCAGACGATGAGAAATCTCGCGTGATGGAACTCCGCCCGTTTGGAACGCAGAAGTACGACTCCTGCCGGAGCCAGCAACGCGAACGCTCCGAAACCGATGATGAAATGCCACGGCGCCGGTGTGATGCAGGTGTTGGCGGCAAGTGCTTCTTTGGCGAAAGTATCGAAAGTCGTGATGAAATAATGGTAGAGGACGGCTGGCGCGGATATCGCCACGAAAATAACGTAGACCGCCCATCGACGTAACGCTTCCTTGCCGCGAAAATTTCGCCTGACGACCAGGTAGACCAGACCCAACGCGAATAACGTCGGCGCATGGAAAGGGTGAAAGCTGAACAGGACGAGCGCCGCAGCTCCGGCCACCGCCGCATACCTCATCCTGCAATTGTCGAATGCCATCACCAACATTAATGCCGCGATGATGAAAAGCGACCAGGACGCGACGAAGTGCGGCGAGTACGACATGCTTGCGAAAATGTTGGCTTCCGCGACCCACAGATCGATCGGCCACTCATGTCCGGTCAATGTCGGCTTCATCCCCGCGAAAAGCGGCGCAAAGTAGAGACCGAGCCCTGAACCGAACGCCATCATCAGGAACGCCGCGATCCTGTCACGTGCCTTCGGCAGGAAATACGCCGTCGCGACATATGTGACGACCAGGAGCGCCGGTATCAATAAAGACCGCGCGACGTGAAACGCGGCGATAGCCGACAGGCTGAACATCCAGGCGAGCTGACCGACCGAAAACCAGAGGATGTTGAAGACCGGAACGGTCGGCGCGGTGGTAAAAAAGTTCTCCATGAACGGTGAGCCCGCCCGCCCCTGTTCGATATAGGAAAGATAGACGCCGAAATCGCCCGGCGCAAAAACCTGCAAGCCGGTCCACTCGAGACCGCGACTCGCACCGATCAGATAACCGAAGAGCGGCGGAATTGCCGTGAGTGCGATGACGACCACCGAAACGATGCCGACGACCGCCCACTCACGTTTCGATATCGATTTGATGAGATTTCTGAGACTCATTTGAGCCGTTTCTTTAGGTCCATGACTTTACGCGCGTATTCCAGCGACAATTTAAGCACGTTCACTTTGGACTCACGTCCGGCGACCGCGCGTTCGCTCCAAACAATCGGCATCTCCCTGATCTCGTAGCCGCCGCGTTCAGCGCGGATGACGAGCTCGGTGTCGAAGAACCAGCGCTCGTCCCTGACGAACGGCATGATGTTGAAGACGACTTCGTCGGTCGCGGCCTTGAAACCGCACGGCGCGTCGTTCACTTTCGTGCGGAGTACTGCGCGCAGGTACCAACGATAGCCGAACGATACCAGCCGTCGCACGAATGAGCGCGTGACTTTCGATTCACGATGGAACCGCGACCCGATCGCCATGCCACCGCATTCACGCGCCGTACGCACCAAGTCCGGCAACGCCCCCAGGTCAGTAGACAGATCAATGTCCATGAACACGTACACGTCCGCCTCCTCGGACTGCCAGGCGCCGCGGATAGCGATACCCTTGCCGGTCTCCCCCACACGCAGGTAGCGGACGCCGCTGATCTCCGCCGCAAGACGTTTACCGATTTCGGCGGTCCTATCTTCCGAACCATTGTCGCTGATAATGACAGTCACTTCTTCCTCGGGCAATGAAAACGCGCACGCATCAACCACCTGGCGGACGGCATCCTCAAGCACGACCTCCTCATTCAATACCGGCAAAGCGATGTTGACGCGTATGGTCATAAGCCGGTGTACACCCTTACCTCGTCATCTTCATAGACGAGTTGCAGGGTCGGGTCAGATTCGATCGCTTCCTCAAACGACTCATCACCGACACGCCTGATCATGATGTAGTCCGAACCGAAACGCTCACGCACGATCTCAGCGGTCCTGTCACCGTACTCGCCGTACCGAAGCGTCATCCAATCCTCATACAGTTTCGGACTCTGCAGATAGAAGAACGTCGGGTCGAGTCCACTGATGTAACGGAACTCGGGGGCGTGATAGAACAGCGCGGGGAAGTCGCTCCAGTTGCTGTGAAAGACGATATCGCCCTCGGGTACGCGTCCGTCCATCCAGTCGGTCACGTCCTGGAGTCGCGTCCAGGCAGGGCCGCCGCGGAACAAGGAATGGATCGCGTTCGCGTCGCGGATGGCCAGGATCGGAATGATGACGATGAGCAGGACGGCGACGAGTTTCCCGAGGATCAGGAACCGGCCGAACACCGCGTCCCATAACTTGCGAAATTCCACGCGCCTCATCACCGCCGTGAACATCACCGCGTTCAACAGCATCATGAACGGAATGAAATATTCGACATGCCGGCGGCTCTTGAGCGTCAAAATCAGAAAAGCCGTCGTCAGCAGTGCGATAAAGACGATTGCCGTCGCATTGCATCGCCCGAACGGCCGCAACGCGCTCCCTGCTTCCTTCTTCCAGACTAGCGCGGACACCAGAAGCGCAAACACGATCGTCGCGATGAAGAACAGCGAACCGTTCTGCCGGACGATTGCCATGAACGGGTATGGATACCACTCCACGCCGACCTTGATGACTTCACTGTAATTGAGGACGGTAATATGACCGATCTGCGCGAGATAGAACTTCAGATTCGCGGGAAAGAACGGATTGATGACAAGACCGGCGGCCGAACCGATGACTGTCGCGACAAGCGCTTTGATTCCGACAGATACCGGATCGTTGCCCGGCCTGATCAGCCTGTCCTTGAATCTGCGTTCGAGCAGTCGGACTACGAGCGCGGAAACGAGGAATGCCGCGGCGATGACCGATAATATCGGCCAGCCGGCATAGGTCCAGACATAGATGAACGCGAGTGGCGCGAGCAACCACGGCTTGCGCCTCATCATCGCCACGATGCCGAGCATCAGGATAATGATGGAAAGTGACGAGGTCTTAGCGAGGTTCATCCGGAACATGAAGTTATCGAGCGTTGCCAACATGAGCGCGAAGACGCAGGGGAATCTGACCCGCAAGGTGCGCATGAGAGTATAGACCGCGAGAATGGCGAGCGCACCGAACAACGCGGCCGCGATCTTAGTGCCCGCGAGCGGTCCCCAAATCGCGATGAACGGGATTAGCGCGATGTGATAGAGGAAATGATGATCCGCGAAATTCTCGGAAAGCGTCGTGTACGGTAGCCACGGAAAATCGCGCACCGGACCGCTTTCCATGGTCATGGCGGCGATCCGGGCGTGATAAAACGAATCCGGATCCCGCATCGACGGATGAGCCTGCGTCGCACCGTATATGGCTAAAGTCAACAAAAAAACGAGCACGTAGCCAAGCCACGGACGTTTGAGAAAAACACCATAGATACGCTGCACGACCTTCATTCCTTCAGTATAACCAAATAAGGCCGGATAGACACGCAAGAAAAACTTTCTGTATTGACAACCGGCCGAAAATCAGCTATATTTCACCGTTAAGAAAGGACAATCACGATGAAGCGAAGAAGGGTCATCAAGCGAACGACGACTGAAGAAATCGTCGACGAATATGACGACGGATGCCGTGATCCGGAAGGACCGGCCGACCCGTACACGGAGGATGAGATCGCGATTTCGATAGCGCAGATTCCGGTCAGGTTCCCACCCGTCTATCGGAAGCCGCCTCACGTCATCGGCCCCATTCTCGGCAGGGTCGCTCGACCGTTCGCTCTGCTCAAAAAGTGAGACGCGCCGACACACGGCAGACCCCGATCCGAAGACCGGGGTTTTTCTTTGATTCTCTTTTCCTCCTCCCCGATGCAAGTTTAATCTGATTGATGCTCCAGACGAGGTAGGCGCGCCTATATATTCCGTTAATCAAACGCTTCGATGTCGCAGACTTGCAACGGAGCAGGCCTCAACCCTCCCCCGTTAGCGGGGGGAGAATTTTTTGAATAGGACTCCCGCTCCTGCCCCTTCTGCCCCTTCTCCCGCTTCTGCCCCTCCTGCCCCTTCTCCCGCTTCTGCCCCTCCGATATAATAGGATTGACCTGATGACCGTTTTCGGCTATACTCCCATGTTATGAAAAGAAGCTCGAAAGACATGTCGATCATCTGCAGTGTGACGCTCGCCCTTTGGGCGGGGACTTTCGCGTACCTGGATCGACACGACCTGATGGACGCCTATCGTGACTGGCAGAGAGGACCGATTCCGGAAGCCGTTTCGCGCGCTGAGTTCGACCGGGTGTTTGCAGGCGTACCGACAGTGCTGGCTGAAGACATACGCTCGACGACGATTTCCAATCCTGAGGAAGAGAGTGTGGAGGAAGTCGAAGAACCTACCGCAACCGAGACCCCACAGATCAATCTCGCCATCCCGTTCATGGTGCAGGCGCCGCACGCCAACTGGGATGACCTGCACAATGAAGCCTGCGAAGAGGCGTCGGCCATCATGCTCAAGGCGTACTACGATGGTGAATCAGAAATCACGACCGAGGAGGCCGAAGAAAGAATCCTCGCGCTCGCCGATTGGGAAGAGGAGACGTTCGGCTACCATCTCGATACCACGACCGAAGAGGTGGCGCGCGTCCTGCGCGAACACTTCGGCCTGCCGCGTGCGCAGGCGGTCACGATCACCTCGATCGACGACATCAAGGCATCGATCGCGGCTGGACATCCGGTCATCGTTCCGGCCTACGGTCGCGCGCTCGGCAATCCGAACTTCCGCGGCGAGGGACCGCTCTACCACATGCTCGTCATCAAGGGCTACACCGCCGGCAAGTTCATCACCAACGACCCGGGCACCAAACGCGGCGCTGACTTCGTGTATGACTTCGATACGATATGGAACGCCCTGCACGACTGGAACGGCGGCGACGTGGAGAACGGAGCGAAGATGGTGGTGATGGTGCGGTGATTGCAGGAGGCGGGAAGCGGGAGGCGTGAAGTTAAAGCGGAATCCGACCTAACGGTCGGATTTTATAAAAACGTCCGGCCTGTAGCCGAACTCATTTTTTACTTCCTGCTTCCCGCTTCCCGCCTCGTGCAATCAATCCTCTGGTATCGGAAGACTGAACGAGAAATTACTCCCCTTCCCCTTCTCTGATTCCACAGATACTTCACCACCCATCCTCTCGATCAACTCCTTCACGATGAACAGTCCGAGTCCGGTGCCGGCCTGCGCGCGCACCGCCAAATCCTCTGACCGCCAGAACTTAGTGAAGACCTTCTCGAGATCTTCCGTGTTCATGCCGATACCCGTATCAATGATGTGCGTCGTCAGGACCTGCGTGTTCCGGTCGACATCATGCTCGATCATAACCGAACCGCCGGCGATATTGTACTTGACCGCGTTAGAGATCAGGTTCGACAACACCTCCTTGAGCTTGGAGCTGTCGGCTAGAATTTGGGGTAACCGCCCGTCCGGCTTATAGACGATCATCACCTCCTTCAACAGCGCTTCGGACTGCAGTTCCTTGACGATGGACTTGACGTGCTCGCGCACATCACACGGTTTGACCTCGATGCGCAGTCTGCCCGCTTCTGAACGCGACACCTCCAGCAGGTCATCCACCAGATGGATCAACCGCTGGGTCGCCTCCTCCATCCGTGACAGATATCCCTTTTCGATCGGGTCGTGCTTGATGCGTTTATCCGTCTTGAACATGTCCAGCAGCAGACGCAGCGCCGTCACCGGATTACGGAACTCATGCGCCGCGATGAACACGAACTCGTTCCTCAACTGGTCCAGCCGCTTGCGGTCCGACTGATCGGCGTATGTCTCAATGATGACCTCCCCGACATCGCTGATGTAATCGATCATCCGATAGGTCACCATGACCGGCTTACTGCCGCTTCCCTTCCGGCGGAATTCCACCTCGCGTATGATCTGCTCCCCCTTATGAAGCTTCCGCAGATCCACGTTACGCCCATCTTCCTCCGGATAGTACATGTTGACGTTGTTGCCGATGAGTTCGCGCAGTTGATATCCGGTCAAATTCTCGGTCGCCTGATTAGCCAGGATGATGTTGCCCGCGACATCAGTGATACAGATGCCGTTCGGCGAATATTCGACGATCGACTTGAACCAGTCGCGCGCCTTCCGCAGCTCTCCGCTCATCAGATGCTGGAAGCGCGTGTCGCGACCGAAAAAAAGCAGGGCCTTGGTGCTGCCATCTTCTTCCATCGGCATGGCCAGAAAATCCATCGTGATCTTCGAACCATCTTTGCGTTTGGCCCTTACGGAAAGCTCACTCACCACAAGGTCACCCTGCAGTACGCGATGCAGATGCCGGTCTATCTCCGGCATGAGTTCAACGATGTGCTGACCGATTATGTCTTTCTTCTCATAGCCCAACAGCAAGAGGGCGATGGCGTTCGCGTCAGAGACCCGGTAGTCACTGTCGGCCACCAGGACGGCTTCCGGAACGTCTTCGATGCTTATCTTCCCTCCGTCCCATTCCTCTTTTTTTTTAGAAGCGCTTGCCATGCGACTACATTAGACGCTTTTCTTCCTTGTCCTCCGTAGCTTCAGCGGAGGAGGATTCCTTATTCTGGGATCTCGCATCCGCCAGCATCAGTGCGACCAACGTATCTATCGAATCAGCCGTCGGCGCACCGACGAACCTGCGTTTCCCGATGATCAACGTCGGTAAGGCTTCGATGTTATACCGTTCAGCCGCTTCCGGATCGTCCTCGATATGGACCACCTTCAGCTCGTGTTTGCAGTCTTCGTCGTGCGCCTTGCCGCAGGCTTCCTCAACCTTACGTACCGTGAAGAAGTACGTCGCCGATTCCCTCGATACGAACAGTATGACTTCGTTAGCGCTCATCTTTCCCGGGCTTATCCTTCTTGTGTCCCTTGAAGACCTCGCTCACCTCGCCCTCGATGCCCAGCACGGTGATACCGTCCTTGTCGATGAGATATTTCCTGACTAACTCATCGTGCGCCGACGCACGTGTCTTGGCGATGATGATTTCCCTTTCCTTGCCCAACTCGGCTTCTCCGAACCGCATGACGATGATGTTGTCGGCCAGCACGGCGAGGTCGGACTCCGCCGCGATCACCGATTGCAGACTCGCTCCGGTAGTGTAGTTGATGACCGTAGTCACGCCGGCCTCCTTCAGGTGCGCGTTCAGCGAAGAGATGAACCGCCTGAACCTCTGCTCGTCGATATGACTCACGAGTGGCGTGACACTGTCGATGACCACGCGCTTCGGAGCCCAGTCATTCACGATCTCTCGGATCGCCTTGAGATAGAACTCGATCGGCATGCCCTCCGGATTCCAGGATTCTATCTTCAGCAATCCCTTCTTTTCATGCCCTTCGAAATCCCAACCGAGCGACTTCGCGGTGGCGAAGACTTGCGACTGACCCTCCTCGAAAGAGATGAACAACCCCTTCTCATCGTGCTTCGTGCCGTCCTGCAGGAAGTGCAGACCCAATACTGTGCGTCCCGTACCCGATGAGCCCAGCAACAGCGTGGTCGAACCCCGGAAGATCCCGCCGCCGGTCATGGTGTCCACGCCGGAGACTCCGCTGGAGATACGCTCCTCGTATACGGTCTCGGTCAGTTTCTGTTTCTCGACCGGGAATATGACCAGCCCGGTATCGCCTATGAGGAAATGATGTCGGCCGGTCTGATGACTGGCACCGCGCAGTTTGACGATCTCTATCTGCCGCTCGCGATCACGACCGACGATAGTGTTGTAGAGGAAAACGACACCGTCCGCCACGAAGTCCTCGACCCCGAAGCGCGAATGCGCATCCTCGTCCCTGACCCTTTCGGCCGTGATGATGGATGTCACATCGCAATTACGCAACACATCGATCATCTTGAACATCTCACGGCGGATGATGGCGTTATCCTTGTAGCGCAGGAACAGCGCCGAGACGCTGTCGATGACGACGCGTTTCGCGCCGACCTTGTCGACGGCATGACGGATGCGGGCCATCAGCGCGCCGAAATCGTACTCACCGATCTCTACTTGGCTGTCGGCTATAGAACTGGCGTCGACGAACGCGATCTTACCCTCTTTCTCCATCGCGGCCAGATCCCAACCGAAACAGGCCACCTCATTGAAGATGTCGCTCTTGCGCTCCTCAAAAGTGACGAACACGCCTGGCGCGTCGAACTCGCTGACACCCCTTAAGAGGAATTCCAGACCGAACAGGGTCTTTCCTGACCCGGCCGGGCCGGAAACGAGCACGGTCCTACCGTGAGGTAGACCGCCCTCGGCTAACTCATCGAAGCCGACTATGCCGGTCCGAACCTTTTTCATGTCGCATTTTGGTCCTGCCATATATTTGAATTATACTAGATTTTAGGCTATTTGAAAAGGCCTGTTTTTCAAAAAATGGCTAAGGTTAGGGTAAAATTCGTGATATTAAGTGAGAGGGTGAGACCTACCTGCCGGCAGGCAGGGAGTGAGAGAGTTATATATGAGACCGGTCTGTGGCCGGACACGTATTTTAACTTTCTCACTTCTTTGCTCTCTCACTTTCTAACTTTCACCTACCTTTCTCACTTCAACATGCTATAATTCACCCGCAACCATATGGCTAAACCGGCCGAAAAAATCTCCGAGGGCACGCTATTCGTCAAGAAGAACTGGCAGATTATTTACGCCGTCCTGCTGATAATCCTCGTGCCGGTGACGATCGTGTTGAACACCATTTTCGTGGTGAGTCGGTTCAGGACTACGGTCGACGTAGAACTGCAGCGGACAGCGCTCATCATCGGCAAGATGGTGAACGTCACCAGCATAGACCTGTTCGACGACACTGCCGCACTGCAGGGAAGGATCGAAGATGTAGCGACGGTCATTCCGGAGATCAGGAGTCTCGATATACTCCAGTACGATAAGGATCTTGAAGATTTCCGTGTCGTAGCCAGCCTGAACGGTGAAAGCATCGGCGAGGTCGCGCACGGTACGCAGAACGTGTTGGCCCAATATCACGACCAGTCGATCGCCTATCTGACCAAAAGTCCGCGCGCGGCTGGCGCGGATAAGGAACTGACACCGGAAGAAGCGCGTAGCAACGCTAGATTTTGGGGCGTAATCATGCCTTTGCATGGCCCTGACGGCGAGCTGCGCTATTTGTTATCCTCGAAGATATCGCTCGAAGTCATCGACGACCTGGTCCGTTCGAACCTGTTCTGGTCGTACGTCTGGCTCGCGGTCACGGTGCTGATCGTAATCCTGATCCTGGCCAGCAACACGCGGCTTTTCCAATACGCCATCCTGTTCAAGAAACTGAAAGAGGTCGACAAGATGAAAGACGACTTCATATCCATGGCGTCGCACGAACTGCGCGCACCGATTACCGCGATCAGGGGCTACCTGTCGCTGTTCCTCGAAGACGCGTTCGGACCGCTGGATGAAAAACCGAAAAAGATCATGAAGACGACGTTCGCCATCGCCACGCATCTCGGGTCGCTCGTAGAGGATCTGTTGGACGTATCACGCATCGAACAAGGGCGCATGAAGTTCGAGCTGGTCGAGGTGGGTCTTGAAGAGACGATCGAGGAGATCGTCACCCAACTCCATTTTGAGGCTGAAAAGAAGAGTCTGGTGTTCGAGTATAAGCGTCCCGAGGAGCCGCTGCCGCTGGTGCGTATCGATATCGGGCGGATCAAACAGGTGCTGATAAACATCTGCAGTAACGCCATCAAGTACACCGTCGAGGGCAGCGTAATAGTCACGACCACCATCGACGACGCCGGCATGCTCGAAGTGAAGGTCACTGACACCGGACTCGGCATGAACCCCGAACAGCGCGAGAAACTCTTCACCAAATTCTACCGTATCAAGACCGACCTGACGCGCGACATCCCCGGCACCGGACTTGGGCTCTGGATCACCAAGCGCATCGTCGACCTGATGGGTGGAAAGATTTTCGTGGACTCGATCGAGAAAGTAGGAACTCAGGTGAGCGTGTTGTTGCCTATAGTGGGCCGGCAGAAGGCAGAAGGTGGGAAGCGGGGGGACACCCAAGAAGGGACAGAAAGCACTAACGAAAATAATAAGGAGGTTTCGTAAAGACTTATGATATCAGGTCTTCTCCTATTGATCGTACTACTCGCCCTTTCGGCGGGATTCAGCTCGGCGGAAACGGCATTATTCTCGGTCGACGACATCCGCATACAGACATTGGCGCAGAAGAATCACCCGAAGGCGCTTTTGATCAAGAAGCTGAAAAGTGATACAAAGTTGCTGCTCGGCACCATCCTTCTGGGCAACAACACGGCCAATGTCGCCGCGTCGGCGCTCGCCACCGTACTGACCATCCAGACGTTCGGCCAAGTATGGGTCGGCCTCGCCACCGGAGTGCTGACACTGTCCATCCTTATCTTCAGTGAATTCATCCCCAAGACATGGGCCGCGCACAACAGTGAACGCGCGGCTTTTATGTTCGCCCGACCGATATGGCTGTTGACGAAGGTCTGCGCGCCGATCGTGAGACTGCTCGAGGGTATCGTGGTACACATCTTCCGCAATAAAATGGAGGCCGAAAAAATCACGGTCAGCGAAGACGAGATCAAGACGATGGCCTCGCTGGGAGTGATGGCGGGGACACTCGAGAAAGGAGAGAAGGAGATGATCGAACGGGTATTCCTGTTCAACGACATCACCGCCGAGGACGTGATGACACCGGAAGAAGACGTCGAATTCCTGAACGGCGACTGGGTCATCGCCGAAGCGCTGCCGCTCATAACCGAAGAGAAGTTTTCCAGGTATCCCGTGTTCGAGGGTAAAGAGGACGAGATAGTCGGCATCATCCACATCAGGGATATCTTCGAGAAACTGACCGACCAGCCGCTCACGGCCCTGCAGAAAGTGAAGGTGAAAGATATCACCCAGAAAGTGATGTATGTCCCGGAGACGAAACCGATCAACGACCTGTTCCATGACTTCCAGAAAAGTCACGCGCACATGGCGATCGTCATCAACGAATACGGTTCGATGGTCGGGCTGGTAACGACCGACGACCTGCTTGAAGAGCTGGTCGGCGAGATCGTAGACGAGACGGACGTCAAGGATGAGATCATCAAGCGGATCGACAAGTACACCGTGCTCGTGCACGGCGACGAGGAGATCAAGGACATCAACGACTTCTTCAACATCAAACTGCCGGGACGCGGCAACAAGACGATCAGCCGTCTGGTACTCGAGAAGCTGAAGAGCCTGCCGGAGATCGGACAGTCGGTCAAACTGACCGACCGCACGACGGCGACGGTCGAGAAGATGGAGAAGATGCGCATCGTGCGCGTACGTCTGACGAAGACTCCGGAAAATAAAAAGCCGGCAGAGAAAACATGAGAAGACTGCTCGGAAAATTACTGGGTGGCGGTCCGGCGCGCGTAACGCCGGACAGCCTGACGGACGAGGGGGAGATGCCGGCATTCCGCGGCATCTCCGATTGGATAAACACGGACCCACTGACACGGAACGACCTCGACGGGAAGGTCGTACTCGTGGATTTCTGGACGTTATCCTGCGTGAACTGCACCAGGACACTGCCGCATCTGAAGTCGTGGCATGACACGTACAAGAACAGCGGGTTGCGAATCGTCGGCATCCACACGCCGGAGTTCGCGTTCGAGAGGGACGCAGTCAACGTCAGGGCGACGATGGAACGCCACGGGATCGAATATGCAGTAGCGCTCGACAATGACCATGCGATGTGGAAGGCCTATCGCAACCATTACTGGCCGGCACATTATTTCGTAGACCGAAAAGGCCGGATCCGCTACCACCATTTCGGCGAGGGCGGATACGGACACTCGGAGTCCGTATTGCGCACACTACTATCGGAAGACGGGACCGAACTTCCGGCAGTGATCGAAAGCGAGGAGGGTGCGGACGTGGACTTGAGCCGGGTCGGCACGCCGGAGACGTATCTCGGATACGAACGGCTGGAATATCTCGGTTCTCCGGAACCCGTGAAGATGGACGAGGTGTCGCGTTACTCGACCGTCATGAAACCGGCCGGCAATGTCTTCTATCTCGAAGGTGACTGGGAGATATCGCGCGAATGGGCCGCGCCGCGTTCCGAGAACGCTTCACTGCTCTTCAAGGTCCGGGCATCACGCGTGAATCTCGTGATGGACACGAACCAGAGAATGAAACGCGTGCAGGTGGAATTGGACGGCGGACCGTTGCGGGACAGGGAGGCGGGGGTCGACACCACGAATGTCGACAAGATGAGCATCGCGGAGATCAACGAGGGTCGGATGTACGAACTCGTGGATACGCGCGGAAAATACAGCGAACGGGAGCTCCGACTGACGTTCATCGATCCGGGGACGAAACTGTACGCGTTCACTTTCGGATAGGTTCATGTTTCAAAAGTTGGTAACTAGTTGATGATTTTTTTTATCTATGCTAGAATAGAATCATCAACTGATATGAAACAAAAAGAAGCGATATTAGCTCTATTAAGGAAGAAGCGGACGATTTCGACCTCAGAAATCGCCCATCTTTTTGATGTAAGCACTCAATACGCCCACCGCCTTCTTCAAGAGTTACGAGATGAGGGTCAAATCATCCTATTAGGCCGCGCCCGCCGATCCAGGTACGTATTGACCGGGGATGAGAAGGCGATACACGACGCCAAGGCTGAAATAAGACGAATGACCCTAAAGCTGGATAACCGGGAACTCGACGAAGACCGCGTCTTTACGCGCATCGAAAAAGAAACAGGAATACTGCAAGACATCGAGGATAGCGTGCGCCGCATCGTGCGCTTCGCGTTCACCGAAATGCTCAACAACGCCATCGACCATTCACGATCCGAACGTATCGATGTGGACATCCGCCGTTCGGACACGGCCATTACATTCTCGGTGCGGGATTTCGGCATCGGCATCTTCAACAATGTGCGAGATACGTTCCGTCTGCCGGGTACTATGGACGCCATCGGTGAACTCCTGAAAGGGAAAACCACTACCGCGCCCGCGGAACATACCGGGCAAGGGGTTTTCTTCACCTCAAAATCCGCTGATGTATTCATAGTGGACAGTTTCGACAAACGACTCACGATCAATAACCTGCTTCCAGACATGTTCGTGATCGACCGTCGGGAGCTCAAGGGTACGCGAGTGAGTTTCAGCATCAACCTCAATTCGTCGCGGCGACTCGACGAAGTCTTCGCCCGATTCTCCGGCGCAGGAGACGACGACCTGGAATTCGATCGTACGAAAATATCGGTCAAGCTCTACGAGTACGGCCAGGAACTGGTCTCACGCACCGAAGCCAAGCGCGTCACGGTGAATCTGGAAAACTTCCGCGAGGTAGAAATGGATTTCAGCGGCGTTGAGACCGTCGCCCACTCATTTGCGGACGAGATATTCCGCGTCTGGCAATCACGACACCCGGATGTACGATTGATCGCGACTAACACCAACGAAAACGTGGCGTTCATGGTGAAGCGCGCTGGAGGCGAAATCGCGCGGGATAGGCTGGACATCTAGTGTGGACGCACGATACGCCGACGGGTTTAGCGGAGAGAGTGGGACGGGGCAAGACGTGGCGAAGCGGTTTTAGACAAATCCGTTTTGCCCCGTTTGCCCCGTCGGCGAAGCGAAGGCAGGCGACAAGAAAAAAGACCTCAATCGAGGTCTTTTGCGATGTCGGGCCAGCGTTCACGCATGATTTCCGTGATGGAATGCTGGATGCACAGGTTGTTTCTTCGAATCTTCCGAATTCGCATCAACGACGGCACGATATCCTCGCGGTCACTGCCGATAAGCCACCTCTTGGCGTAGTCACGGACAGCGGCGCTCGAATCGCCCAAAGCAAGTGCGGCGACGCTCGGGGCAGATTTGTCTTTGATTATCGCAATCAGACAACGCAGCGCGGCGCAACGGACAAGCTTATGACTCGCCTTGAGCGAAAGCACCAACAGACTGGTGCGCGTCTTCGGTACCGGTTTCCTGGACAACGTATTCAATGAACATATCGCCTGCCATGCGGCGGTATACTCATCCCGCAAGGCGCAGATCATGAGTGCATGAACCGTGTCGCTCGTGTCGAATCCCATAAGGATCTCCGCGATTTCAGCACGGACCCGTACCTTAGGTGCGGAACGTAACGCTTCGATCAGCAACGACTCGGCATCGATTCCGAAGACCTGCGCCAGTTCCCTTGCCGCCCTCTTCGCTTCAGACTCATTCTTTCCGTTCACCAGCTTGATGAGACCGTCTACCCAATCCTTTTTCTGCCGTTCGACACTCCGCGCCGGAGCGCGATCGAACAATTGAATGACCTTTCCTTGTTCCTCATCTGACATCAGCTGCTCCTGAATATATCCAACAGCAACCGAAAGACATCGTCAAACCAAAAAGCCAAGGAGACTGGGAGCGATTTCAAATACAAATACTCCCAAGCTCCTTAGCTCCTGAACTCCTAAGCTATTAGATGATCCTCCGCACTACCGTGATGTCCTTCCGTTTCAATATGGTCGACAACCGCTGCCGCTTCACCTCCCCGGCGTCCCTGCCTCCGACTTTCCTGAATTTCGCGTGGATGACCTCGTCCGGTCCGGTGACCAGGATGACATGTCCGATACCCTGCGGGTACAGACGGTCGTATCGGCCGACTTTCCCTCGCAACAGAATGATGTCACCGGCTTTCAGTTTCCCTCTGTACGGCGGCCGCAACCGTTTCCCCATCCGAGCCTGTTCAATCGTCGTGCGCGGCAGAGTAAAACCGATCTTCTCATACAGATACTGCACCAGGCTCGAGCAATCAAAGATACGCGGTGCCGCCGAAGGGGCCGCGCCATAGACATACGGTCTGCCGAGCTGTTTTTCCGCCAGCTCGATCAACCGATTGCGTAAGTTTTCTTTGTCTTGTGAATTCATAAGAAGAGCTCAAAAGCCTAAAAGCTCAACAGCCAAAAAGCTTTTCAGCTTTTAAGCTGTTTAGCTCTTGAGCTTCTTTCAAAACTGAAACGTCCCTCCGTTGATGATATCCCCACGGAAAAGCTTCCTCCCCTCTTCCCACATTTCCGGATGTCCCTGTTCCTTCAGCCAATACCACCACTCGACTCCCCAAAGATACGCCTCCGGAACGCCCATCCTGCGCACGAACACGACGTTGTCGCGCAACTTCTGCGGATTCATGTGCTTGAGTTGTAACTCGATATCCATATCCGCGATAGGTCCCGGACCCCAAGGTTCGGCCTGCAATTCGGACACGAATACGCCGTCCACGAACTTCGTCGCGGCACTGATGCGCTGCGCGTACCAGCCCGGCGTCACCGGCCAGAAGAAATATCCGATGTACCTGTTCCAGACCGAGCGGTAGGTGCTGATACCCAGTATATCGGCGACGCTCGCCGCGCTCACCCAGGTCGACAGCTCGCCGCTTTCCGTGATGATGACCGGTCGGCTGTCCTTGGAACGCACGACGGCGATCTCGCGCTGCAGGAAGTGCCTGTCCGGCGGCGGACATTCACCGAACGCGAAAAACGGTTCGTTCTCGACCTGCCAGGCCGCGAAATGCGGTGACTTCGAATAATGATCGACTGTGGCAGCCAACATGTTCAGGGTGCGCAAGTGCAGTTCGTCCTGCGAAAGACCCTTGGCCCATTCGGGTATGTGACACTCGGGCCAGCGCGGTAGTTTCATCCCGACGGCGAGTACGACTTTCACGTTGCGGTCGGACGCTTCCTTGAGCTGCCAGTCGGTGACCGAAAAATCGAACTCACCTTTCTCCTCCTCGATGTCGGTCCAGTAGACCGGAATACGCAAAGCGCGCACGCCCAGATCGTCCAGCGTCGCCAGATACGCTTCCTCCCAGTCCAGACCGAGTTCCTCGGCATATGATTTGGAGAAGGTCGCACCCAGCAGCACTTCGCGCTCGCCGAGCCCCAGACTGTCCGTCACCCACCTGAAGAAAAGCAGACCGACGGCGAGCACCGCCACGATGCCAAGTACGGCCAACAGACGCTTACGCAGCCTAACGGCTTCATGTCTCCGCACGAAAACCGACCAAAGCCCTCTTTTTGTCCTGTCTAACAGTCCCATACGGACATTATACCAGCGGAGCGGGAGAAGGGGCAGGCGAAGATGACGGGGCCCTTCGACATGGCTCAGGACAGGCAAGACGAATTTTTAGACACAAGACTCAAGCAACTCCTATTGATTGATGTTTTCCCCCACCCCGATGCAAGTTTAATCTGATTGATGCTCCAGACGAGGTAGGCGCGCCTATATATTCCGTTAATCAGACGCTTCGATGTCGCAGACTTGCAACGGGGCAGGCCCCAATCCTCCCCCCTCCCCCCCCCTACCACTACCTTGTCATTGCGAGGAGGCCGCAGCCGACGAAGCAATCCCGTCGGCTTAGGCTAAAATCACGGGATTGCCGCGGCCTTCGGCCTCGCAATGACAAAAAGGGGGAGGAGGGAACATAAAAACAACCCCCCACTAACGGAGGATGGCCGGGGAGGGGCGATATCGTTTTTCTCACATACTCCTCCCTCCCCCACCAACGGGGGAGGATTGGGGTGGGGGTAAAATTAATACTGTCCCGCTGCCTGCCCCCCGAAGCTTCAGCGAAGGGGGGTCCCGCTGTCGATCTTCGATATCCCCCTCCATCTTTCAAGCCTGGCTTGAACTTCACAAGGCTAAATTTTGACCGCGCGTACGACGCTTGATATGAATAAAGTAGATCCGTACAATCAATTTTTGCCGCAACCACTGGAGGTACACGATGAGACACGGAATCCTTGAGGCGGCACGGTACTCTGTCATCAGCCTGACGCTGATGCTCTTGATGTCATCGTGCTCATGCATGCACAACGGCGCCGGCGGTGTCGCACCACCGGAGCATGTCTGCCCGACCTGTCCGACGTGTCCCGTTGCGCCAGCTCCGCCCACCGACCCACTCGCGGGTTCGGAAGTGGACGACGGCTTGAGCGATACCGAACGGACAGAGTTCATTCGGGGCATGATCGCCACGACCGTGCGGATACACGTCACCCGGTACAACGAGACCAAAGCCATCTCCTATCACAGGGGTACGGGCGTCATCATCGACGATCGCCATATCCTGACCGCGGCTCATGTGGTCAGAGGCGCGGAATGCATCACGGCGACGTTCCGTCAACTGGCTCCTGATGGGCTGCGCATCCGCGAAACCACGACCATCCCGATGGTGATCGCGGCTCGCGATGATGCGGACCACCCGGACATCGCATTGTTGCGCGTCAAGTACAACAATCGGCTCGTGAACCGGATCGCGATCACGCCGAGGGGATACGTGCCAGACGAAGGAGACCTGCTCTGGCACTTCGGCAAGACGAGCCGCTGGCAGCGGGGTCCTGTAGTCGGACGTGTCCCGACGACGGACAGTCGAACGAGATGCCGTAGGCTGATCGAAGCCGACTTTCCGGTCGATTATGGCGACTCCGGCGGTCCGGTGGTGACACCGGACAGACGACTCGTCGGTCTTGTCCTGCGATGCAACGATGAAGACTGCGAGGATCCGACGGAAGGAGGATACTTCGTCACCATCGACGACGGACTGGACGCAGTGCTACGCGAACTCAGACGGCCCTTGCGTCGTTGAGCGCATCGCGCTTCACCGCCCTGCCATCACAGGCAGGGTATTTCTTTATTGGAGTCAAAAAATGTGGGAATACAGGATGATGTCTTATGTACAGTTGGAAGGAAAAGACAGGCAGCCTGTTCCTTGTGGGGGAACAGGCTGCCTGTTTTTCCTTCCAACTGTACATAAGACATCTACCGACAAGAGACAGTAAGAGAATTTTATAAAAGACGCTTTTGTACTACCACATTTCTATACCCTTAAACTCCAATCGTTATGCCCAAACTCATCAATCAAATCGGACAACTACCCGATGATTTCGATTACCGCTGCTGTCGTCTTGAGCGCGGCGGTTTCTTGAGCATCTATTCATACAGACTCGGCGACAGGGACCGCAGATACGACATGATGTACCGACGTAACTGCGTCGTGGTGATGCCGGTCGATTTCGCCAGACGTGAAGTCTACATGATAGAACAGCCACGGTACCTGCGCGCTTTCGTCGAGAACGATGATGGGCGGAAGGCGGTCGAAGCAGGGCCAAATGGCGACGGGCGTGATTTCAGCATCAAGACGGAAGAGCTGATGACGCTGGAGTTCCCGGCGGGAATCATCGACAAAGGAGAGACCAAAGAACAGGCCGCTATCCGCGAACTGCGCGAAGAGACCGGTCTCATCGTCACTGAAGACGCACTGGAAGAAGCGGCGGGTTATTATACGTCGGTCGGCGGTTCGACCGAACATATCACCGCTTTCATCGCGCGTGTGGACGGGAACACCGAAACGGAGCAACCTGTAGGCGACGGCCACGAACTGATAAAGACCTGGCTGATGTCATGGGACGAGGCGTTCGGCTTGCTGAACGCGGGAAAGATAAAGACGGCTTCATGCAACCTGCTGATGCGGGAACTGAAACTGCGGGACGTACATTAAAGAGAGGAGGTAGCCGATGACCGAAACACCGGCAGCCGAAAGGCCGATAGCCGCGTTCGACATCGACGGCACTATCTACCGGGGTAATTCACTGACGAGACTGGCCCAGAGGCTTTGTGAAAGGAGATTCCTGCCGGAAGGAATGGCCAAGCTGTTGTTCCGGTTTCTCTTCGACCGGGAATGTCGGGAGGGCGCCTACCGTGACAATGACCGGAAGATCGTCAACACGTTATTGATGGCACTCCGGGGAAAGACGGTCGAGGAGCTGGCGCCGGAAGTGAAGCTGTTCATCATCGAGGCGCAGAGTCACGTGCATGAATTCCCACTGGAGCTCCTGCACGCCCTGAAACCGACGCACGACAGTGTCGCGGTCACGGGCGGATTGCGCGAGACCGCCCATGGGCTGACGTCCGAATGGGGATTCGATGTCTGCTTCGCCAGCGAACTCGAAGTCAGGAACGGTGCTTACACCGGTGCTGTCGCGAGCACCCCGGTGAACGACAAGTCCGCCGCTATCAGGAGATGGATGAGCGTCAATCCGGGACTGACCCTGAAAGGTTCGGTCGGAATAGGAGATACGGCGTCAGACATCCCGATGCTGGAGATGATCGAGACACCGATCGCTTTCAACCCGGACAGCAAGCTTGCCGAAAAGGCGGAGATGAACCGGTGGCCCGTAGTGATCGAGCGGAAGGACAACATCTATGTCGTCCATGCCGGGAAATCACTGCGCTTCTCGGCGACCGAAGTCCGCACCGCAATCAGTCATGTGCTTCATGCACTGCGGAGCCTTCGTGCCTTGCAGTGACTCACGCGACATCATGTCGCGTTTTTCTTTTGAAGTTCATATCCAGGCTGAAGTCTTGCCCGCCGGCAGGCAGGCCGTGATTTTCTGCGGAGGTGAATAAAAACACCGCAATGATTGCGGTGTGTATCTCACTCACGACTCTTCGTCATTCTTTTCCCGGCGCACCAACATCTGACTTCTGAACGGATTCTTGAGCTTGTACTCGTAACCGTACTCGGCCGCGGACCTGAACCAGTGCGTAGCCAAGTCGTCGAAGGCGTTATCGAAGCTCCCTCCGTAGCCGCCGAACAGCTTGTCGTACAGATACGCGATGGACATCTCGTCGACGGTGCCTAGCTTATGCTTGCCGCCGACACAGAACAGTTCGTCCGGTTCGGCATGAAGCTTGGCCATTGCTCCCTGAAAAGGCTTCAGACCTGCCTCTCCGAAAATATAGGCTGTATCCGGATTGACCTTGAAGACGCGGGTATGTCCGTTCATATCCTCAAGGACCACCAACTCACATTCGTCGTTCAGTGGCTCGCCGCTGAACGGATCGATCGGCCATCTCGATGCGGTAGGACCCATGTTGATCTCCGGCGGTTCAATCTCCGGGACCTCGACCGATGACGGCAACCGCCTCTTCAAAGTACGATGCGTCCACCAGAATACGACGACGACCACGACCGCCATCACTACTAAAGCCGTAAAAAGAACCATCATCCCTCCGATCGGAACGAAATATTCCGTCCGCAAACGTCACTGTATATCATTTCAAATAGTACCGGCAAGATACGCTTTCCTTTTCTCCTCGGGAAACTTTTCGATGGCGTAACGTAGCATGGTTCGTGGCATCTTCTTGTAGCGCGGCTTGAGGAATCTCTCCTCAGCCACCGCTGACCGATTGCCGACCTCGCGCAACATCCAGCCGACCGCCTTGTGTATCAGGTCGTGCTTGTCGTCCAAAAGGATGTCGGCGATCCGCAACGTATCATCAAAATCACCCCGTCTGATGAACGCAAACGTCGCCAGTATCGCGATACGGCGCTTCCATAGATTACGTGACTTGGCGAAACGGAACAGGATGTCACGCGGTCGCTCGGCGAGATACTCCCCGATGATCTGAGGCGTGGTCGTGTCCACCAGGTCCCAATTATTGACCGCCTTGATGTTCTTCAGGTAGAAACGATAGACTTCGCCTTTCCCTTTCACGTCGGCCTTGCCGAACCGGTTGACCAAGATGATGAGTCCGGTGAATCGCTCTTCGTGCCACTTCGACGTCAACAACTTTTCGATATCATCAAAAGGAAAGTCGCGATGCTTCTTCGCGATCTTTCTCATGTCCCCGACCGCGAGACCCAGGAACCTGTCACCTTCCCCGTACTCACCCTTGCCGGTCTTGAAGAAACTCATGTTGATCCTGGCCCTTTCCGTGTCAGCGACGGCACGTAGCTCCTTCTTGAGTTCACGTAGATTGCCCATACTCCGACATTATATACGACATAGAAAAACCCGCACCATACGATGCAGGATAAGCTGTCAGACGACCACTCCAAGCTCGCGGAGGATCAGCGGGGAGGTGCGGATGGAGTAAAAAACCTGAACTGCAAATGGTTCAGGCAAGCCGTCTTTGGATCCGGCTGACTAAACTTTCGCGGGCCTTCTGATCCACCACCCGGCGTAATCGTCATTCACGAGATTATTCCTCCATCCATGAGGACCGGCCAATTCAGATATGCATTCTCTCCATTCCCGCGGTTTGTCGCCCAAGCCGGTCTCAGGCGGAATGAAGAGGAATCCGTCTTCCCCGACCTCTGCATCGGTAGGATGAAAGCCGGTCAGGACCTCGAAGAGGATATCGAACTCTTCGCGGCGACAATCGATGATCCCACAATCTATCGCAAAAGGCATCTCCACCTCCTCTTGGCTTGCGCCAAAGTACAAAACGAAATTTAACAGACAACTTCGTGCATGTCAAAGCTGGGCCGATGACAAAAACTACCTGATGACCTAATGTAAGAATAGCGTTCATTTCAGCGGGGAAGGCAGATGGAAGAGCACAGAAAAAAAATGTTCTTGGGCTTACTCGACAGGGCATACAGGATTCCGGACGACGAATTGCAGGACAGCGACAAGCCGGTGAAAGACGGCGACAAAATCAGAGGCGAGCTCGATACAATGGAGAAGCAGGTCTTCACGTTCATGATGCGTAAGATCGATGCCCTGGATGAGGTGACAGCAAAGACCAAGGCAACCAGAAAAAACGGCCAGCTGGACGACCAGATGAGAGAACAGCTGCTTACCGAATACGAGAGGCTCCTGGATGAGCAGACGCTTCTCAATAATTACCTCCTCTGGCGAGCACGCCAGCGTCTTGGTATCGAAGAAGAGACTGCCCTCGGTATCCGGCAAGGATGGCAGGTCGTCGAAATACCGACACAACCCATGCGAGGTCTCACGCTCATCATCGTGACGGGTGCCCCGGACGATCCCGACACTTCCGATCCGCAGGATGAAGATCCGACCAGGTGGAACTAGCCTGCTCAAGCCGACCTGACCGTCGGCTTTTTCATAAAAAATGATAAAAAAGACCAGATGACCTAATTTGATAATGACGTCCTTTGCGGTAGGAGAGAATAATGGAAGGGAATGAGATCGAGCGATTGCTTAACGAGCTGCGGGCCGAAGCCGCCGCGATTCCGGATGATGAGATCCAAAGCCCTGACATCGAGGCCAGTCCTAACGACAGTGAGCTGGGCGAACTCGACGACACCGAACGGAAGGTCTACACGCTCATCGGGCGCATGATCGACGAGATGAACGATCTGCTCGGAAAGACCAGGGAAAGCCGTAAGAACGGCCAGATGGATGACGGACTCCACGCGCGATACAAGCATGAGTTCGCGAGTCTGTTCGAGAGACAAGCACTTCTCAACGATTTCTTGAACAACCGGATACATCTGCGTCTCGACATCGAAGGTGACGTGACCTTCGGTATCCGGCAAGAATGGAAGATCGTCAAAGTGACGAGATAGACCGCGCAAGCCGTAGCTGTCATCATGTTGGGGAGCGCGCCGGACGAAACCGATCCTCATGGCGGAAATCCGACCGAATGGAACTAGCGCCGTCACGACCGACCTACGGGTCGGTTTTTCATAAGAAAAACACCCATCGGGGTGTTTTTACGGTTGCGATCAGATGTCGCCGATAAGGACGAGACCCTTACGACAGAGAAGTGTGCTCATATCCTTCGGAAGCAGACGACCGCGCGGGACATGTATCGCCTTAAAATAACGAAGGCTCGCGAGGAGTATCCCGCCATTGATTTCCGGACTTACTCTCCTGCTGAACTTCACTCTCAAATCCTCGTTGGTGATTCCCACCGGAAGCATCGTGGCCTGATCGATGTTATGGTCCCAAAGATGGCCATCGGAATTTGCGCGTTCCATCAGGAGCTCGGCCCATCCCACGACCATGGTCATGGCATCACTCTTGAAAGTCTTGACATCCTCCTGACCGTCAGGCGCCGCGATGGTGTGTTTCCGCCCGAACGTATGATACATGAGCGATATAATGGGAATGAACTCGTCGGTCATGTCCTGGACCAGCTCGTTGATCCAACTCTCTTCGTCAGTAAGCCTGTCACTACTGCTCATCTATTACCTCCGGAGGGGAAATGTATCAGATGGGCTAGGGGTGTCAATGGGTTGGAGGGAGGGATGTCTTATGCACAGTTGGGAGCAAAAACAGGCAGCCTGTTTCTCGCAAGAAACAGTCTGTCTGTTTTTGCTCCCAACTGTGCATAAGACATCTATAAAGAACCCGGGAGTTAAGGAGTACAGGAGTTCAAGAGTTTAAGAAAACACTCCTGCACTTCCAAACTTTCCTCGCTTCTCCCCTCCTCCCCTTCTCTCCCTGCCGACAGGCCGCACTTTATCAAAAACCGCCCCCACTAAGGGAGCGGTCCGGTTCCATCGGTCGCGTTCTAGAGCACCGACTCTTTCGCGGCCTTCGAAAGACGGAACTTGACCACGGTCTTGGCCGCGATCTTGATGGCCTCACCGGTCGCCGGATTCCTGCCCATCCTGGCTTTCCTCCTGGCCTTCACCATCTTACCGAGTCCCATCAGCGAGAACTCACCGTTCTTCTTGACTTCCTTCAGAGCCATCTCCTTGAACATGTCGAGAAACTCCTTAACGTCCTTCTTGGACATGCCGGACTTGTCGGCCAGCGCACTCACTATCTGAGTCTTCGTCATCTTTGCCATAGTCGCAAAGTAATACGTTAATTAATCACCAGTTATTGATAGCGGATTTCCGCGCGTCTGCCAAATCTATATCAACAGACGGTCGTGGATAAATGATGCACCCTTCGACGAATAGCCAGGGTATAAGACATATTGTTCCGATATCATTCACCGTAGCCTATCCCCCTTCGCCGAGGCTGCGGGGGATTCACGCGTCTGATTTCGCGGTCTTAGGACCGCGATAAATAGCGGAGGTGAAAAAAGACCCGGCTGCGCCGAGTCAAGTCGTCACTTCGGTGATATCGCGACCAACCCATCCTGTCTGCTTACACAAAATAGCGGTCCGGTCACCATCTGCAGGGCATCCCAGTCGTCCGGAAACATCAGCTGACAGTCGCACATCCTGCACGACAGTTGCTGACCGAGCGCAGTATCGATCATTTCTTTACGTTTCTCCTCCGGAAAAAACGGCGATGGAGTCAGGAACTGGTAGAGCACGCCGTTGTGCCGGAAGTACTGCAGATGTGCTTCGCAGTTGGTGGCATGCTGTCTGACCTGCGTCCTGATGAACCACTCCAGTGGATTCGCACATCGAACCGCGAACGGGTTCCGGATCGTCGCCGGATCGACCAGATAGAAACGACGATTGAGATCGGCATCGAGATGCTGATTGAAATACTCATACCATCTCTCGACACCGAGTTTCGCCCGGGCCCGATATCGCTCGACCAGCTCCCTCTCCGAGGAGCGGAACGCCTTGATGGTCATCGACACGGTTCGACCGGGCCGCACCGGTTCGATCCACTGCTTATACAGCGCCTCGACCGCATCGACATCATCTGCGTGCAGCAATCTGATCGTGTGATCGGTCGAAGAGACCGCCTCCATGAACGCATCCGGTTCCAATTCTCCGTCCGTCCCCGGACCGGCCTCGAACAGCAGACCAGGCGCACCGGAGTCGACGAAACCGCGCAGGACCATCGAGTCGAACATCGGACTCAAGACGTGCATGTCTTCCGGACCGCGATAGAACACGTCTCCACCGATATCGACGAGCACGATACGGTCCCAGACCTTGGCGAGCGCGCGGAACGATTCCGCGAGACCCACTGATCCCCGCTTGAGCGACAGACCATAGGTCTGAACGGCTCCGTACACGTCTTCATCTTTCACCATCTGACTGACCGAAGCGCTGATGAACGGAATCTTGCGCGGCATATCATGCCGAATCAAGAAGCGTTCGCTCTCCGGAGTGATGATGGAGACGCCCGGCATGGGCGTCGACCGCATCGTAATCCGATGGAACGGACTGACGACGCCGGCGAAAGCGCACTCATTCCACTCCCAGCCCAACCGCTTGAGCGACGCGGCCGCAAGTACGCACGAAAAGATATCGTTCCCTCCCCCGATGCCGACGAACAACACCCGATTAAACTCGCCTTTTTCGACTATCACTACACCCTCCTTTGAAAGGACGCCGCCATCATACCGTTGACGACGCACGGAAGCAAGCTGAAGGACCCGATTTGGACATCGTCAGACCGATCTGTTAAGGTCAAATACTCACGAAAGTGAGTGCACATTCAATAGAGGGAGGTCCTCGTGACCCGCGTACGTAAATCAATCATAGATCCGAAAGAGACGCCTTTGCAGAATCCTGTCATCGACATCCGCGTCCGCGGTGTCATGGGTCCGGAACGCGGTCTTCTGGCCAGGGAGATACGCGAAGTCTTCTTCGCTCCGCCGAAAAGCGCCATATTCGCCGAACTCACCAAGGGTTGGTATGAGACCGTCGTCATCCGGGGGTGCGTAAACGGGATGAACGAAATCAGGGCCATGATCGGCCTGCCGCCGCTCCGCATCCCGACAGGGCTCGTGCATGTGATGAACCCGGCCGTCTTCAAGAATTTCTACAATGAAACGCATGGGGGCGATTTCACGCCACCGGGTTTCTCTCAATCTCCCAGGACTTTCATCCGGCGGACCGACGACCGGGCGACATTCATCAATGTGGTATCACATGAACTGACCCACATCGGCGGATATAACATGTGTGTCGTTCACGTGGACGTCGATGAGGACGATACGGCCATCACCGGTGACGCATGGATCGGAAACAGCCGGGTCGGAATGCAGATCAACAACAGCCGATTCACCGGACTGAACGAGGCGCTGACCGAAGAGATAGCTGATCTGATCCGCGTCGAACTGATTGAACCTGCCTGTCAAATTCCGAGACATCTCGCGGAGAAGGCACTCAATCAAGGTTCGTACCAAGCCCAAAGGGAAGTCCTGGGGCGCGTGATGGAAGAACTGTTCGGTGACCGTAACTACGGCTACAAGATCGCCATTTGGGACTACTTCACCGGCAGTACCGACTTCTTGCGGACCGTCCGTCGAAAGCGGCCTGAAATGCTGAAACCGCTGCGCAGGATGGACAGGACCGAAATCAGCGCCCTGATGACCGCCGTCCGGCTCGGATTCCGCGAAGAGGTCATAGCCATCAAGAAGATCATGAGTCTGGATGCGGACTCGTGACCGCGACCGGGACGATGTCCCGGTCTTTTATATGAAAAGAGCTGTCTTCGTGACAGCTCTTACGCGTTTCGATCGGTCGGCCAGATCAGCGCAGAATACTGACCGGCCTTGAAGTAGATGCACTTTTCGCCGATGCCCTTGGCGATCAGACCGAGAATGGAAGCCAGCTTGGGAATACGTTCCTTGCCGACGAACGACACCTCAAACACGATACATGTATCGTAATGAACGATCTCCCTGCCGTCGCGCCACACGCCGAACTGCTGCCGGGTATCACAGCTGAAGCCGCCGAACTCTGCGGCCAGGAACTCAACGAGCATATCGTTGATGCTTCTACCCTCGATCCGCCAGGTGAGCTTGTCCTCCGGTAGGCAAAAAACCGCCGGCCGGCCAAGGTCCTCGATGCGGTAGCCCGGACCGCAGTCCAGTCCGGCCCATTTGTTTTCCTTGTACGTGCCATCGATATGCGTCATCAAAACGCGCCCGATCGCTTTCAATGTGCGAAACATCCCACACCTCCTTGGGGACGGACAATATACCACCGTCATGCTCTCGCGTCAATCTTCCAGACCTCAAATTTACCATTTTTAAGCCTAATTTTGCGCACTTATCGATTACGGGATAAGGTCAATTTGTCCAAACCAATGGAGGTGGACCGATGAATACGCGAATCGTACTTTTTCTCATGACCATCCTGGTCGCCGCAGTCTGCGCTTCGTGCGCGACGCGACAGACCGAACCGACCGCGCCGACCGAACCGGAAGCGCCCGTCGCACCGGTTGAGCCGGAAGCGCCCGCTGTGCCGGAAGCGCCCGTCGAGCAAGAGCCCGCCGACGAGACGTTCGAACTCGTCAGGACCGAAACCATCGTCGATGGAAATTTGAGAGTCATCTATGGCGTGCCGACCGGATGGTCCGTCGACACAAGCAGGGCCGGTGACGGACAGATCCTCATGCGGCCCCCGGACCGCTCCGCCCTATTGAGTCTGCAGGTCGTGCCACGCACCAACGGCCTGGGCGTCAGAGAAGCCTTGAGATTAGTGATCGCGCACTGGCTGGCATTGTCCCAGCAGGATCCGAGCATCACCATCCAGGTGCCGCAGCTCCACCCGGAAAACGGCATCGATATCGGCCTGCTGATCTGCAGCAGGGGGACCCCAGAGGGACCGATCTCGATCATGCACCTCTTCCTGACGAGCAACGACCCCGGTTATCTGATGGTAGGACTGGGATCCTGGGCCGTCGAAAATCAGGAGCGGTACAGCGGCCTTCTCATCCATATCACCGAAAGCGCGATCATCGTGCGGGACACCGTGCCGGATACCATCTGATCCAGAACGACCGAACTTCACCGGAGCTTGCTCCGATTTTTTCTTATTTGACCGTAATTTTGACGCGTATGTCGATTACAGGTTAAGGTCAGTCCGTCCAAACAACGGAGGTGGACCGATGAATACGCGAATCGTACTTTTTCTCATGACCATCCTGGTCGCCGCGGTCTGTACTTCTTGCGCGACGCGGCAGACCGGACCGGCGGAACCGGAGACGCCGTCCGCACCGACAGAGCCGGAGACGCCGTCCGCACCGACAGAGCCGGAGGTCGACGAGCCCGAGCCGTTCACCAAGACCGTCAGCGCCTTGGGAGATGACGTGCAAGTCGCGCACCAAGTGCCGACCGGCTGGACCGTGAACCTCGAAGAGGGAGACGACATGGTCATCCGCATGACTCATCCGACCGGTGCCGCTTCCTTCAGGCTGTTCCTCACGATGGAGTCCGTCGTCCACACTTCAGAACAGGCTATGGCACTGACGGTATTGTTCTGGTACACGGAAGAGCAACATGATCCGAACCTGCGAATCGAAGCGCCGGAGATGGAAGTGATCCAGGGCATCGACGTCTGGTCCATGTCCATACGGACATTGGCTCCGGTCGGGGAAAAACAGGTGCCGGTGACGATAACGAACATCATCCTGACCAGCAACGACCCGGACTGGGTGATAACGGGTCGGGGCGCCTGGGCGACCAAAGAAGACGCGCACTATCGGATGTTGTTCGGCCAGGTCGTCGGAAACGCGGTGGTCATGACCGGCGACTAGCCGGACCCCCTTCAATCAACGCGAAAAAAAGAGGCGTAATGCCTCTTGTTTTTTACTCGTCTTCCGGCCGTTTCAACCGGTCGGTCATGCGGTACTCGGACGACCGATAGCCGATCTGCTTGACCCGCGGACATCTGTAGCAGAGCGTCAGGAGTTCAAGCTCCCAGACATCGCCGTCCGGCGAATCGCACGACTGATGGTGCACACCGATGACCGGCATCAGACGCTTACATCTTTCGCACGGTTCATTCCGCACTTCACGGTACTTACCGAGCGGGACCGGCTGCGGTTCCTGATGCGGACCGGCGTAGTGGTTGCCGACACCTTCTTCGGCGTGCTTCAGGTCGTTCACGAACGAGCGGGCAAAGAACGCGTCGCACCATTCGACGAGCGGAAATCCACCCTCCGAATCATCCAGTGCATAGTCGCGCACGAAGAAGACGTACGGCCCATGTTTGCCCGGATCCTGCGATAGCCAGCTGGCGGTCAAGAGCTTGAGCTTCTCGAGCGCCAGCTCCGTATGCGCCAGCCGTTCGCGTTCCTGCTTGATCTCCCTGACCAGGCGCTCCGGCGGCATATCTCCCCTGGCGATCACCAGAAAAAGATCACGAATGTCCATTACTCCTCCTTTCGTACCGCTTGTTTAGCATCGATATGAAGACCGGTCAAATGAAAAAGGCCGGATTAACCAGCCGATTGCGGACCTCATCGGGGCACCCTGGTCGGGTGCGCGCTGACAGGCATGTAGCCGTAACGTTCAGGAGGATTCGCGGCGGGATCTTCGAAGGGTATCTGAATGGTCGTAAAAGGCAGACCGTCCCGGACGACCGCGAAATAGCGCTCACAACACCAACATTCCACTATCGAAGTATAGGTGTCGCCCCATTCCGGATGCATGACAGTCCTGCCATCATCGCACATCACGTCCGGACATCCGTACGCATTGAAATCCGAAACGGAAATCGCCATGAGTATATTGATTCTCTCCTCGGACATCTCCCGATTCCTTTCTAAAGGACGCTATTACCTTCTTATCGCGATAGATGCCGACTGTCAAAAAGATAAATCCGCATAGGTTATAATCAGGACATGGGAAAGATTTCGAAAACTGAGATTGTGATGCGAGCGGTGTTCATCGTATTCACCGCGCTTTCGATCGCTTTCGCCGGATTCATGGTCCAGATGTCACTCGCGGAAACACGGATTTCAGAATACGGCGTCCGCTTCCAGGAATTCCCGGATTACGCCCATGCACTCATCCAGGGCGAGACCGGTATCACGGCGGACAAGCTGGACACGCGTCTTTATTCCGACATAATCATGTACGGGAACAGGCTGCATTTTCCGTTCGGTCCGGTTCCGGTCGCGCTGTTCCTGCCGTTCGCGCTACTGCCGGGTGACGGGTTCCCGACCTTGGCGATCACGTTCCTACTACTCGCGGCGACGGGCGCGCTCGCGTTCAGGATCGCCAAGTCGCGCGGTCTGACCGAACGTGACGCGCTCTGGATCGCGGCCGCCTATTCGCTCGGCAGCGCGGTCGCGCCGCTCGCTATCCCGGTCGCCAACTCATGGCTCGTGATCCTGATCGCCAATGTCTTCCTGTTGCTGGCGCTCGATTCGCACCTCACAAAACGCAGGGTCTGGCTGACCGGAACATTCCTAGCGCTCGCGACCGCGACGCGACCGGTTTCTGCGATCGGAATACTCGCATACGTGTTATTGACTACCAGGTGGAGGCGGGAAACGGGAAGTAAATCAACAACCTCCCGCCTCCCGCTTCCGGCCTCCCGCCTCATCAAACTCCTGTTACCGCTCATATTCGCCGTCCTGCTCATCGGCGCGTATAACCATCTGCGTTTCGGCGACTTCACGGAATCGGGTTACGAAATCCAATGGCAAGCCGATCCGGTGTTGCGAGAGCGGATGACACACGGTTCGATGGATTTGAGATACTTACCCGACAACCTCCGCTACTTCCTGATCGAACCGCCGAACCTCGCCGGCAGTTTCCCGTTCGTCTTGCCGGACGGCATGGGTATGGGCATCATCTTCGGTTCACCGTTCATGCTGTACATCCTGTTCAGGATCAAACGATGGCGGAAGATGATTAAGCCGCTCGCGGCCGCGGCTATCGGACTCGTCCCGGCACTCACTTTCTACGCCAGCGGGTTCTCACAGATCGGCTACCGTTACGCGGTCGACGTCTATCCCTTGTTGTTTCTCGCTCTCATCGCGGCGTTCGGCGATAAAGTACCGCGTATCGCGAAAGCACTGATAACGATATCCGTCATCGCACACATCATCTGGATGGTGGCGCTGTTCACCTAAGAAAGACCGGACCTCAATGAGGTCCGGTTTATTCAGTAATTCCTGCTTCTCTGACGGATCTCGTCACGATCCCTGGCATAATACCGGATCAGTTCAGCTGCCGCTTCAGCAGAACTCATCTTCGGATCGTATCCCAGCAGACGTCGCGCCTCTCCGCTGTCGTAGACCTGGTCGAACTCCAGATACTGCCGCTGATCGTCAGGGATCTCGACCCACCCCGTCTTCGACACGAACCACAGCGCCGCTGAAGCCAGGTATTTCGGAACACGCAGCACCCTGGACGGACTCCTGACCGCCCGACGCATCGCCCTGATGATCTGACGGTGGGAAGACGACTTGCGGCACGAGATGTTGAACGCTCGCCCGACGGCTTCGGGATGTTCCGCGGCGAGCAGATATCCCTGGATGACATCCTCGTAATGCACCAGGTCGGCGAGCGTGTCGCCGTCATCGATCTTGATGACGAAACTCGTGTCGAGAATCCGGTCCATCAGACCGAGGAGGCCGCGATGGTTGTAAAAGCCCGGTCCGCAGATGGTCGGCATACGGAGCGCGGTCGCGGAGAGTCCCGTATCGGCACAGAACTGCCAAAGCATCTCCTCGCAGATCTTCTTGTGCTCGCCGTACCAACCGACCGGATCATCTTGCGAGGCGGACTCCATGCACGGGACCGGCGGCTTCGTGCCATAAATCTCGATCGTCGAGGTATGGACGAACCGTTTTACACCGGCACGAAGGCTTTCCTCAAGGAGAATCTTCATGCCACCGATGTTGATGTCTTCGCACACCCCAAGCGGCATCTGCGACATGGACTGGACGAACGCCAGATGGAAAACGAGGTCGATTCCCCCGAGCGCCCTTCGGACCTTGAGACGATCACGGATATCCGTTTTGACCATCTCCACACCGAAAGGCACGGGCCGACCGGGATCGAAATGGACATCGAGCGCGCGCACGCCATGACCACACTTCAGCAGGGCTTCGGCGAGCCAGGTCGCCAGATACCCGCCCCCTCCGGTGATAAGACACTTCATTACAGGCTCCTATTGCAGAAACATATGAAGAATCGCCAGGCCGAAGCCTGGTGTATCAGAAATCCTGACCGCTTTCATCCACCGTAGCTTACCCCCCTTCGCCGAGGCTACGGGGGTCCACCTCTTATATTCCACGGGCTGAAGCCCGTGATTTATGCGGAGGCGGATAATATGAAAGACCCACTTTCACCTTCCTGGTCGGGGGCTGTTTTGTCAAAAATTTCGAGTCAGCAAGTCGTGGGGATTGTCTATTAAAGCTCGACGGTATCAGTTTACCCCCTCCCCAACCCCCTCCTTTACCGCTCCCTTGTCATTGCGAGCGAACGCGAAGCAATCTCGACGGGACTGCTTCAGCCTTCGGCCTCGCAATGACAAATGGGCGCGGGGGAGGGAGGATTTATTTAATGAAACTTCTCCCGCTTCTGCCCCTTCCCTGCCTGCCGGCAGGCAGGTCCCGCTCCCCCACAAAAAAACCGCACTTTCATGCGGCGCCTTGCGGCTAGTAGTGTGTTGTTCTGAAAACCGGCTGGAAGAGATCTGACCTTTTGGCGCAGAAACCGTTGAAGTGGCACTTGTCGCAGTTCGGCTCCTCCATCTCCGGGCAAGACCGGCGAGCTTTCCAGAAAGCGAAGTCGTTCAGTGCGTGACTGCGACCTGATTTCTGCAGGACGCCCGTGAGCGCCAAATCACATTCCTGACGTATCTCCGCTTCAGTCTCCGCCGAGACCCAGGCGCGCGCGGTGTTCGCCTCGAGTTCATGCGGCTCGAGCTCGACCATGCCGCTCCGCAGGCAGACGCGCATCAGATGGTAATCCACGATGGGATACCAGCGCTCCGGGTCAGTCACCTTCAGGAACTGCTCCGGCCGGTTATGGAGCGCCATCGCCAGAAGCGTCTGCCGCTTTTCGAGCGGGTCGGCGGTATAACCGGCCACCACACTCATCAGCTGATGAAACGCGGTAAGCGTCCGGTTGTGGGCGTTGGCGACTTCGACGAGCTTCTGCGTGGTCATCCTGCCACTGGTGAACCAGTGACCGTACGCGCGAGTCCTGCGGATCCGATCGTCCAGATCCGGGAACGCGATGACGCCGTCGTCGTCCGAGAAAAACCGCTCCGTCAGCTCGTCATCACTGACCGACTCCGACGCAAGCCACTTGGGCCGGAGACGATCCGGGTCCTCATCAAGCTGCCGCATGACGATTCTCCAAAGCATATCCGATCCCTTGCGTCGTTTTCCGCCCAGCGTGCCGTAAAGCGGGCTGGCGTATCCCTTCTCGTCGCCGTGCCAGAAGCCGTAGTTGTGCAGCATGACGAAAAAGAAAAAATCGATCGCTCTCTGGTGGTCGAGCGGCGGATACATGTCTTCCGCCACGATCTCCCCACCTGGAGTGTCAAAACTGTAGAAATTCAGAGGCTTGATGCTGTCGGGTAGGGTAGCGACTACCTCTGCCGCCCTCTCGACCTGCCCCCGGTTCATTCGTGCCAATAGACACCTTCCTTTCTAAAGAGCACGCTGGCAGTTTATTGCACGATATCGATAAATGCAATCGATATTGACTGTAGACGTCATTAGGATAAGATAGCGACAGCGTTCATTCAGAAAGGAGTCCGTACAATGGGCTACATAGTCAACCCGAAGACCGATGGTAGCGGGATTCTGTGCGCCATACCGCAAAGCGTCGCGAAAGGGGTAAAGTACCCGTGCCCGCAACGCTGTCGACACTGTTTCTTCCAGGGCGGCCGGTCGTTCCTGGAACCGCTGCACGAGAACCTGCCGAACATGCCGCCGTCGGAAATGGCCAAAGGCATGACCGTGCGCTTCAACGACGGCCTCGACTCGGCCATCGACCGGGATGTCGTGATGGAGGCCGCCGAGCTGTACGAGGATGTCTTCTTAAACACTTCAATTCCCCATGACCTGGCCGGCTTCGGCCACCCCGTGGTGCTGACGGTCAATCCGGGCAAAATGACCGACCGCAAAGCGCATCTCGTGGATTCCTGTCCGCCGAACCTGATGTTCGTCAGGATCAGGGCCACCGCCTGGAACACCGAACTCGCCGCGCAAGTGGTGGAGCACTACACCTCGAGAGGCGTGCCGGTCGTCTTCACCTTCATGGCTTTCTTCGACCAAGAGGGCGACGAAAACGGACTGGAGGACATCCCGGAGGAGTTTCGTGAGCTCTACTCCTTCCAGAAAAGGACAACGAACTCCTACTGGGTCGCCAGCCAGGAAGTGTGGGACATGGTACTGGCCCCGTTCGCCGACAATCCGCTGGTCTACACCTGCGGCCCGAACGCCAAGACCTACCCCTGCAAGCACTGCGGCAACTGCGAGAAGCTGTATCTCGAGACGAAGAAGAGGCTCGATCGCTGAGCCAAAAACACCACGGGCTACTCCCGCGGTTTTTTCTTTGACTGCTTAAAAAATGAAAAATCTAAAAGAATTTAAAATCAATAACTTTTAAGCTGTTTAGCTTTTGGACTGTTCAGCTCTCTTAGCCTTGATCCCGTTAGAAATTTTTGTCATAAGCGAGTGCCCGGCAGGGCTTGGTACGGATTACCCTAGCCCTGCGTCGGCACACTCATCCCGAAGACTTCTAACAGGATTGACAAATCCCAGAATTAGTGTAAGGTGAGCCAGTCGCCCGAAAGGGCCAATCCGCCCGAGAGGGCAAAGGAGGATTAGATGAGTTCGTTGCAAAGAGGATTTTGCCTGGTCGCCATCATGATGGCTTTCGCTCTGTCGGCGTGTGGCCTGCAGCAGCTGGGCTCTCCGGATGACGGAGAACCCGATCCGGCCGTCGAGGTGGAGCGCTCGCTCGCTGCACTGGCTGGCGGCGTGTCGGAGCACAGGGCCACCGAGTACGCCCGGGCCACAGTCTGGGGTACCGGCGAGGTGGACGGCTCGTGCCGGACGTACGAGGTACTGCCTATCATCTATGACCGCGAGACCCACGAACCCGGTGGAATCGTCGACCGACAGTGGATGTGGGTGCGCGTACGCGTGTTCTGCTGTGATCGGGACGAGATCTTCAGTGTTTGGACCGGATCGGTCACCCTGGATGACGCGGACTTCACGATGAACGTCTATCCGAACCGACACCGTCTCTGGGACGCGTCTGTCGACAAGACGATCACGGTCTCGAACACGGCCGATCGTAGCCAGACGATGGACCTGGA
>JAYEJB010000043.1:0-78639 GCA_034716415.1 Patescibacteria group bacterium
AAAGGGAAAAGCAGATTAAAGCTGGGTCAAGAAAGAAGAAAGTAGAATTGATCGAGTCATTGAATTCGGATTGGGTAGAATTGGACGCGTTACTGGATTGACGGGATTGCCGCGTCGCTCCGCTCCTTCCCGTCACATATCTCTAATTCAGAGAAGGCGGGACCCCACCATGGGCGGGGCGCAATGACAGAGAAAGGCAGCGCCCGCTCTCCAAATTGTCATTGCGAGGGAGGCCCGCAGGCCGACCGCGGCAATCCCGTTCATCAACTCTAGGCACTATGTTCAGATATTACGTCTACATCATGACCAACGAACGTAACACCGTTCTCTATACCGGCGTTACTAATAATATCGAACGTCGTTTATACGAACACAAGAACGGCCTGACGAAAGGATTCACATCAAAATATAACGTAACAAAGCTGGTCTACGCGGAGGAATATAACGATGTCTGTGAGGCGATTGAAAGGGAAAAGCAGATTAAAGCTGGGTCAAGAAAGAAGAAAGTAGAATTGATCGAGTCATTGAATTCGGATTGGGTAGAATTGGACGCGTTACTGGATTGACGGGATTGCCGCGTCGCTCCGCTCCTCGCAATGACAAAGAGTGTTGGCGTCCGCTCCCTTACTTGTCATTGCCGCGTCGGCTGCGGCCTCCTCGTAATGACAAAGAGTGTTGGCGTCCGCTCCCTTACTTGTCATTGCGAGGAGCGGAGCGACGCGGCAATCCCGTTCTTAGTATGCTCGCGCACAGCCGAGGAAGGTCCTACCTTTCTTGTCATTGCGAGCGAAGCCACGTCGTTCGCGAACGATATGGCGAAGCGCGGCAATCCCGCCCCCCCTTTTTGTCATTGCGCCCCGCCCATGGCGGGATCCAGCCTTCTTTGATTAAAGATATGTGGCGGGAAGCGAAGCGCGGCAATCCCGTTTCAATATCATGAACCATGAAAAAACCGATGCAGTGCATCGGCTCTTGGCGGCAAAGTCACTTCCGCTTGGTGAAACGAATGGTCGGAAGCGTGAAATTCAGGCCCCAGACCTCATCGGTGGCGGTGAGGTCTTCTTCTCCGAGGTTCATGGGTTCTTCTTCCCCGAGCACATCTGCAATGGCTTTTCGCTGTTCTTCCGACAGGATGGGGTTAAGGTTGTTGATCTCGCGCGGACGTCGGAAATTGCGGCAGACCTCGATCGCTACGATGCGGTTTTCTTTCCACACCGCTCGATATTTTAGATCTGAATGTAGAAACAGCTGAAACAGCCGGTTCGACTTGCTGTCAGTCATGCGACACCTCTTTGTGTGCAATATCTCAAATTACCACTGATTCATCCGTCGGTCAAAAAGAAAACGCGCTCCGTGCGCGTTGATAATACAATCGACCGCGTCAGGCTTTCGGGAACCTGACGTTTTTTGCCTCGAAGATGATGTAGCGTTCTTGCGGATCGATCGGCCAATCCCAATCGATTTCCACGCCGATATCGGTGTCGAGTTCGACCCCAAGGACATCTTTCAATCGGAGAAGCTGCTCGAGTGTAGTAAGCGCCTTGGACATGACGGCGAATCTGACGCCTCGCTCGATCCAGTCTTCCTCGAGATTACATGCGCCCGGAAAGATTTGCGCTATTCCTTTTGCGAAATAACCGTTCATCATTACCTCCTGTTCCGGCGGGAACAGTCGAAGACCAGCCAGAATGGAATAAATATACTTACTTTCTACACAGATGTCAACCTTGAATCCACCCCAAAATAAGGGTACAATCCAGGCATATGTCAGGAGGCAAAGTGGTGCGGAACACCTCATATCTCGTGATGGCTTTCGTGGGTCAGAAAGTGCTGACCTTCGTTTATTTTACGGTCATCGCGCGGACAGTCGGCGTGGAAGGTGCGGGTCGCTATTTCTTGGCGGTCAGCTTCACTACGATGTTCTCGATTTTCGTGGATCTGGGGCTCGCTAACGTCCTGGTCCGCGAGATCGCCAAGTTTCCGGATAAGGCGAAGAGCCTGCTAGCGAACGTGCTGGGCATCAAACTGATGCTCGCGGTCCTGACTGTCGCCGCCGCGCTCGTCACCGCCCGCCTGCTCGACTACCATCCGCAGACCACGCTTATGATCTCCATCGCCTGCGCGGTGATGGTGCTCGACTCCATGCATCTCGTGCTCTACGCCGCGATGCGCGGCTTCCAGAATCTCAAATACGAGGCGGTCGGAGTCGTGACCGGGCAGATCGTCATCATCACGGTCGGCAGCACGTTCCTGTACCTCAAGATGCCCCTGCATTTCCTGGTCGTGGCTCTCCTCTGCGGCAGTACCTGGAACGTGATCTGGGCGGTCTGGTCGTTGAAGCGCCGTTTCGGTGTCCTACCCTCGTTCCGCATCGACCGTCCGATGGCCAGGTTCCTGTGGGGCGTCACCATACCGTTCGCGTTTGCCGGCATCTTCTCGCGCGTCTACAGCTACATCGATTCGATCATGATCTCGAAACTGATCAGCGAAGCCGCAGTCGGACTCTACGGCGTTGCCTATAAGATCGCTTTCGCCTTCCAGTTCATGCCAATGGCGTTCGCGGCCGCGCTCTACCCCGCGATGAGCGAGCAGTACGTGACTGACCGCAAGAAACTCGGCGCGCTCCTGACCGTCTCGATGAACTATCTGATGCTCATCGCCGTGCCGATCGCGTTCGGTGTCGCCACGCTCGCCGAAGAGTTCATTCTCATGCTCTACGGTCCGGAGTTTCTCGGGTCGGTCATGCCACTGCAGATCCTGATGTTTTCGCTCATCTTCGCTTTCCTGTATTGGCCGGGTGGGTCGCTCCTGAATGCCACTGACCGTCAGGCTTTGAACACCGCAGTCATGGGAACCACGATGGTCCTTAATATCGTCCTCAATGCGATACTCATTCCACGCCTGGGAATAGTCGGAGCCGCGTTTGCCGCTCTCGCCGGCAACGCCCTGTTGTGGGCCGGTGCCATGTGGTTCTCACGTAAGGTGGTGCGTGTCGACAAGCGGGCCTTCTTCAAGATGGCGTTCAAGACGCTCTTCGCGGGCATCGTCATGTCGGCCGCGCTCGTGGCGCTACGGGACCGCACGCACGTCGCACTGCTCGTTCCGCTCGCCGCGTTCGTCTATACCGGCGCGCTGTTCGCGGTCGGCGGTGTGACGCTCAAGGAAGTCCGCGTCATCCTCGATGTCCTAAGGAAGAAGGGTAGGGGAGTAAGCGATCTGATCCCATGAGACCGATATTGCTGGTGACAATCGAATATCCGCCGCAGCGTGGGGGCATCGCCACGTATTTGGCGCACATCGCCGAGAATTTGCCGCACGGCAACATCATCGTACTCGCGCCGGAGATGAAGAGTACGCACGAGTACGACATGAACGCCGGAGTGCCGATCTACCGCTACAAGATGCTGTGGAAGTATATGCGCCCGCGTTGGCTCCTGGCGTTCTATTGGACTTGGCGGATGTGCCGCAAGGACCGGCCGTCGATGGTGATGGTGAGCCATCTGCTGAACATGGGTAAGGTCGCGCTCGGCATCAAGCGGGTCCTGGGTATTCCCTACGGTGTCATCCTGCACGGTTATGACGTAGCGCAAGCCAAATCCACGACCTACGGGCGGCGTCTGGCCGCGCGGGAGATACTCGGCGGAGCGTCGCTCGTCGTCTGCAACAGCGTGTATACGGGTACGTGGGCCCAGTCGCTCGGCGTGGATGAGTCGCGCATCGCGTACGTGAATCCGCCGCCGTGGTTGCCGCTCGACACGAAGGCCGATGCGGGAGAGGTCGCCCAGTTCAGGAAAATACATGAACTCGACGGCAAGTTCACGCTGTTGTACGTCGGCCGGCTGGTGAAACGAAAAGGCGTCGATACGTGCATCAAGGCGGTGGCCAAACTGCGCGCCGAGGGCTGTGACGTCAAGTACATCGTCATCGGAGACGGTCCGGACAAGGGGCGGCTCAAGAAGATGGCCATGGACGCGAACGTCGCGGACCATGTCGTGTTCACCGGCATGATGAATCCGAATAGGCTGTCGATCCCGTATACCGCGTGCGACGCGTTCGTCATGGTTCCGAGGAGCCTCGACGGCGGCAATATCGAGGGCTACGGCATCGTCTATCTGGAGGCCAATATCTTCGGCAGGCCGGTCATCGGTTCCAGGACCGGCGGGGTTCCGGAAGCGGTGATCGACGGGGAGACCGGGTTGTTGGTCGAGCCGGGTGACGTGGACGGTCTGGTGAAGACGGTCAGGAAGCTCATGAACGACGAATCCCTGCGGAAGAAGCTCGGTGAGGGCGGTCGGGCACGGCTCGAAAAGGATTATGGCGACAACCGGCAGGCGCGGCGGTTCCTGGCGGCCGTACGGCGCGCCATCGGCGTGACTAAGGAGTATGAAGAGTGAAGCGCCGACAATCAGCATCGTCATTCCGGCTTATCAGCATGCACGCGAGCTGCCGGCGTGCCTTCGGAGTATCCTGGAGCAGACGTATACGGATTATGAGATCATCCTGGTCAATGACGGCAGCACGGACGGCACGGAGAAGGCGCTCGAGCCGTTCATGGATCGCATCACCTACATCAGTCAGGAGAACAAGGGCGGCAACGCGGCCAGGAACAGGGGATTCATGCAGGCGGCGGGGCGGTATCTACTTTTCTGTGACGCCGATATCGTGATGCGTCCCGACTGTCTTTCGAAGATGCTACGCGCGCTCGAGACGACCCCGGACGCGTCTTATGCCTATTGTTCGTTCCGTTACGGCTGGAAGAAGTTCCGGTTGTGGCCGTTCGATGCCGACAGGTTGCGCCAGCTGAATTATATCCATACCACCTCGCTCATCCGACGGGAGCATTACCCCGGATTCGACGAATCGATCCGTAAACTGCAGGATTGGGATCTGTGGCTGACGATGCTCGCGGAGAATCATGTCGGAATCTGGATTTCCGAATACCTGTTCACTGCCATTCCGCACAAAGGCGGCATCAGCACCTGGGTGCCGGGCATCTTTTATCGCATCCCATGGCGCAAGCTAGGGATCCGCATGCGTTCGGTCGAGAAGTTCCAGGAAGCGGAAGTGATCATCAGGAAGAAACATGGGTTATGAGCTTAAAAGCTAAACAGCTAAAAAGTCTAAAAGAATCGATTCCTTATAGCTTTTCAGCTTTTGGACTTTTCAGCTTTTAAGCTTCGATATGGATCTATCGATCGTCATACTCAACTGGAAGGTGAAGGAGCTGTTGCGGCAGTGTCTGCTTTCGGTATATCGGTATACGAACGGACTCGATTTTGAAGTCATCGCAGTCGACAACGATTCACGGGACGGTAGTGTGGAGATGGTGATGAAGGAATTCCCGCAGGCGCAGGTCATCGCGAACAACCGGAATCTCGGTTTCGCGGCCGGCAACAACCCGGGCATCGAAGCGGCACGGGGTGAGTTCGTGCTTCTGTTGAATCCGGATACCGAGCTGATGGATAACGCGTTCGAGGCGATGGTTCGCGTCATGCGTGCCAATCCTGATGTGGCGGTGCTCGGGCCGACGCTGTTGAATACCGATCGCTCCTTGCAACCGTCAGTGCGGGGCTTCCCCACACCGTTGTCGCAGGTGCTCGTCATGCTCAAGCTTCATAATTTCTTTCCCAGGCTCAAGCCGGTCATGGAATATTTTTCCAGCGGATTCGACTACCTCGCGCCGTCGAGCGTCGATCAGGTCATGGGTGCGGCGTTCATGGTCAGGCGGTCGGTGTTCGAGAAGCTGGGACTGCTGGACGAGCGGTTCTTCATCTGGTTCGAGGAGGTCGATTTCTGCAGACGTGCGGTCGACGCGGGTTATGGTGTGATGTACACGCCGAAAGCGCGTATCGTACATCATGGCGGTGAGAGTTTCGGGCAGGTGTTCGGTCCGAAGAGACAACATTATTTGAATTCGAGCCTGCTGAAGTATATGCGAAAGCATTTCGGTCTTGTTGCGGCGATCGGGCTGGCGATACTCTATCCGGCATCCATGACACTGGCCTGGCTCGCTGAATTTTTCGGACTCAGCGGTACGGGGCGAAGATAGTTCATATGAACGACAAGGTCAGACTATTTCTCTTACTGGTCAGCGGATACGTGTTGTTGGAGCTGTTGTCCTGGATCGGCTATAACGATCCGATGTGGAGCAGCCTGTTCTTTTTTATCGTCGTCTTGGCGGTCGCTGTCTTGGCCTGGTTCAGGCCGGGTCTCGCCGTGGTCGTCGTGCTGGGAGAGCTGTTTGTCGGTTCACAAGGCGGTTACATGCTCACTGTCGGACCGGCGAACGTGGACGGGGCGATATTATCTTTAAGAATGGGGCTATTTTTAGCCTTATTCGGACCATGGCTCGCGAGAACGGCATTAGGTCTTTTGTCATTGCGAGGAGCGGAGCGACGAAGCAATCCCGACGAGATTGCCGCGGTCCCCCGGATCAAGTCCGGGGTCCCTCGCAATGACAAGGGGTTGGGATGGTATTACGTCATGAAGGAGACAAAGCTGCTGTGGCCGTACGTGGCGCTCCTCATGGTGTTCGCGTTCGGCGGACTGCGTGGCTTGCTGGCCGGCAACGGATTCGGTAACGTCTTTTTCGACGCCAATGGTTACGCGTTCTTCGCGCTTTTTCCGGCGTTCATGGGAGGCTTGCGAGACCTGAGGGCGCGTCGTTTGATGTGGTACGTGCTCGCGGCTGCGGTCACCGTTTCAGTCGCCAAGGCGCTCGCTGTAATGTATTTCTTCTCGCACCGTCTTTACTACGTCGCAGCGAACATGTACTTGTGGGTCAGGGACACCAGGGTCGGGGAGGTGACTTTGACGGTCGCCGATTTCCATCGCGTGTTTTTCCAGTCGCATCTTTATGTTCTTGTGGCGATATTTACGGTCTTCCTGTTCGCGGCCAGCGCCAAGTCAATCAGAAAACCGGGTTTCTGGATCCCGTTCGGGTTGCTGGTCTGGGGAATTATCGCCATGGTACTGGGTCTGTCGCGTAGTTTTTGGTTCGGCGGATTCATCGCGGCGCTGACGATGATTGGTCTGCTCATATGGACGAAGGCCGGGAAGGGCCTATGGGGTCGCATGGCGATCGTCGCGCCGGCTTCTCTTGTCCTGGCGATCGGTATCATCGCCGGAATCTACGCCTTCCCGTTTCCTACCAAGACCGGTGACCTGTCGTTCATGTCGATGTTGAGCGGGCGCGCGTTTTCATTAGCTGGTGAGGCCGCCGCGAACAGCCGCTGGACCTTGCTGAAGGAGATGTGGCCGGCCGGCATGGAACACCCGATATTAGGGAGCGGTTTAGGCACCACGGTCACATACAGGACCGAGGATCCGCGCCTCTTGGTCGACAACCCGACCGGCGAGTACACTACGTTCGCGTTCGAATGGGGCTACCACGACCTATGGGTCAAGTTCGGCGTGCTGGGCCTGCTGGTCTACGCCTGGCTCATTGCGGTCATTTTGACGCCGTATTTCGTGTCGTTGAAGATGTGGAAACGCGAAAGCGGCGCGAATCGCGCGGATGCCATCGTGTTGATAGGTATTATCTCCGGCATGGTAGCCATGCTCGCGACCAATGTTTTCAGCCCATACCTGAACCACCCGCTGGGAATCGGCCTGCTGATGGCTGTGGCGGCGATTGGGTATAAGAGAGGGGACTAAAATGGTAAGCTCGACTATAGATTAAAGACCTAACCCCATCGTCGCTGTTCAATCTCGATATATCAATAATCTATCAATATGTCCTCGAGTAACCCATTTATTTTTACCTCTTCGAAAATCTATTTAAAGTTGCTGCTGCTGTCCGCTAGTATTGTGTTGACCGGTGTGGGTTGCGTTTCCTTTGAGCGGTCTGCCGATATAGGCAGCAGGACGGCTGACAATCAGCAACAATGGACCGCAGTAGAATTCTGTACGAATATGAGTTCGGAAATAGAGGGTCGGGCGGCTTCCCTGCAGGTTGCGGATGAGCTTAGGCCGTATGTTGACGCCTGGCAGGCAATCATCATGAATCATTACGGCCTCTCCGAGTCGGAAATGGGCAACATGTTTCTCCTGGCAGACGTCATTCATTTCCCAAAACAATCTTCGGGCAGGATGACCGTGAGCATAAGATATGTGGTGAAGGCTGGCGACGTCTATTTCAAACCGCTATCGCTTGACTTTGAAGCTAGAGCTGACGAGGTCGGTCAGATGACGGGCGCTCAAATCAAAGACTATCTGATAGGCAAGTATGTCGCGCAGAGTCTAGATGCAGAAGACCCAACCCAGCAGATAATCGTAATGGATGGCATCAATTTAGGGCTCGCCAAATCCGCGATTAATCAGGTGAGTCAGAAGTCCTGCGCACAATACGCGACGCTCCTCAAGAGCTGCGATGCGGTAGTCAAACCGATCGACTTCATTATTAAGCCCGGATTGAACAAGGCGTGGCTGTCGGCTGGCGGTCGCAGCGGCGACCAATGTTATTCTGCGACAGTCGATCTTTTTTCGAGCCAGGTGGACTGCGGTAGACCGACTCCGTGCAGCATTTGATGCAAGTTGAATTGAGTTCTGAACGCGTCCAAGACAGGCAACCAACAAGAAAAACTCGCCTTGCGCGGGCTTTTTTTATCGTTTAATGAGGTGGGTATAGGGTCAGAGTGTACTAAATACACAGTAATCAGTTCGCTGAACGGGAGCTAACAATAATCTGGGGTCAGATCTTTAATCTTTAGTTTTTCCGTTGATTCAAGATTAAAGACCTGACCCCGAAGCAGGTTGGCCTGCTGATGACCGTTGCGGCAATAGGATACAAAAACAGGAACTAAGTTCGAATCCTAGTCTCGTAGCCAAAGCATTGCGGTGCATATGGACCCAGTAGGGTGCCCTAAATATGGGGCTGTCATATGGACCGGAGTGCTATGACCAACCGAAAACCCGGGGTGTAGACCTCGGGTTTTTGCATTGACAGTTGCTAGTCAAAATGCGAAGGTCTTATTGGCTAACTGTACATGAAATATGGTGCTTAGAACTCAAATCGCTAAAATTAGCAGATACATAAAGGGTCTTTGGTTCAATGCACGCACGTCAAATCTGCGAGCAGTTTTTGATGATGATTTGGATCAGCTTATTGATTCTCTGGGTTTGCGCGATCAGTTTGAATCTGGAAACATTCGATGCGGTTTCTGTAATGAAGTAATTACGTTCGATAATTTGCGCGCATTGACCAAGATCAAGGATGAAATTGTGGTAATTTGTGATAAAGCACAGTGTATTGATCGAATATGATGCAAAGTGCATGGGAATTTATAAAGAGTATCTTGACAGTAATTGGCGGCCTGTATGTTCTTCTGCGTGCCGTAAATTTGTTTTTTGGAGAAGTAAAAAAGTTCAATGAAATAAGGGCTCGGTTTTTGGAATGGTTATTGGGCTTTTTTCGGCACCGAGGACTTGTAAAGGCGGCCGTTGCGAGTGATATCGAACAAAACGTTAATGAAATCGTCAGTGATTTACAGGAGGAGTTGCCACTCGGTTGGATATCTCGGACATCAATTAAATGGGTACGTGATGCGAGCGCCGAAACTTTGGGGGACGGGGAAGTGATAATTAGGCTGCGTCCGCTTGAGAGCCAAGATCTTAATTTCCTAACAGCGCTCAACGTATTTTTTCAGAAGTCAGTTTATCCAAAGCTTAAAACAGTCGTTCCAGAGAATGTATGCAAGGCTGTTGCTTTGAAGTTGTCACAGAGGACGATCAACGTTAAGAAACCATATCTCGAAGACAAATATAAGGAAGATGTCATGGAGCCAATTGTGCAAAATGATCCCAGTATCGCTTCATATATTGGTCGATATGAAAAAATTGATGAGAAAGGTTTTTTCACAGGTACGTTCATTCGCGAATCTAGTGAGATTGCGAGGAGGGCACAATTCAAGGAATTAAGGAGTAGTATCGATAGTGAATTGGACTCCTTGCTAGAGCATATCGAAGCATTTTCTCAGCAGATATCTCCAGGACAACAAAAAAGATCTGAAGAGTTATGGTACAGAGAAGGACCTGAAACTAGTTATGCGTTTTTATTGGTCGCGAATCCGGATCGCGTGGGAAATGCCGAACCATATATTAATCGTGCCAAGGTTAGGGCTGGTGTTGTTGAACGATTATATGTGTTCGGCGCCAGCGGGCAGGAATCATTTGCTCGGACTGTGATATCAATGATTGCAGCTTTGCCCGAATATGAACTGAAGGAGGTGTTTCAGCTATACCGTGATTATCGGGGTAATTTGGGTGGGATTGGTGCACTGTTAGTTTCTAGGAAGAAGTAACGAGACTTTGCGTTGCAGTAATGATAAATTCGTCTTCACACAAGAGAGAAGCTCGCGCTTCTCTTCTTTTGTTCCGGTCGTGAGGACATGCCGGACGTAGGCTTTGTGGTCGAGGCGAGGGACTTTCTTCAGTCCGCTGTCTGCACCTAGTACGCTCTCCATCAGTGATTGATACTTCGCGATTTCCGTATCGAATTTCTTCTTTGATTAGGTGTCAGGTCTTGAATGTTGGCATTTTTCAAAACGTCCAAACACAAAATAACCGCCTTTCGGCGGTTGTTTTGACGTGGTAGCCCATAGTAGTGTGAATTGGAACACCTTGATAGGGGAGGTGGGGAGGTGGTTTGGGGAGTTGGTGGTGCGACAATGTTAGTGCGATTCGGGGCCGTGTCTTTAATCTTTAGTTTTTGGGTGGTATCGCTGGATTAAAGACACGGTCCGGTCCCATTTCGATAAAAAATACCACTCTCGTGAGTGGTATTTTTTAGCTGACTTAAGCCAAAATATCAGGATAGCCGCGTAGGAAGGCGTCGCCTGACATGGGGCGGCGGCCGTCGGGTTGGACCTCCAGCAGTTTCAGCGCGCCGCGCTCGGCCGCGATGATCGGGAAGCCGTCCTTCGAGACAGCGATCTGCCCGGGCTTCATGCCCTGCTCGGGTTTGGAGACCGCTTCGGCCCAGAGTATCTTCAGGCGTAGTTCGCCGTCTTTCCTGGCGAGAGTCGTGCAAGTGCCTGGCCAGGGCGTGAACGCGCGTACTCTGCGTTCCATGCTCTCCGCCCCTTCTGCGGTCCAGTCGATCAGGCCGTCTTTCTTTTTGAGGATCTTCGTGTAGGTGGCGCTGTCGTGGTCCTGTTCGTGTGCTTCGAGCTCACCCGCGATGAACTTCAGCAGGTCTTCGACGATGAGTTGCGCCGCCGAGTCCGCCAGTTTGTCCAGGAGCGACGGATAATCGTCTTCCGGATCGATCTCCACGACCAGCTTCGACAACAGCGGTCCATGATCCATCTTCTCGTCCATCACCATCAGCGTGACGCCGGTCGCGCCATCTCCCTCAAGTATAGCGGTCTGTATCGGCGAGGCGCCGCGATGTTTCGGCAGGAGCGAGCCGTGCAGGTTCAGCGCCCCCCTCTTCGGAATATCAAGGATCACTTTCGGGATAATCTGTCCGTAGGCGGCCACGACAAAGACATCCGCGTCGAGCTCCTTCAGCTCGTCGACCGCCCCGCCTTTCTTGAGCGATTCAGGCTGCAGCAGAGTCAGACCGAGCTCGCGCGCCACACCAGCGACCGGAGACGTCTTCATCTCGCCTTTCCTTCCGGCTGGACGATCAGGTTGTGATACCACTGCTGCAACATCAAAAAGCTCCGGCCGGTCGAGCAACGCTCGCAGTGCCGGAACCGCAAATTCAGATGTCCCGAAATAGATTAAGCGGATGGGGTTCATGGGGGGTAGTGATGGGGCAAGACGGGGCTCTTTTTCTTGTCATTGCGCCCCGCCGACAGCGGGGTCCCGCCTTCTCTAGATTAGATATATGTGGCGGGAAGGAGCGGAGCGACGCGGCAATCCCGACGGGATTGCTTCGCTTCGCTCGTAATGACAAGAAGGGGTGAGATGCGGTAGGCGGGGGAGAAGGGGAGAAGAAAGCTTCTATCCCCGCTGACGGCCAGAGGCCGTGTCCCCGCTGTACCCGCTATCCCTGCTGTTCCTTAATTCGATCTATATAAAGGATACCGTCGAGATGGTCCATCTCATGCTGCATGACCCGGGCGAAGAAGCCCTTGGCGACGAACGTCACCTCCCGGCCGTCGATCGTCAGTGCTTTTACCGTCACTTCGCTGGCGCGGCGTACGATGCCGAACTTGCCGGGAATGGAGAGACAGCCTTCTTCGTATTTGCCCGTCTTCTTACTGCGTTTGGTGAATTCCGGATTCACGAGCGCGATCGGACCGTCTTCCGTGTCGGCGACGTAGACGCGTTTACCGACACCGATCTGCGGCGCGGCGAGCCCGACTCCGTCCTCGACCCGCATCGTCTCGACCATGTCGTCGATCAGGGTCACGAAATCCGCGCTCCCGAGTTCCTTGGGATCGATCTCTGCGGCGCGCGTCGTCAGCACGTCGTTCTTGTCGTCGATTGTCACGATTTTCCTGATTGCCATGGTGTTTTTGTTGTTGCGGGTGGAATGCTTTTATGTACGGGATTGCCGCGGTCGGACTGCGGGCCTCCCTCGCAATGACAAAGGGTGTGAAGGGGAGAGGGAAGGGAAGTCGTTATATAGTCTCCGGATTCCTGTCTATTATATGGTCTTCCGGTAGGCTGTTCAACAGCTCTCCGACTTTCTGCGGGATCGCTTTGGGTGTCTTGATGGCCACGACGCGCCTGTATGTACCGTCACGAAACGGACGTTTAGGCTTCAGCGGACCGGCGACCGAAGTGCCGGAACCGATGAGCGAGCGCTCTGCCTCCATCTTGAACTCCCGCGCGCGGCGTTCGGCCCGATTTTCGTCATCCTCCCTGATCGTCACCGTTATGAGATTACCTGACGGCGGGTAGCTGGACTTGAATCGGCTCTCGGCCTCTACCCGCATGAATGCGTCGGTGTCCGCCAGCAGTCGCCGGATTTTGGAGCTTTCCGGATCGACAGTCTGCAATAACAGGTCTGCCCCGCTCGATGCGGCGATATCGCGCATCAGCCGCACCGCCCTCCATGCGTCTTCCATGACGCGGAATCCGGGGTGGGCCAGTAGTCCGTCCGTGTCGACCGCCACCACACAACCCCAGTCGGTCCCTTCGTAGTCATTCTCGGCCGCGTCATGCAGCAGGAGCCGTGTCCCGACGTAGATGTCGGCGTCTCCCGGCAGGGCACCGCTCCCGTCAGACGGGACAGATTCGGAATCGTGTCGGCAGACTCTGGCGTCCGGGAACATCCGGTCCAGTGCGTCAGCGACTGAGGTCGTGCCCATGCCGACTGGTCGGAGCGTCGTTCCGCCGCATTTGGCGCAACGGTCAGGTGCTTGCCGTTTGGTATCGCAACGCCGGCAGTGCAGTGTTTCATCGGTGAAAGATTCCGCTATACCGCAACGATCGCAGCGGAATACCTGTCCGCAATCAGCGCAGGCGAGCGCGCCCGCCGAACCTTTGCGGTTAAGGAACATTAGCACTTTTTTGCCCTGATGTAAAGAGTCGCGAATACGCTCGACGGCTACCGGGGACAGGGGATTATCCCGCCCAAGCGGATTGCCTGAAACATCAACAAGACTAGCTCCTAAGCTCCTTAGCTCCTTAGCTCCTAAGCTTTCCGTATAGTCGAATTCACCCGCCTTCACCTTCGCGTACTCTTCAAGTCGCGGTGCGTGCGACATGAAGACCACGTCCGCACCGGAGTGTTCGGCCCGGAAGCGCGCTACTTCCCGCGCGTCATAACGCGGATTCTGGTCATATTGGCGCAGGTCTCCGCTGTCCGATTCGAGCAAGAGGAACAATCCTGGGTTCCTGATCGGAGCGAACACGGCAGGGCGGCCGCCTACGACGATGACCTGCTCTCGAGCGAGGATATCCCCCCAGGCGCGGCGCAGTTTGGCGTCAGCGGTCCGACCGCTGACGCGGATGATCGGTATTTCCTTGAATTTCCTTTCGAGCTTCGCCGCGATATCATCAACCTCCCCGACATGCGGCGTGACGATTACCGCGCTACGACTCTCTTCGATCGTCTTTTGTATCACCCGCACGGTTTCCTCAAGCTTTTCACTCGGGCTAGCGTATCTAATGACGGACCTCTGTTTTTTTCTATTATAACTTTCTGACTCTCTCACTTTCTCACTTTCTAACTCTCTCACGACCAGTGTCTTCGGTGTCCGTGGCAGGAACGCCTTCAGTGCCGTTGCCGGTGCCACGAAATATCTCGCCGCCATCCATTCGGGAAGGCGCGTCAAATCTTCTCCCAATGCATGCAGATCACCGAGTCCCAGTATCTCCTTGATCGATTTCGCGTCGATTTCCGGCTTCTCGTTCGCCTTTATGACCAGGCCATCTACGGGACGACCGCGCCAGGGGACCACGATCCAACTGCCGCGTTTCACAAAATCGCGATACTCATCAGGTATCGCGTAGTCGAACGCCCTGAGCGTCCTCGGCAGTTTTACGGCAGGGATGACTTTGGCGAACATGGTGTTGGGTAAGTACGGAAGTCTAGAAGAATATCTCCTGTACCCCCATATTCCTATACTCCTGTACTTATTTCAAACTAAAAACGCCCTCCGTCCAGAAAGGCGCCTCATCAGTAACGCAATCACGACACGCGGATCGAGGCGACCAGATAGCCCACGCCGAGCGGTTTTTCGTAGGAAAGGATCTCTGCCTCGTGGTGTACGCCATCCAGCACGCCGAACATCATCGCGAGAGCCCTGGCGCTGCAGGTGCTCGCCTCTTCCATCCAGGCCTCGTCGATATCGAGGATGCCTACCGGGTTATGTTCGCGCAGTACCTCGATGACCTTCTCGTCGAACGCTACTCCTTTGGGCGACAGGCCATCCGGAGATTTTTCGCTGACCCGATGCGACAGGTCGGCTGACGCCACCACCGCGATACGCTCGGTCGACTTTATGATCTCTCCTTTCATCTTCTTGCCGAATTCGTAATGCGTTTTCAAGTCCATCTTCGAAGATGGCACGATCGGAATCACATTGATGTCCTTCACGTGCTGAGTGAGATAGTAGAGCGGTACGGAAGTGCCGTAGTCGAGTTCATCCTGGCTGTTCATCGCCATTTGAAGGTCGCTCGTCTTGAAATCCTCCCGCAGACGGTCCATCAGCATCATTGCCGGCTTCCATTCCATCTTCGTCACGAGGTCGCCGAACTCCTCGAAGTTCGAGACATATTTGGCGTTCATGTTGATGGTGATGGCATCGGGGAGCGTGTCGCCGTGCGGGGAGATGACGATCAGCACGTCGGGTTGGGCGATATACAAATCCTGCTCCAGCCGTTCCATGGCGGATTTGGTGCTCTTGATGATATCGAGGCCACCCTTGCCGATACTTGGGATGAGTACTGGGGTGTGGGCGGCAATGGCCGTGAATACGAGAGCCATACTCCTATATTTTACCATTTCTCTAAAGGGTTGGCGACCCTGATAAGGCGGATTTTACTCTATTCTTGACAAGAAGGCAAAAAAAGCGGTAAATTAAGCTACCGGGAAGGCTTAAAGTCGTCCCAAAATCGTACTTTGAATTTGATTTCCGCAGGCGGTGTCCTGCAAGGAAGGAGAAGACGATGTTGAAGGCTATTGTAGCCTGGATCTTCACTTGGATCTTTCAGAAGCTCATCATGAAGTACATCTGGGGCTTCGCTCTGAAGGTCATCAAGAAGATCGTCGACTGGATCTTCAAGCCCAAGCCGAAGAAGAACGGACGAGGTATCGTCTGGCGGCTCATCGATCTCGTCGTGCGGCTCGCCAAGTGGATTCGGGACATCTTCAGGCGCCGGCGCTAGCGGCCCACCGAGGGAGGAGATAAGAGATGGATTCTGTCATTCAATTCGTCGTTTCCCACTGGTGGGGCATTCTGATCGTCGCCGTTTCGCTCTTCTGGTCGGTGCCGACGATGTTCGTCGGCGGGAAACTGCACCTCAAGAAGTGGGGTGAGTATCGCATGGGGAAGCGCAAAGGCGGCTTCATCAAGCGATTCGCCGACTACGGCTTCGGGTGGATCCTCGGTCTGATATGGCCGCTGACGATCGCACTCGTCATCCGCAAGTCGAAAAAAGACGCATAGGTATCGGCCAAAGACACAGGGCGCAACGCGCCCTCTTTTTTATCGAAGCTCGCCGAGAATCACCCGAAGCTTTACGCGAAGGGTGATAGCGACTGGAGAAGCGAGATGGAGATATACACCAGGATCGCCGCGGGAATCGGCGGGTTACTGCTCGTTGGACTGATGTGTTACGGGATCATCAGGACAGCCACCAACTATGCCGTGTCCCATGACGATCCTCAAAAGTGGAAACGATTCGCGGGATCATGGTCCGGCGCGTTTGCCATGGTGGGTTCGTTCCTACTGGTGGCGCTGGTTCCCGCGTTCGGCATCTTCATTGTGGCGGTACTGCCACTCGTAGAGGATGCCATGGCGGCGTTCGCTAAGGATTCAGCTGGTGAAGTGTCGGAATAAAGAGTGTTTATGCGCTCTTTTTTGTTTATCCATAGGGGGTACTTGCCGTTCGGTTTTTGTTCGGGTATACTTTGGATAGTGAAAGACGAGCTGTGGATAAACATATGACGCCAACAGATAAATTAACCAAGAAACAGACGCAGGTACTCGAGTTCGTGACTGAGTATATCCGCGATAATGGCTACGCGCCGTCGTACCGGGAAATCGGGGAAGCGCTCGGTGTATCATCGACTGCGACCGTGCACGAGCATATCAAGAATCTGGAGCAGAAAGGGTATCTGTCAGGGGAGGGGAGCTCGGCGCGCGGTCTGGAGGTGGACGAGGCGATCATGCGCGCAGCTGAGGGATTTTCCTTGCCGCTCATGGGGCTGATAACCGCGGGCGAACCCATTGAGGCTGTCGAGGAGGGGGAGGAGGTCGAAGTGCCGTCTTCGCTCGTCGGGAAGCCGGGGGAGACGTATGTGTTGCGGGTGAAAGGGGAGTCGATGATTGAAGACGGGATTCTTTCTGGAGATTATGTGATTGTTGAGCGGAATCCGTCACCTAGGAATGGAGAGATAGTTGTGGCTTTGCTGGAGAACACGTACGCAACGTTGAAACGGTTGTATAAGGAGAAGGGAAAGATTCGGTTACAGCCAGCCAACAGCACCATGAAGCCGATATACGTGAAGTCTGTGGATGTTCAGGGAGTCGTGCGAGGGGTGATTCGAAATTACAGATCAGTTTAATCAATAAATTGTACTTTGGAATCGAAAGGTCGCTTCGACCCGTCTGATGAGGTGAGATGTGTCTGGCCGGATCGAGTCACTAAGTGATTTACGCCAAGGCGTAAATCGAACCTGTGATTCGTAAGGCCGGATACGCTCGCTCATCAGACAGGTCGAAAACAAAAGCATCGTACCTGTGGGAGACTGGCACGATGCTTGCGTAGTCCCGTTTGACGGGACTACTGAACCACGCACTGTGGCACCAACAATATAACATGGTGCCATAATTAAGCCAAGAAATTATGGCAAGAAGAAGAATACGCGCTGCCTGGCGGCAGTTCGTCGGCGCACTTTCTGATGTGGTAATGGCCCGCTGAATGATGAGGGCCGCCAGGTCACCGCCGATGATAGAGATCTCATCCCGGCAGCAACTTTATTGTGATCAATGTCCGTGGAACACTATGAGAGAACGCGGCAACGCATTCGTCCCCGCGTTCATGGCGCAGAGTTGCATCGGGATACAAGCTACATAGACGGCGATAATAAAAGATTTCCGCGTCTCCCTCGCGGAAATCTTTTTATCATTGTCATTGCGAGCGGACGCGTCTGCCTATCGGTAGGAAGCAATTCCGTCGGTTTAAGCCTGATTCACGGGATTGCTTCGTCGCTTCGCTCCTTCCCGCCACATATCTCTAATTCAGAGAAGGCGGGACCCCGCCATGGGCGGGGCGCAATGACAAAAGGGGTGAAGAGGCGGAGAAAGACGACGAAGCAATTCCGTCGGAATCGCTTCGTTCCCAGGCTCGCGAGCCGGAGCCCTCATAATGATATTGATTACGAAATCGTCAGCTCGTTTTTCCGTACATCCACGATCACCTTCCCACCATCCGGGAACTTGCCCTCGACTATCATCATGGCGATGGGGTCGAGCACTTCACGCTGGATGACGCGCTTCAGCGGCCGGGCGCCGAATGCGGGATCAAAACCCTTTTTGGCAAGCAGCTTCTTGGCCGTGTCAGTCACGTCAATCTCGATGTGCTGTTCAGCGAGGCGTTTGGCCACACGCGCGAGTTGTAGGTCGGCAATCTGCACTATCTGTTCCTCTGTGAGCGCTCCGAACACGATGACATCATCGAGCCGGTTCAGGAACTCCGGCTTCATGTGTTCCTTCAGGAGATCCAGGATCTTACCGCTGATACTGTCGCCCTCATCCTCTCCGTCACCGAAACCGATAGTACTCAGGCGTTTGTCCGATTCCAGGATCATGTCTGAACCGATGTTCGAGGTCATGATGATGACCGTGTTCTTAAAGTTGACCTTGCGGCCCTTACTGTCAGTGACGTGCCCTTCGTCCAATATCTGCAGGAAGGTGTTCCAGACGTCCGGGTGCGCTTTTTCGATTTCGTCCAACAGGACGACCGAGTACGGACGGCGCCTGACGAGCTCTGTCAGCTGTCCGCCCTCCTCATGGCCAATATACCCCGGAGGTGAGCCAAGCATGCGCGATACAGTATGTTTTTCACCATATTCAGACATGTCGAGCCGCACCAGCGCGGTCTCGTCGTCGAACATGAATTCTGCGAGAGCTCGAGCCAGCTCGGTTTTACCGACACCGGTCGGACCGAGGAACAGGAACGAACCGATCGGGCGATTTTCCTCAGATACACCGGCTCGTGAACGTCGAATCGCGTTTGAGACGGCCTTAATGGCTTCATTCTGGCCGACAACACGTCTCTTGAGCTCATCTTCCAGTCTTGCCACTCTTGCGGCCTCCTCCTGGAGCATCTTGCTGACCGGGATACCGGTCCAGCGGGCGATGACGCCGGCGACATCCTCTTCCGTAACCTCCTCCTTAAGGAAGCGGCTGTCTTTCTGGAGAGAACGTAGGCGGTCCTCGGAATTCCGCAACGCCTCCTCGAGCTCTGGAATGAGCCGATGGCGGATTTCGGCGGCCCGATCGACATTGCCGTCCCTGACCGCGATCTCCTCTTCCTGCTTGAGTTCGTCCATCTCTTTCTTTTTCGCGCGGATCTCCACGATGACTTCCTTCTCGTTCTTCCATTTCAGGTCAAGTGAATCGCGTTTTTCTTTCAGTTCGGCCAGCTCCTTTTCGATATCACCGCGTCGAGCGACCGAATCCCTATCTTGTTCCTTTTCGAGCGCCTTCTTTTCTATTTCAAGGCGTAACACATCGCGTTTCAGCCGATCGAGTTCTTGTGGCTCGCTGTCGATCTCCATGCGGAGTGCGGAGCCGGCCTCATCAATGGTATCCACCGCCTTATCCGGCAGGAAACGATCCTGGATGTATCGCGAAGAGAGGTTTGTCGCGGCGACAATCGCCGGGTCAGTGATGCGGACCCCGTGATGCAATTCATAGCGGTTCTTGATGCCGCGCAGGATCGATATCGCATCATCGACCGAGGGCTCAACGACCAAGACCGGCTGGAACCGGCGCTCGAAGGCCGCGTCTTTTTCGATGTGCTTTTGGTATTCCTTGATGGTCGTCGCGCCGACAGCACGAAGTTCACCGCGCGCCAACGCAGGCTTCAACATGTTCGATGCGTCTAACGGGGAACCGTCCGCTGTTCCTGCCCCGACAAGTGTGTGCAGTTCATCGATGAATAGAATGATCTTACCGTCGGACGACTCGACTTCCTTGATTACAGCCTTAAAACGATCCTCGAATTCACCGCGGAACTTACTGCCGGCGACAAGCGAGCCGAGATCAAGCGACACGATTTCCTTGTCCTTCAGCAATTCCGGCACGTCGCCTTGCACGATACGTTGCGCCAGACCCTCGACGATGGCGGTCTTTCCCGTTCCCGCCTCGCCGATCAGCACCGGATTGTTCTTGGTACGACGCATCAGCACTTGCATGACACGGCGGATCTCGTCATCGCGACCGATAATCGGATCGAGCTTCTCCTGGCGCGCCAATTCGGTCAGGTTCCTGGAATATTTATCAAGAGCTTGGTACTTCTGCTCCGGTTCGGGCGAATCGACTTTCTGCGAACCGCGGATATCCACCAACACTTTCATGACCTTGTCATGTTCGACGCCGTACTTATGTAACAGCGCCTGCGCCTCCGAGCTTACCGCCAGAATACCCAGCAGAAGGTGCTCGGTAGAGATGTAGTCATCACCGAATTCTTTGGTCTCGTTGTCGGCCTGACGCAAAGCCTTCAGCGTCGCTGGATTCAGCGCCAACTGGGCGGTCTCCCGTTCCATCTGCGATTTCGGTAACGCGGCCACGGCTTTTTGCACTTCCACCAGCAGGGAGGGGGAATCGACCTCCAGTTTGTCGCAGACCGATCTTACGACACCACCCTCTTGATCCAGGAGAGCCTCTAAAATATGCAAAGGATTCAGCTCCGGATTGCCGTTCTCGAACGCCGATATCTGCGCTGATTCGAGCGCTTCCCGGGATTTGGTGGTGAAATTTTTTGGGATCATAATTTTGGGATTTGAGGGTCTGAAAATCGGAGTGTTCAAGGTTATACTTAGCACTCTCGATAGACGAGTGCTAATAATATTGTACTCACTCTAATTACTGTGTCAATGGGGCCTGGCCCCGTTTTAGGCTGAGGGGGGGACACTTCTCAAGTATGAAAAAACGGGATTATCTCTAAAAAAGAGACCGCCGAAGCGGTCGAAGTGGGGAAGTCAGCGCAGGCTGTTCTGATTGAACAGCCCGAACCCACGCGAGAGATAGATGATCGTCTGAAATTCGTCCAGCTCATCATTTTTATCGCGCAAGCCGCCCTCAGCGTCGATGCTGATTCTGTGCCGGAGCTTGGAAAAGGATCCCAGGCGAACGCACATATCACTAGGGCGAATACCACCCGCCAGACCGACATGCGTCCACGGACAGGCCTCCCTGATCGCCGCAATGCACTCGTGCGCGAATACCGAATCGAAGCCTTTGCCGAGACCTCCGCTCGAATCGATCAGCGTGTCCGTGGCGATTTCCGGGTCGTATGAATCGCGCAATCGTTCAGCGATCACTTTCGGATCACCGTCCGCAGCGGCGATGACATGCCGGTTGAGCTGGATGACGTAGTGGAAACGTTTACCGCACATCGCGCGCGCCCGTTCCAACTCTTCATTCAGCGGCCAGGTCATGTTGAGCTGGAAACCGTGCAGGAGAGGAGTGCAGAGGTCGTGCACCGTCGCCAGTTCATCCGCCAGCCCTTCGCGCGTCTTGCTGTTGAAATGCGCCAGGTTGACCACCCGCGCGTCGTCCACGAATACGTCGTTCAGACGCTCGAGCGGGGGGTAGCGCTTTGGAAATTTGGCCGGCAGACCCTTCAACGTCTTATGGCTCACCAGCAAGCCCGCCATAAGCAGATATCCGGTCGGATCTTCCACGAAACGGAGGAGTCGACCGATTTGCTCGTGCGACGTAAAGCCGGTTACGCCGATGTAAGGACCTGCATGCAGTCTACTTTCATCCATTATTTATCCTTTCAGTGATGGCAGGAGTATGCTCGATGAGCAGTATAAGTCAATCCCGTTTCATGCTAAAATAAGAATGATATGTATGGATTCAAGCGGATAAAGATATTGGGAATACCGGTCGATGCGGTGACCCAAGATAAGGCGGTCGAAGTAGTTGCTGACTTTTTGCACGATAAAGCCGGGCAGAAGGTCTTCACACCTAACCCGGAGATGCTAGTCATGGCGCGGGACAGACCATTATTCAGGGAAGCCTTACAGTCATCAGACCTGTCCATCCCGGATGGAGCCGGGCTCCTTTGGGCCGCGCGCCTGCTCGGGAAGGATTTGCCGACGCGCGTCACCGGCACGGACATGGTTTCGCGTGTCTGTGGCCTGGCCGCGGAGGACGGATACGGCATTTTTATGTTGGGTGGGCGACCGGGCGTCGCCGAAAAGGCGGCAGACAGACTAAGAGCCGAGTTTCCGGGATTGCGCATCGTCGGCGCGATGAGCGGTGGCCAGGTGAAGTATGACGAAGAGGGAGCACCGATCATGGATTACGGTACCGAACGCGCACTGAATCTCGCTGTGCCGGATATCCTGTTCGTGGCTTTCGGACATGGCAAGCAGGAGGAGTGGATCCACACGCATCTTCAAAAGTTTCCCTCGGTTCGGGTGGCACTCGGCGTCGGGGGTGCGTTCGATTTCATCTCCGGCGAGTCTAAGCGGGCGCCGGATTTTATGCAGCGGATCGACCTGGAATGGCTCTGGCGGCTCGTCTTGCAGCCTTGGCGTATTGGGCGTATTCTGACAGCCACGGTCGTTTTTCCGCTTTTGGTGTTAGGAGAACGGCTGGGAATCGTAAAAACCGAGCTAAAAAGCCTATCGTGATGATGCTTTTAAGCTGTTGAGCTTTTAAACTTTTAAACTCTGATATGGTACGCATCAGGTTTGCGCCGTCACCGACGGGATTTCTGCACGTGGGAGGCTTACGCACCGCGCTTTATAGCGAGCTGTTCGCCAGGAAGCATGGTGGCGTCTTGATATTGCGGATAGAAGATACGGATCAGGCACGGACCGTTGAAGGAGGCATCGAAAATATCATTAAAACGCTCGAGTGGGCGGGGATTCAGGTGGATGAAGGGCCGTACATCGATAAGGATGGCAGGCTCGCGCAAAAGGGTGACTTCGGGCCGTATATCCAATCGGAGCGCACGGATATATATAAGGAGCAGGTCGAGAAGCTTTTGGAGGGCGGGCACGCTTACCGATGTTTCTGCTGTACGGACACCCTGGCGAAGATGCGTGAAGAACAGCAGAACGAGGGTGGGCGCACGATGTACGACGGGCGCTGTAAGAATCTGACCGAGAATGAAGTCGCCAAGGAACTGGAGAAGGGGACTGAATACGTGGTGCGTCTCAAGGTGCCGGACACGGGCGTGACCGCGTTCGACGACGAGATCCGGGGACGGATCGAATTCAGCAACAGTCAGATCGATGATCAGGTATTGATGAAGTCCGACGGATTTCCGACCTATCATCTGGCGAACGTCGTCGATGACCACCTGATGGGCGTGACGCATGTGGTGCGCGGCGAGGAATGGTGTCCCTCGACCCCCAAGCATGTCCTGCTTTATGAAGCGTTCGGCTGGGACAAGCCCGTATTCGCGCATGTACCGCTGTTGTTGAACACGGACAAGTCGAAGCTCTCCAAGCGGCAGGGGGACGTCGCGGTCGAGGATTATCGGGATAAAGGTTATCTGCGGGACGCGCTCATAAATTTCGTGGCGTTGCTGGGCTGGAACCCGACTGCGGACCGGGAGATATACTCGAAGGAAGAGATGATCAAGGCGTTCGATCTGCGCAAGATCAACAAGGGCGGTGCCGTCTTCAACGTCGAAAAGTTGGATTGGATGAACGGAGAGTATCTGAAGAAGCTCACTGACGGCGATTTGGCGGAAGCCGCGCTGCCTTTCTATGTCGATGCCGGTGTTTTCGTCGTGCAGGCCGGGAAGTTGATATCCGAAAACATGGGTGAGCCGCTGGAACTGGGCTATCTCGAACAAGTGGTGCCGCTGGAAAAAGAGCGCGTCAAAAAGCTGAGCGACCTGCCGCAGGCGACGGACTTTTTCTTCCGCGATCTGCTTGAATACGAGGTAGACATGCTACCATGGAAGAAATCGACCGCTGACGTCGCTCGGGTGAGATTGCGGACCCTAGTTGACCTATTGAAGGAAATGCCGGACAAAAATTTCAAGAACGCGGAAAAGTTGGGCGACGAGGTGCTGAAATACATCGCCGACAGGGGATACACCAACGCGGAGACACTGTGGCCCATGAGGGTGGCGTTGACCGCCAGCAAGGCCTCACCGAGTCCGTTCGAGGTTGCGGCGGTCCTGGGTAAGGAGAGGACCATCGCGCGCATGAAGCACGCATTATCGATGTTGTAATGCCGTATCAGAAAGCACAAATGATGTCAGGGAAGGCGATTTTGATGTTCCTGATCGTCGTTTTTTCGTTCATCGGTTTTGCGCCGTCGCCGGTCTCGAATATTGCGTTTGCTGAAGGGGAAGAGGATTCCGAGGAGGTCAATAAAAGCGGTGAGCCTGAAGAAACCACTGTAGCGCCGCCGCCCGAGGAGAATGACGATAGCGATAACCTACGAAAGGAGATAAACCGGCTGAATGATGATGTAGAAAAGAAGAAGAAGGAGGCCTCGCAGATTAATGGCAAGATAAACCAGTATAAGAGCCTGGTGGCGAACAAGAAGATCGAATCCGCGTCGTTGGAGGATCAGATGGCGCTCCTGGACAACCAGATCGCCAAGACCGAAGTGGGGATCGAGATTTCAGAGAAAGAGATTCGGTCGCTTGAACTGCAGATGAAGAAGGCTGATGAGCAGCTCGCGGAGATGGAAGAGAAGATGGATTCGGAAAGAGGCCTCTTGGGATCGATGGCCAGGGAGCTGTACCGACGGCAGACCGGCAAGAGTATATTAGAGATCCTGTTGTCGCACAGTACGTTCTCGGATTTTTTCAGGGAGTTATACGCGATTGCGTCTCTGCAGCGTAGGGTCAACGATACCCTGGGTCGCATTCACGTTTTGCACGCGGAACTGGAGGATGAACAGCATGCGCGCGAGGAAAGGAAGGCGGATGTCAGCAAGAAGATGCTGAGCCTTGAAGTGGAGCGTCGGAAGCTCGACGACGAGATGGGGCTGAAAAATAATATCCTCGTAGAGACGCGGTCGTCAGAGCTCGAGTATCGATACTTGTTGGCGGAGCTGAAACGCGAGCAGAATGAGGCGAGCAACGAGATAACGTATCTCGAACGCGTGCTGCGCGAGAAGATTATCCTGTCCGACCGGGTCAAGGACACCAACACCGTGCTGTCATGGCCGATCGAGCCGAGCCGGGGCATTACCGCGATCTTTCATGATCCGGATTATCCGTTTCGCCACATATTCGAACATCCGGGTATAGATATCCGTGCTTATCAGGGAACGCCAGTCAGGGCGGCGGCCGGCGGTATCGTGGCAAGAGCCAAGAACGCCGGGCTCGGCTACAGCTACATCATGGTCATACACAATAACGATATCTCGACCGTGTATGGACACATTTCAAGGATTGTCGTGAGAGAAGATACGTTCGTTGAGCGGGGTGAGATCATCGGGTACTCGGGCGGAGCACCGGGGACACCGGGTGCCGGACGACTGACGACCGGACCCCATCTGCACTTCGAGACGCGACATCGCGGCATACCGGTCAATCCGATGAATTACCTGTTGGGGTTCTAGGAGAATAAAAACCCTCAGCGAGTCGCTGGGGTTTTTGTATCAGTACATCCTTTTGATGAGAGTGACCGACTCTTCGTCCATCACGGTCGGTTCTCCAAGAATGGAATACAACTCTTTCATCGAGAGTGTCCGGTGCTTGCGCAACAGTGTGATAAGAACGATGAACGCCGTTCGGTGAGCCCGGATGATTTCATTGGCGCGCCAGTAGCCGATTCTCATCAGCCTGATCACTTGCGGTGTCTGACGCCTCTTGAGCATCCTCTGGAAGGGGGGTGCCGAGGTACCCTCCTTGAAGTCCCAAATCATGGCTGTTTCCGGGTCTGCGCTGTTCAGGGTCAGCCATTCAGCTATCCGGAATGCTTCGCTAAGGTCAGGCTCGTTGCCTTCGAGACGAACGGTATCGAATCTCGACAGGGCGCCCGCCAGTCCGGCTAAGGTGACTGACAGGTGATCCCACTCGAAAGGCGGGGAATTGAAATGAAAATTGGCCGACATGACACCGCTGTCCCGATATGTGCATACGACCCTGTTGACGCGCGTGAAGAACGGAGAATACCAGGCTACCAGGACATGTGCGGCCTCGTGGGCGAGGATCTCCTCGGAATGACACTTGTTCGACATGATAAAAATCCTTTCGGAAAAGAGCTTACGAGTTTACCGTATCGCATATGATTGGTCAAGTATCAAAAAAGAGGTAGTCGCATAACTCCTTTTTGTCATTGCGAGGGAGATTCGCAGGCGACCGTGGCAATCCCGTCGGGAATGGATAGGATCGCTTCGTCGGCTGCGCCTGTCTGCCCGGCGGGCAAGGCCTCCTCACAATGACAAAAAAGTTTCAAAGACACCGGCGTTTGCCGGTGTCTTGGATATGCATCAGGTCATCAGGTCTCGATGGGGCAAGTCTCGTTTTCGCATGTTTCTTCTTCACCTTCGGCAAGTGCTGATTCTTCTTCGGTCGATTCTTCCTCTTCTGCAGGCGGCTCCTCTACGGGAGGCGCGTAACTGACACTGCGGCTGATGAAGTCTTCGGTGATCCAGACGACGTCGTTGTGCAGATAGAGGCCGATGCCTATTTCCGTGAACGGAGCCATGGAGCTCAACATCGTCGTTCGGTGGTTGAATTCGCCGTCCGGTTCATCCATGAACCATTCGTGTTGGTCGATGATCGCCGCTTCGACATCGCCGTCGAAATATCCTGTGTATCGTCGCCCGACATTCTCGCCGCTCCAGCCTATGCCATCAGGGTAGGGGAGTGTCTTGAACTCACCCGGGTTTTCCGAATCAGGCACCTTCCCTTCCTTGATGCGCTCATGCGCCTGTTCGCCCAGCGATCCCTCGTGTGACATCTCTTTGATGTTGAAGGCCATGTCCATGCTATGCGCCAGCGCGATTTCGGTCAGCATGTCATTGAGGATGAGCGGCGGTTTTTCATGATCGGCCCGAATCGAGTTGATATGGTTCAATGAAAACTGCACCAAGTATTCACGCTGGTCCTGTTCGGTCAGTTCGTTCAGGTCAATCTTCTTGTTCGGCACCGCGGTGTCGGCCAGACGCGTATTATGGGTCACCTCGATGCCTTTGTCTGCGTTGATGGAGTTCGCCTGCGCGGCCACGGTTATCGGATGATAACCGCAGGCACAGTCCAGCGATTCTCCCATCGTGTAATTGATGAAATAGGCCACCCCGACGTCATCTACATGCTTGTTCCACTCGACACCGTACAGATCCTTAGCGGTCTGCTCGTTCTCGATCCAGCGCAGTACGCCTCCCGGGGCTATCGCGTAGACCTTGGGGTCGGACTGGATCTTGATGAGGCGTATACCCGGGCGATAGGTGACGTTGCCGCCTATCGGAATAGATGCCAGCTCCTCGCCAGAGATTTCCACGATACCCGAAAAATCCGAGAACCAGCTGAAATATACACGCTCGTTCGGAAAGACATAGCGCTTGCCGTCCTCGGCGTAATAATAGAGCGCTGGACCGCTTGCTTTGACGAGCACATCGCGCGCGCCGGGCAATTGAGCATTGCCGCCATGGGGCAGAAGCAGGATGGCGATGGCCGCCAGGGTGGTGATTATGATTTGCTCACGTCTGTTCATAAGTTGCCTGATGTATGGGCATTATAGCACTTTCTTGACGATTGACATGATGATTGTTGTCTGATATATTCAACAGCCGAAAGGGAGGGAGAGATGGAATTCATTACATACATCATTGGAATTTTCCTTATAGGTGTCATTGCGAGGTTCGGTATCATCATCTCCGGATGCCTGGAGCGGGCAGTCGGAGCGATCAAGTCGCTGACGGAGGAATTGGTCGAACAGGGGAAGCTTAATCGCGACCTTTCGACGGAACCGCAGCGGTACTTGATCTACAACATGGACGGCACCAAGCAGCACCTTCAGATCGCCAGGCGTTCGGTCGTGAATATGGTTAAACGGCGTTTCGGGCATTGCGTGTCCGAAGACAGTCTCGAGTGCGAGGAGAACGAGGAAGACGGCTGTCTGGAGGTTACGGTCAATGATGAGAAGTTCAGCGGCGCGGTCTTTCATGTCGAGATTCAGTCGGCTACTGTCGAGGCTGAACTCGTCGAGGTGACTTCCAGAAATTCCTCGCTATCGATGGTCGAGATGGTCATCGATAGCGAAGGGCTGCCGAGACCGTCGAGACCCAGCGGTTCTGACGACTCATGAGACCAGGGAGATCGTGCCAGGGTCTCTTTTTTGTTCACCTCCGCAGAAAACTGCGGGCCTCAGCCTCGGGGGGTCTTCATTGTCAATCTAATGAGGTATCATCAACGCATAGGAGGGAGGTACAGATGCTGTCGTGGACAGCGATCAAGAACGCCGTCCGGTATCTGTTTCTGCACAAATGGTATGTCTTCACGGCATGCGCGAAGCAAGGTCTGTGGTGGCGCGGTCTGACGCATGACCTGTCGAAACTGCGACCGAGCGAGTTCATCGCTTACGCGCGACATTGGAACAAGAAGACCGACCCGAAAATGGATCCGGACTTTCAGCGGGCCTGGCACAGGCACCAGAAGCGCAACGATCATCATTGGCAGTGGTGGGTCTGTGTCACGTCGGCAGGGGAACATGTTCCGATACCGATGTCCGCACGAGCCAGAATCGAAATGATTTGTGACTGGTATGGCGCTGGCATGCGCAAGGGCGATTCTGACATCCAGGGCTGGTATGAGAAACACAAGGATGGGATGTTATTGCACCCCGAGACTCGTGAGTGGATCGAGCGGAACATCCGTTCGGTGGTCGCTCAAAAGCCGTGATGAGACATCACGGCTTTTTATTCGCCTCCGCCGCAGCTTCAGCGTGGGGGAAATGCTTCGGCGAATGAAAGTGGTGGTCTGATGAGGAATATCGGCGTGCACGTCGCAACGCGTGAAGCGGTGCTTGATAGGATGGAAGGTGCGATGGTAGGCACGATGAGTCCGACTGAATTCGATGCCGCCGCCGGGCAAGGAAGTCCTGCTGGTCAGCGCCCCGAGTGGGACAGATTTCAAGAGTTGCGCGTCCAGGGTAATGCTTCTGAATAGCGACCAATGAAAGCACTAGAGAACGAGAACGTACCGGGGAACGTCCGACAACATCTTGGGACCGTTAAGTCGCGCTTTGAGGCTCATGGAGAGGATTTGAGGGTTTTTCAGGGTGCACAGCATGACCTGATGTCGCAGCAGCCCGGACAAGGAGGTGGTGAAGTATTCCAGAATATTCACATGAATCGCAAGCGCGTCCTGGATGGACGCAATGACATCATGATCAACGGTTCGTGCCTTAAGGACGATACTTGTCTGAACGCCGTGTCCCCAAGAGGGGGGGATATAGCCAAACACGATCTCCTCGCGGTAGCAATTAAAAACATCCGGTTCACGCCGGGTGTTTTTGACATCAAACCATAAATATTTTACGACACCAGAGAAATAAATACCGATAGGCTAGGGGATAGCAAACCCAAACGTAATATTTTCCAACTACTGATAGGGATGTATTCATCATGATTTGAATCATCTGAACCAAATCGGTACTCAAGCTGATCTTCATACGGATGTAGGATGATACCAAGGTACTAGAACACCTTGAAAAACAACACAGGGCATTCTAGGGATTCGGTTAATCGCGATTTCGGGTCATCGACGATGATTATCGGATCAATGACGCGTATATGACGTCACAGGTTTCTCCGTGTTGATTCGAGAGATAGTATTACTCATCTGACATACTGAAAAAACACGATATCTCCACTGATAGGGAGGGGTCAAAAGATAAGATATCAAGGGTCGCACAATATACCTTAGACGACACTAGATAAGCTTATTCCTGTAGTTTTAGTCAAATATCACTACCCCACCCTTCCATTTTGAATTGCAAAAAACGCCCCCGTAGAGGCGTTTTTATTGTTCGGAATCACCGCACGCTACACCCCTCGGGACTGCAGTCATGGACACCGTCTATTTATGCTAAGTGCTCTAGCTGTCTATAGCTGAACGCGTCCCGCATTTGCGGGATTTTTCAATAAAAAATCCGCGCAACCTGTCGGCGGCGGATCAATGAATCGTCCTTTTGCGGAGTTCGGCGCGATATGGGCGTTCCTGCCCGGTCATGAACAGACGACCCCAGTCATCCGGGTCCCAGTCTCTCTGGATCCATTTGACACGAAGACCGAGTGATCTGACGCACTCACCAAGGAAATCGTACTCAATCAGTCCATTGAACACGACCTCATCGTCCTCATCGAACACAGTGAGAAAATCCCCATCGTCAAGCAGGTGCACCCCCGCAAGGCTGCTCATGTCGTCCTCGACCAACAACCACAGCATCTCATTCGGATCGCTGTCATTCAACGGCATACTATCATCGCGAGACCGCATCGAAAACCCCGCCGACCTCACCCGCCAGACTAACCTATCATGCATCTTTTGACCCATGTTTTTTTCGGTGCTACCGTCCTATTGAGGTGAGGCATGTGTTTGATGATGGATGTGGCGCTGTATCTGCTGCCCGTAGTACTGTTCCTTCCAGCGAGTTTTCTGCTGTTGCGCCTGTCGAAAAAGAATGGTCCGTATTCAGACAATGGCAGATGCCCTCGTTCCGCGTCTGTCCTGCTGTTGTGCGTCCTGGGCGCACTCCTCATCGGTTGGATGTCAGCGGGATTGCCCCTTCTTCGGACACTGATCTACTAAAACGGACCCAAGTCCGTTTTTTCATAAAAAGAATCCCGGAATTCAGGGGCTCTGATCACTGTCGCCGCATAGACGCGGAACTGACACCAACTCGGCCCAATCGAATACCGAAGCGTAATTCTCACCGAAGAGCGTGCGCATATCCTGTCTATCCCAGGAGTGGGGCCAGATACGGTGGATGCGTCGGACAGTCGCGTGTGTCGGCTCGCCATCTTCATCGCACCGCTGTCTGGCCGCGTCAAGGACGTTCTCGACATCGTCCATGTGCACGACATAGACCGCCACGGTGACTTCGTCACGGTGCAGAGTGACCTGCCGAAGATCATCGACGATGACCGCCCGTCCTCTGTCATCCGTGGCGAGCGGCAGATCCTGATTGAACAACTCGACGAAATACATGCCGCCTGCCGCGACCGTCGCGATCACGATGATCGCCGCAACCGAAAGAGCTATGCAAAAAAGATGATTCACGGGCGGACGAAAACCTTTTTGGCGCAACCGCTTCTTCATCACAACCTCCTAGACCGTTGAAACGTTCACTTTTACACCATATCAGCAAAGTGTGGTCGACACTACTTACTTGCATCCTGTGTCAAGTGCTGGTAGCCTTAGCGGCGACGTTCGTTTAGAAAGGAGTTCTGTACCATGATTAGGGACTTGCTTCTATTGGTTTTCCAGGCCTTCACGGCCAATCTCGGCATCCTCGCACTTGCGGTCTTCATCGTCCTCGGCGCGATTTCGGTGGTCGTATTCTCCCAAAAGAGAAAAAGCCTGGCCGTCGCATGCGGCCTCACCGCCATCATGTGCTGCGGTATCCAACTCATCCGCCAGGAAGTACGGATTTCAGAGATGGCTGAAGCCTTGTCGGTACAGCCCGAGGAAGGTGATGACACACCGACCGTCGAACAGAGGTTGAGGGCGGTTGAACGCGGTGTCAGTTCCTTCGGTGTTCGGATGAGCGGGCATGAGCTGCGTGTCAAAGGTCGCGTAGACGGGCTGGAAGATCAGCTTGGCGTGGTCGAAGGTGTGGCCAATAGGAACTTCAGCAACCTTTCACGCATCGACTGCAATCGCAGGAGGTGCTGGCTCAGGAGATAAGAACTTCCGTCAATTCAAAAAGCCGCTTCAAGCGGCCTTTTTCTTTATCTTACAGCCTACCGCAACTCACGCTGATGTCGAACAATAGCGGCTCTTCCTGTTCGGGTATCGGATCGCTCGGCAGTACCAGATTCGTCGCCTGGAATTCCATGACGCAGACCGTACTGCCTAGTTGATAACCCCACATACCAGCGCCCGGTCCATCGGCCATGTTCTGTAGGTCCTGTTCGAACCCATGCCGGTCGAGTGTCCAGACCACATGATCGATCGTGTCATAAGGACTATCAACGGTTTTCATGACCAGTGCATTGATTTCTGTCTGAACAATCTCGTTGTTCACTTCACTTCTCCAAATCAGAGTATCTGACTCCGGATATGAGAGCGAGGCGTCAGTGGACTGTCGGATACTATACAATCTCTGTAGCACGCTACTGTCAATCTTTTCATCGCAAGGTCTGATCCACGGGTTGACGCAGGACTTAAGCCGTTCACACCACATCAATCCCCCACTCTCATCGCAATCCGTGACGGGCGGGGTGACAGCCCGATCCTCCTCAATGACCAGCTCAGTGGCTCTCTGGGCTTCATACGTCTGCTGGACCAGAAGCGCCGCACCTATACCGACGGCTCCAGCGAGAGCCAGTGCGACAATGAGCACCTGTCTCCTTTTGGCGACATCGGTCGGTTCTGGTCGGGTGTGAGGTGTTCGGCGCGGCCGGAAGCGCGTCTTGCTGAGAATTACCCCGGTAATGAATAGCATGACACCAAAACCTATCATCTCGTCCTGGCCTTTCATCACACCGATGACAACAAGGATCATCCCGACCAGAAAAAGTCCGGAGAATTGCTTGCCCCGCCTATCGGTCATCCTGTGTACGCCGCCTTTTGTTCCGTAATACGCCACGGCGGCACTGATACCGATTATCAATGAAAAGGGCACAAGCGCTATCAACGCCGGTGCGGATACATCGAGGTATCGCGTCATCATGAAATAAGCCACCGCGGCCGGGACAGCTGCCGTAACCACACCGATTATGAGCGCGTTCCGCCAGGTATCTTCCGGACAGTCCGAAGCCTCCTGATCGATCGACCGCTGTTCCTTTCGTTTCTGCTCTGTCATCTCCCGAATTTTTTCATTCATTCTCTTTAGATCCATGACCGCATGTTTAGTCGTTTAATGTGCCTCATTATACACCTTAAGGCGGATTGACGCTTATTCCGACGGCCGTTAAGATACACGAGCCCTTTAGAATAGGAGGTGAAATGGGTTGGCCCAGACGACTTATATTGCTCCGACACGGCAGGGCCGTGGTAAATGAAAACTCTCGTGATGAGAACGCCGAGCTCGATACGCCTGATGTCGCCTTTCCGCTCATCGATTTCGGCGAAGCCCAGTGCATGCTCACGTCGCAGTACGTGAATAATGAGTATCCTGACATCGACGTTATCATGAGCTCACCGCACAAGCGTGCCCGAAGCTCCGCCAGGATATTCTTCCCCAACAGACGCATCCTACAGGAGCCGCGCCTGACCGAAATGCGCATCGGAATGTGGACTATGTTCACCAGGGCGCAGATCGAGGCCATGATGCCGCGCGAAATCGCGCGCTATGAAGCCGAGGGTCTGTACCACTACAAGCCTTTCGGTGGGGACAGCGGTCCTGATGTCGAGCTGCGTATCCATAGTCTGCTGGCGACCCTGCGGATGGATTACGACGGGGCGGTCGTGGCCTGTGTCACACACCATCAGTGGCTGGTGCTGTTCCAGCGCGTCATCGACGGCATCTCGATCAAGGAGACCGAGCGCAGGTTGCGTCACGGGCAATTCTACAACGCGTCTGTCACGGCATACGAACCGAAGATCGTCGATGGTCGTCCGTGGCTGGCCCCGACAATGGTCAATCACGTGCCATGGAAAGGCAGGCTGTCTACCGACTAAAAAACCGCCCCGATGGGCGGCTTTTTCATTCTATGGCTGCCGGACCGAGTGTCTCACACACGGTCTGCCTTCCATCATCGCCCGGTTCGGCCGGACATGTCGCGATCGTCTCATATGCTATACGTTTTGCCGGCTGAACCGATTCCCAGGGACGCGAGTAGGTGAATACGATTCGCGCGGTTCCCGGCCTGGTAGGACGATAGGTGAAATGATGTATCCCGCCAGCCCCCACCAAAGGCTCTCCCTCTTCCGAAGGCTCATACACCACGTATTCGTCCTTGACGAATTCCAGCATGTCCGCGTCATGTTCGGCCATCCACCTGAAACCGGTGGTCTGGTTACTCTCGAAATCCAAGGTGAACGCGATCCCGACCTCAACCGACACTTCCCTGTCGAACGGTTCCGCTCCGGTCAGACTGACGGCGTATTCGGAACGGGTCTTGTCGGACTCGCCATTCCTGGAGCCCCAGTCCCACTTCGGCAGCGCGTCAGGAATCTTACCGAGAGCACCGGAAAAGACCAGCGTCAACACCACGGCAAGGACAGGAATGACGATCTTCAGGTATCTCATCCTGCGCGATTACGGGACGAAGACCTCAACGGCCTCTGTCGTTGATGAGCCGTCGCTGTTCTCCATCTTGACGAGCCCCACATCCTTGGCCCACCATTGATAGCTGATAACGGCGCTTTCGGTCGGCGGTACGCTGGCTGGCATGCCCGGAATCTCGGTCACGGTCGTAGTCACCACTTCCACCTTCAATGTGTCGAATGTTCCGGCGGATACGGTTATCGTTTCTTCGGCGACCACGGAGTTGGCGAGCGAAACAGCCGACCTTAGACTGCCGAACCCAGCCATGGGGAAAGTCCCCTCCTCCGGCGTGATGGTCAGATCGTAGGACGTTTCCCAGGTCGTTCCATCCTCGAATAGGTGCGGCAGCAATATTCCTTCAACATTTTCGGTCTCTATGCTTATCTTCACGTCACCGAAAGCCGACGACATATCGAGATAGCCCTGTGGCAGAAGGTTGCCGCCGGAACAGGCCAGTTCCTGTGTGAAAGTCAGCTCCCCTGCCATCTCCTCGTCTTCCGTAAAGGTGAATTCCATTTTGGCCGCTGTATCGCTCGCCTCGACGACGGTCATGGTGTATTCGGTCTGTTCGTCTCCCGACGTGTTGCGGTAAGTGATGGAATAATCGGGCAGAAGCGGATAGTAGTCGTGGGCACAATCGCCGGAGCCACGCGCGTCAATAACCTTGAGCTCTTGTCGCGCCTGCTCTTCCTGTTCCACAAGAGAGTCCGGCTTTTCCGGGCAACCGAGTCCGAACAACGGAAGCATCACGATGATGGCAAGTAGCGGAATAAACCTGTTCATAGTATTGGGGTTACTGTCCGATTCAGTATACCAACGCGCGAGATATGAAAAAAGCCCTGAACCGTATGGTTCAGGGCGATTCGTGTCGGAGTGGATCAATCATTCACACCGGCCGTCATGAGAAGCGGATAGGAAGCCGATGCTCCGGTTTCCCGGACGATGCAACGACCCCGAACGTCGAAGACGTCGGCACGTACGACCTCTACTACATACCGACTCGCGAACGTTGGGGCGATACCCTCCGCGGCGCGCTCATCAGCGGTCTGCGACCGGATGACGACCATGCCGACGCAGTCCACGACCACGAACGGCGGGCGCTCGACACCCTCTTTCAGACCGGCGGCCGACAACACGACAACGGGTCCGCCACGATCACCGCCGACGATATTGCCGCGACTGATACCCGCCAAGTGCAGTTCGGTACCATCCTTGTCGGCGAATCTTTGCCCCCACTCCAAGCGGATCGACGCAAACGAGCCGAACAAGGACTCGATGGCGGTCCTTTCGGTTCCGATATTCATCTCTCACTCCTTTCTGCAAGGAACAAAAATACCCGGGCGTTCCCGGGCCATCGTGTGATCGAACTGTCTGCCCTGCTTACAGTTCGGTCACATCACGGACCGGCAACGCGAATGAGGCCATCATGTACATGGACATGCGACTACGCATCGGCATGTGCTTACCGGTTGTCATCGGCGTGTAGTCCGTCATATGAACGTAACCTAGCACACCCCTGAAACGTGTCAAGAAAAAGTCCGCAAGAGCGGACATGGTGTGGTCAGAGAGGGTCGACGGTGACCTTCTCGATTTCTGGACAGAGCCGAAGACTACCGACGAACCCGTCCAGTTTCTCTCGGTTGGCGGTATATCTCGCCATGGCCCTGTATCGGCCGCCTTCTCCGAACAGCCAGTAGTTGTTTCCTCGGTCGAGCTGCCATTTCTCCCTATCCGGCTCATGGAACGGCGGACCCTGATCATCCGGATGTGATCTCGTCTGCCCAAGCAGTCCGGACAGATGCTCGGCCAGCCATTGGCCGTCAACTTCTTTAGCCAGCTTCACTACTAACAAGGTATACCTCCTTGGGTGCAAGTATACTGACTGGCACGAAAAGAAAAAAGTCCGCAGTGCGGACTTTCGGATCAGTCGACGAGCTTTGCCAGAGTGACCAGCTCGTTCTTGCCGATCTGTTCGACGAGGGCGGTGACTACCGCCCGGCCTTGCTCATTCCGACTCTCGAAACGATATTCGCTACCTCCTTCGTGAACCAACCAGAAGTTTTCAGCGAGGTCCAACCGCCATACGCCACTTTTGACGCGATGTGGAGGACTTTCGTCACTCGACCATTGAAACCGCTCGCCGAGCAACTCGAAGAGATACTTCGCCAGCCGCTCCGCATAGACACCCTGTCCGAGAATGATCCTCATCATGATTCTTCTCCTCTGCCCGCCGAAACCTCGGTAGAGGCGGGTTCCTGCGCGCGGTCGACGCGCGCCCAGTCGAGATCCGGGTCGGTCAGGTCGATCTCTTTACCGCGCAGGTGCTTGATGACCTCACCGACGGAAAAACGGTTCAGGGTCTGCTCGGTGATGAGTTCGTGCCTGTCCGCCATCTTGGCCAACTCTTCATGTTCGACATCGTCGAGCATGGCAAAGACGATCGCGGGATCTACGTCAACAAGGGCCTTTTCCAGCGCCTCATAGACGATCTCCATCTTCAACCGCAACATGCGGCGATCGAGCTTCAGATAGATATCTTCGTACATCATCGTCTTGAGCTTCTCGAACCGGTCCGCGGCGTCGCTGTCGTCGAAAGAAATGAACCCCTTCTCGGCTGACTCCTCGCACAGATAGGCGACACAGGTGAAGACACGCTCACGCTGATCCCTACCGAACCACCGCGCGGCTTCCAGGATGTGGGCGTATCTCTTCGCGGTGAAACCTTGAGCGGCCAACGGTTCACGCACCAGGATGTCGTTGATGTCGGCGAACGTGTAGTCGATCTTGTCGCTCTTCACCCCACCCGCCGATTCCGGCATCATCTCACTGTCCACCACCGCTTTGCCGATGCCGCTGGAGTGGTTGAGTATGATATCGAGAACCTGACGGGTCAGGTTCAGCCCCTTTCCGCCACGCTCGATCATCTGCGCCAGGATGACACCCATGATGTTGTGCTTGAACTTGAGATGGTTCACGCCGTCCCAACCTTTGCGTTCACTGATGAACGTTTCGCCGGGATGGCCGCCTGGCACATGACCACCGTCGTGAATGACCATACCCGCATAAGCCAACTCAGCGTTCAGCCCCAAGATCTCTGCGATTTCCAGGGCGAGCGCCGCCGCGCTGTAACAGTGATCCTGACGGTCGCGGATATGGCTATTCGGGTGCAGTGTGATGACCTGCGACTTGTTACCCAGCCTTCGCGACATCTTACTGTTCAGGATGACGATCAGATCCCTCTGCCACGGTGACACGAACTTCCCGACCCAGCGGCTCGGATCTTTGGCGTGGGGACCGAAGAGCGGACCCCTGCCGTCCGGACTGACCGGAAATCGACGCATCGCGTCACTGTCCCTCGTGGCGATGTGAGACAACGAACCACGCGCTTTCCGGATCTTCGCGAGCAGATACCTGCTTCTCTTGTCGTAATCCATCGGATAACCCCTTTTGAAAGTACCGTTTCGACCTTACCAAGTCCGGATTTCAGGTCAAGCCGCCAGCCTTAACGTGACGATATGGTATACTTGAGTCGTATGATGAAGCGACGAGTCAAACTTGCCGTCAATAATCCCCTCTTTGACATGCTTCTTAATCAGTTTCTGCTGAAACCGATCACCAAAGAACTTTCGAGTGATGATAGACAGTCGGTGCTTGAAGTCGGTTGCGGACAAGGCAGTACGACCGAGGCCCTGCTGAATCTGATGCCTAACGCGTTCGTCACCGCTACCGACATCGACGATGAGCTGATCCGGCTGGCGGAGCACCGCATCAAACGCAAGCGCGTCGAATTCATGGTCGAACACGCGGCGGAACTGTCCTTCGACGATGAGACGTTCGATCTGGTCGCGGCGTTCAATACTCTACTTCACGTTCCCGCGTGGCGAAAAGCCGTAGCCGAAGCCGCTCGCGTGCTACGGCCCGGAGGACGCTATGCGGTAACCGGCGTCAGTCGCGAGGGGCTGAAGTTCGGACCGTTCCGCAAGTTTGTCGCGCCGAAATCATTGATCGATCCGAAGGAGCTGACGAAAGAAGCCAAAAAGCGTGGTTTCCGTCTTGAGCGGAACTTCAGCGGCCCACGTTATACGCGCCTGATACTCCAGAAGGTCAGGGGTAAGGGCTCGAACAAGATGGTTGACTACAGACCTGTCATAAGATAAGTTGAACGACTGGACGGAGCGTCCGGTGTGGCGCTCTTTTTGATTTGTGCCCTGAATATCAGGCGTTTCCCGAAAGGAGTACGGGATGAAACACTTATCCGACCTGTGGGCTTTCTTGAAAGATGCGGTGTCGTTCCTTTTCGTCGGCAACCTCGACGATGACTTCGTTCTCGATCTTAAGGATTGGGACGCACTCAACAGACCTCCGACCGTCAGGATTCCACCGCGCAAGAAACATGTCGGCGAGACCGGACCCGATTGGAGGCCACATTGTGACCACGAGCCGGATTCCGGAGCCGTATGCGTGACGGTGTCAGGTTTCGAGACGACCGTCATCATTCCGGATGACGTAAAATGCTGTAAGGAATGTTTCGAGAGCTGGCTCAACCTGCACGCGACGACATGCTCGGTCTGCGGTGAACCTATCCTGACTTTCAAGTCGGTCGCGGAGATATCGCCGTTTTCGAACCCGCCGTTCGCTCACATGCGGCCCATGTGCTGTCGGTATCCGAGCAAGTACTGCGGCATGTGGGGTCCGGGGAGGCTTATATCCCTACACGAGCTCCACCCCGATCAGATCTCTCCCGGAACACGCACGATCGCCGACCATGCAATGCAAAAAAATCCGGGTGAACCGTGGTTCGAGGGCTGGAACGCAAAGATGAAACCCAACTGATACGTGACCGACTGATATGGTCGGTCTTTTTTTGCGGTTGGATCTCAATGGTCAGCGGCGGGACCGAAGGCAGGAGGCAGAAAGTCATAATTTATGAACCCTCCACCTTCTCCCGCTTTTGCCCCTATTCCCGCTTCTCCCGCTCTATCTTACTCCCGTCCATTGACAATTTCCTCGGCGGATGATAAACAGCAACCTTGACCTTTAGACAGGGAGGAACGGATGAGACATCTAGCGATATTGATGACCGTGGCTTTGCTGGCCGGTTGCGCTTCGTTCGCGTCAGGCCTACGGGAAGCCCCGAGACAACCGGACCGATACGCCACACCGGCGACGGTCGACGGCGACACCAGTGGCTCGCCGGAAAATCCGAGTTATCCATCGCCGCTGACTTCATGTGGTGTGGAGCTCGCGCATAACGGGTATTGGAGACTGCTCGACGAGCATGACATCATTCCCCTGCCCGACGACAGAGGTGTGATGTCCAGCTATCTGGTCAGGGATTGCGAGCCGGACGTACCGGGCGACGATCTCACGTACGGTCAGTGCCGGTCTCGAATCATGATTATCCCGACCGGCGGTGAATCCCCGACTGAAGTTCTCCATGCCATGTACGGAATGGTCGAAGATGTCGACTTTCTGAGCGACTTCGGCTGTGTGGAAGGTGTGGGGCCCGATGCGGCGTGGTTCTCGTACCGAGACAGCGGCATGCGGGGACTCGCGTGGGGAATACTGACGGATGCTGACGACGAACACTCCGGCGTCATCGCTGTCGGAGAGTGGCCTTCACACGGCCGCAACCTGATGGAATCGCAGTTCTCTGAGATTGTGCGCAGCATGCGCGTGATTGACCATGAGACTTGTCTCCTGACCGATGTCGAGATGGAACGCATCGACGAGTAGCGGCCAGCGACGACACAAACCCGGCTCCGGCCGGTTTTTTTTGAAATCAAGCCTGTTTTGGCGATTCTGTGGACAATCACTTGAAACCCGCCCCCCGACATGATTCCATGCAGACACGGTCCTTTCACTCGAACGGAAGACGAAAGAGGTATCAAAATGAAAAGGTTGACGTGGACCCTGATCGTGGTCACCGCGCTTGTCGCCGGCAGTTGTGCCGCAGGCATTCGAGGTGGAATCGCCGCCCCGGGCGATGAAGAAGCAGTCCCCGAAAGACATGCTCCGACGCTGGTCTATGCCGGCGACAGGAGTACGGTCGCATGCGGATACGAGGCCGATCACTACTTCAGACAATTCCGGTTCGGCGACATCTCGCTTTCGCTCCGCGTTCCCGACAGGTGGGTCGCCTACATTAGCGAGGAAGCAGACGGTATCTCGCTGCAGAATCCCGACCTTGATGCCGGTATGCTGGTTACATGGTCAGAATATCCGTACTTAGAGGTGGAGTCGATCCACGAAGACGCGGAAGCCTTGCCGAACATCGAGGCGTCACCGCTATTGATGGATCTGGGCGCCCGGCACGAGACCACGTTCTCGTACACACGTGAGGACGGTGTCTCCGGTATGTTCTACGGCCTGCTGACCAGGCACGACAATCCCGAATCCGGAATCGTGATCGGTGGAGACTGGGCCTCCGAACACAGCGACGCCGGAAGGTGTGCCATGTTGAGCGTCGGTGCCAGCATCGTCATCACGCAGACGCCCCCACCCTGTCCGCCCAGTGGTTGATGGCGTCCGAAGCAGACCCTTCGGTCGGAGGGGTAGGCAGTCAGTCATGAATCACGGACCGCAAACAGCGGTCCTTTTTTATTCTCATTGACTTCAATCCCGAAGTCTGATATTCAATAATATCGTAGCTGAATCCAGAATGGTTCTTTCATGACCAAGGAGGTTCAGATGTTCAAATCAATGCTAATCGCCATTGTGGTCTGTTTGTGCGTCGGCTGCTCAAGCATCATGAGCGGTGTGCCGAATGCGCGCGCCTATGACAAGAGTGAGGTGATGAGCTCCACCCCCATCGCGGAATCGGTCGAGCAGGCCGAACCGTGCGAGGACTGACGTCTACGGACGAATACGACCGCCCCATCCTGATTCCGGCCCCACCTCCTTTCTTTTGGCCCCGACAGGGCAAACCGCGTACTTCCTGTAATGCGCGGTTTTTTGTACGCTCGCACCCCCTATGCTAAGGTCAAATTAAGTCCTTTCACCACGAGAAAAAGGAGTCGAAGATGAGATACGGGCGAATCATTTTGATGATGGTTCTCGCATCCGCACTGGCGATGGGTTGCGCGACGACGGGAGCGAGGCAAGATACGGAAACGACACCTGTTCTGCCACCACTACCACAGGAGGACAGCGAAGAGGATTTCATCCAGACCGACGACAGCGAGGAAGAGCAGACCCCCGAAGGACCGATCGACAACGTCAGCGTGCCGGACGTAGATGGTTGGGATCACGCCGTGGAGGGCGCGGAGGTCGTCTATACGCACCGCCGTACCAGGTCTCAGATGATATTCTCCTTCGCGCTCGCCGAGACCGGTACCCCAGAAGAGATCATCGAGGAAGTCTGGATCCGCGAAGTCGAATCCTCGCTGGGCAACGACCGCATGGACATCAACATGCCGATGACGATGGAGATCGAGGGTCGGGACATGTCGATGTTCACCAGGATCGAGGAGCGCGACGATGGCGTCCGGATCACATCCGTGTTTCTCTGCTTCGAAAGCGAGCATCCGGTACTGCATATCGTCATGTTCGGTTACTGGCCGGAGCTCCTGGATGCGCAAATGCTGCAGGCACTCGAGACGATATCGCGAGGGATCAGAGTCCGAGTCGCCGGGCCGGACGGTCCGCCGCCGGAGCCGGAGTTGGACCGCGGAGGCAACGAAGAGCCGGACGGCACCTGACATGAGAGCGACCCTTTCGGGACCGATCAAAAGACCCCGTTCTGGCATGAACGGGGTCTCTTTTTTATTGCTCCAGTTGTCGTACTTAGAGGGCCGACTCGATCATCAGCTTGAGCTGGCTGTACGGGACAGCACCTGGGACGAGTTGCGGCTCACCGTTCTTAGAGATGATGAGCGTGCCGGGAGTTCCCCTGACACCGGTCACCTCTCCACCTTGAGCGTCAGAACTCACCTTGTCCGCGTACTTGTCGCTTTCGATACAACTCCTGAACTGGTTCATCTTCAAGCCCAAGTCGCCCGCTATTTCCTCGTAGAGATCATTACTGAATGAACCCTGGCTCGTGAACAGGTCGTGTACGAACTCGAAGAATTTACCCTGCTCGCCGGCACACTCGGAAGCATTGGCCGCAGAGGCGGCGTTCGAATGGAATGACAGCGGAAAGTGCCTGATCGTCGCCCTGACCTGACCGTCGAAATCCTCGAGCGCCTGCTCGAATGTCGAGTGGAACCTACTGCAGTACGGGCACTCGAAGTCAGTGTAGGTGATGAGCGTGACGTCCGCGTCAGCCGGTCCGATAACGTAGTCGCTGTCCCCTATCGGGATGATAGTACCGACAGTAGGTCCGTCATCCTGCGGCGGTGCCGGAACGGTGTCGGCGACTTCCGTCGGATCATCCACCTCTTCGGCTGCGGCGACCGGCGCGCCGAGCCCGGCGTCACCGTTCATTATCATACCGAGAAGCACGAAAAAACCGATCGTGCAGAGCACCAGTACGCCACCCACCATTCCGAGGGCAAAACTGGTCTTCGGTGAGAGCTTTACTCCCTGATTTTGTGACATATTACGTCTAGTTACGTATTCAAACGGGCCTGGAGCCCGATAATCTATCGTCTCGACATATTAGCAGTCTAACCTTGCGACTGCAAATCCTATATCTGACGCTTCTCGAATGACATCCTGTAACCGGCAACCAGCGCAATCAGAACGGCCACGAGAACGAAATGAGGGAAAATAATCGTTACGGGGATTAATACGATCAGCGGCACCGTGAACATCGCCTTGCCGAACTTTTGACGCACCGCCAATCGCCAGGCGACGGCATCATGAGCGAGCTTCTTCACCTTATCGACGAAGTCACTTCCCGCCCCGGTCTCTTGTCGTCTCATATAAAATTCCATTAATTATCTGTCGCAATTCTACCATTAAAAATAGCCCCGGCAAAGGGACTTGGTCATCCGCGGCGGACAGGGTCGTATCCTGAATTCGATATGAGCCGTCATTTCAGCCACTCGGGCACAATTACGATAATATCACTTCTCCTATATTTTGTCAAGAGGTGTTGACAAATATCGTAATCATGTACCAATATTTCGCTCTGTTCAGCAATAATCTACCTATCTATTTTGTCACAGCTAGTGTCATTCCTCAACCTCCTCAAACCTGAAGAAAATCCGTTCATCGTAGCGCAGATCCACATATTCGAGTTCGGCCCTGCGTTCTCCTATCTTTTCCTTGAGAACAAGCGCCAGCCGTTCCTTCTGCACATCGAATGGCAGTAAGGTCGTCAGATAGACATTCCACTCGGACTTAAGGTGAACGTCCACGGTATCGGCCAGCGTGTCGAGCGAGAACCACCTGACCCCCGAACCGGTCACATCCGGAAGTCCGGTATATGCGTTCAGGATCAGCTGAAGTGCCTCGCCGGAAACGACCTGGTCACCGGGTGAAAGTCGGCCCCCCGCATCCTTCCGTTCCAATACTAACGGATTCGGATTGTCGTTTTTCCTGATCTCATCCGAATCAGGCTCCTCGCCGCTGATCTCGTCGATATCGACGGATTCGGCACCGAGCTCACCGGTCACCACGGCACCCATGCCCTCGGGCAGGTCCTGCATCATCAGTGTCTCACGTTCGGTCAGGTTCCTGACGATGTGCCCGTCACCATCGAGCGCCATGAACCGGCCTTCGGACAGGAACGTCGCCACCACCTGCTTCTCGCTGATCTCGATGACAAGCGAATCCGGCAGGCGCTTGCGGATATCAAGCGCGCCGAAATAGAACCTCTCGCGCATGTCTTCGGTCGCGGCCTCCCTGTCGAACATGAAAATCGACGCCTGCGGTAGGACGAGCGCCCGACGCTTGCCGGATCTTTCATTGACGATATCCCTGATGACCACCTCCGTGTCAGGCGAGGCTCCGATGACTTCAACGTTCTCTATCCTGAATGTCTGGCTCCAAAACAGATACCAGGAAAGAAGTACCAATAACGCCACGACCAACACCGCTATAGCTCCGAGCTTAACGTGGGACAATTCGATGCCTGACTTGCCTCGACCGCGCCTGCTCTGCCTGAACAGTGGATTCCCGTAGCGACTCTTGCTGTAATCGCGCATCCTCCCGCGGTTCGATTTGCCGTGATATACCTTCTTCATCGGATGAATTTAGCTGAAATTCCTCTTAAGTCTACTTCGACGCTTTGCTCTGGCGAACGCGAGCCGCACAATCTTATCCAACAGCCTGGAATACGAAAGCCCGGAAGCGGCCCACAACCGCGGAAACATGCTGAACTTGGTGAATCCGGGCATCGTGTTGATCTCGTTGAGATAATGATTACCCGCGCTATCCATGAGGAAATCCACCCTAGCGAGACCCTCGGCCTCAAGGATGCGGAACGCCTGAAGCGCCTGCTTCCGCATCTTGTCCGCTCTCTTATCCGGCAACTCAGCCGGGATGACGAGACCGCTTTTACCGGTCAGGTATTTCGCGGAATAATCGTAGAATTCGTTGCTCGGAATTATCTCTCCCAACACGCTGGCGATGGGATGGTTGTTGCCGAGAATCGCGCATTCTATCTCCCGGGCGTCCTCGACGACCCGCTCGATGATGATCTTCTCGTCGTATTTCAGCGCCTCCTTTATGCCCGCTGTCAGTTCTTTCCTGTTGTGGGCTTTCGTGATACCGACAGAGGAGCCGAGGTTGACCGGTTTGACGAAATTCGGAAAGCCGAATCGATGGGCGGCGCGACGGATGATCTTCTGTCCGTCCGCTTCCCACTCGAATCGTTTAAAAGAGATGAAGTCGACCGTCGGTATTCCTGCTTCCGCCAGCAGCACTTTCGAGACCGCCTTATCCATCCCGATTGACGAACCCGGCACACCGCTCCCCACATACGGGATTCCGGCTATCTCGAACAATCCCTGGATCGCACCGTCCTCACCGTAAGTCCCGTGCATCACGGCGAACGCGATATCGATCCGTTCCGCCAGTCTTCCCGAGAGCGTGCGAAGCCGACGTTCAGCCGGACAGGACGGGAAGATCCGACGACCGCCCTGCCGTCCCCGTGCGCCGCCGGCCAGGATCCTGTAATCCACGTACCAGATACCGTCTTTCGCGATGCGGATCGGAACGATGTCGTAGCGCTTCTTGTTGAAAGCGGCTACGACGGATTTGGCTGAGGCTATCGACACTTCATGCTCGCCGGACCTTCCGCCGAACACGACCGCTAATGATATCCGTTTAGCCATATCGTCTGATTAGTCCACCAGAATCCGAGGCAGTGTCGGGTTGATCCTCGTCACCACTTCATAGTTGATGGTTCCGATCCTGTCAGCAAGTTCTTCCGCGGTTATCTCCTCCCGGTTCTGTCTACCTAGTATCACCACTTCGTTCTCGACCTTCACTCCGCGCATGTCGGTGACATCGACGACGCACATATTCATGCAAATCCGACCAAGCACCTTAGCTCGCTCGCCGTGAATGAGGACGTTGCCCACCGATGACATCTTCCTGTCATACCCGTCCCAGTATCCTACCGGCACGACCGCGCCGATAGTGTCCCTGGTCACTCTTTCGGTCAGTCCGTAACTCACCGGGGTCCCCTTCTTGATCTTCTTGACCTGCGCGACCGAGCTTTTCCAGGTCATCGCCGGCTTGAGTCGAATCTTTTTCCCCGAATCCAGCACAGCGCGCCGCGTGACTCCGGATGACCATAGGCCGTATAGGGATATTCCGGCACGCACGATATCGAAATGGGTCTCCGGATACATCAGGATGGCCGCACTACAGGCCGTGTGAAGCATCTCGGGCGGACGTCCGGCTTCAGTCGCCATCCTGACCGCGTCCCTGAACTTACTCAACTGCTTCATGGCATAGCTCGAATCGTTCGTGTCTTCAATGTTCGCGTAATGCGTGGACATCCCCTCAAGCTTCAGGTTCGGTTGTTTGGCGATGAAACGTATGAACGAAGACATCTCTTCGGGGCAGACGCCCTGTCTTGAGGTTCCGGTCTCCACTTTGACATGAATCTTGGCCGGATTACGTTTCGAAGCCGCGTGCGACAGGCCAGACACGGTCTCCCTGTCGTAGACCACTTGACTGAATCCCTGGCGAACCACCCTCGCGAGAGCCTTCGACGGCGTAAAACCCATGATCAATACCGGCTTCTTGTTCGAGACAGCTGACCGTACGGCTTCGGCTTCCGGCAGTGAATCCACACCGAACCAGTCCGCAACACTTCCGACCGAGCGAACCGTCTCCTTGATTCCATGTCCGTAGGCGTTCGATTTGACCACGGCCATGAAACGCGTACCGGAACCGATGCAACGCTTCAACTCACCGGCGTTATGCCGGAGCGCGGATTTTGATACTTCGACCCAAGTGCGGGTTGATGGGTTCATATTTTTCTTTCTGTGGCGGGGCAGGGGCCCCTCCTGCGTAGTTGACCGGTCTTAGGGAGCTTCGCTTCGCTCTGGTGAAATCCGTGCAAGTGAGGTGTGGTTTCTGTGGCGGGGCAGGGGCCCCTCCATCCAGACTGACCGCTCCTAGGGAGCTTCGCTTCGCTCTGGTGTTGTGGCGGACCAGGGGGTCCTCCGCTGATACTGACCGCTCCTAGGGTGGTTCGCATTGCTCTGGTGTTGTGGCGGACCAGGGGGTCCTCCGCTGATACTGACCGCTCCTAGGGTGGTTCGCATTCGCTCTGGGAACTTCGTGCCAAGAGTGACGTGCTTTCTATGGTTCCCGGGTACATTCCTGTGTACAAGTCATACGACTTGCACACAGGAAGAACCCGGCAACTACTGCTCGGCTGACCGGCTTGCACACAGGAAGAACCCGGCAACTGGTGTTCGGCTGACCGACTTGCGTAATGGCTAGCGTTTCTCTATTACCTTCTTGCCATTCATGAACGGCACAAGGACTTCCGGAATCGCGATGCTTCCGTCTTCTTTCTGATAGTTCTCCATGATGGCCACGAGCGCCCTACCGATCGCAATGGCGGTGGCGTCGTTCATGTGTGCGTGCTGTGTCTCACCGTCATTCCTGCGCACGCGCGTCCCGAGACGCCTAGCCTGATAATCCGTCATCAGATCGGCGGTGTGCGTCTCACGATACGCGTCCTGTCCGGGCATCCAGCATTCCATATCGATCTGTCTGGCATCCGGATCACCCATGTCTCCCGTGCAGATGGCGACTACTTGGTACGGCAATTTGAGCGCCTGAAGCACGTGTTCCTGGATCGCAATGAAGAAGTCCTGCTCACCACAGGATTTCTCCGGCAGGGTGAACGATTCTATCTCGAGCTTGTCGAACTGGTGCAGGCGGATGATGCCGCGGATGTCCTTGCCGTACGATCCGGCCTCGCGCCTGAACGCCGGCGTGAACGCCGCATAGCGGAGAGGTAAATCGTTCTCACGCAGTATCTCGTCCATGTGCATCGGTCCGAGCGTGTGTTCCGCACTGCCGATGAGATACAGGTCGTCGGACGCAATGTGATAGCGCTCCTCCTTGGGTTCCAACCTGGCCATACGCGCGAACACCTCCGGTCGGATCATCAACGGCGGCACGACCGGAATGAACGGTGTGTCCGGCACGTCGAGCTTGGCTTTCTTGATGATCTTACCCAGCGTCTTGCTGTCCGTAAGGACCGACATGACGAACTGCATCAGCGCGAACTGCATCAGGGCCAACCCCCCTTTCAGATAGACGAACCGGCTGCCGGTCACCTCTGCGGCGGACTTGGAGTCGATCACACCCAGCGCCTCACCCAACTCCACATGGTCTTTCGGATCGAACTTGAATTTCGCGGGCTTACCCACCTGACGAATCACCTTATTGCCCGATTCGTCCGGCCCGACCGGAACATCATCGAACGGTACGTTCGGCACGGCAAGAAGCAACTGTTCGTATCGGTCGACGGTCTCCTCCAGATCCTGCCCGGCGATCTTGAGACCTTCCTTGAGCTCACGCATCTCCGCTATCGCCTCTTTCTTTTCCTTGTCATCCTTCAACGATGCGATCTTTTCGCCGGCGATGTTCTGCGCGGCGCGCTTGGTCTCGACAGTGGCGATGAGCTCGCGCCTTTTCTCGTCGAGCTCAAGCAGACGATCGATGTCGACCTCTACGCCTCGATTTTTCGCCCCCTCCTCGACCTTGTCGGGATTCTCTCTGATGAACTTGATATCTAACATATGTACGTGTTGTTTCACTTGAATAATAATGCCATTTTCGGCCTAATGCCGCAATCTGAGTAGTCGAGAAGCTCAAAAGCCTAAAAGGACATTATTTAAATACCTCCCGCTAAGGAGGCTGATTCTGTTCGAATTACGCGCGAACCTAATCAACCCCCGTCACAGGAGGTCGAGGACGACATGACGGTCGTCTGATCCGATTTTCGCATTATCATTTCCATGCTTGAACCGTATCGTACCATATCCGCGATGTCAAATATCCAAAGCCCGGCATATCGCCGATGTCGAATAACGTTTCCGCTCGAACGCGTCCAGCTGGATGATCTGCGGGCGTGTCACGAGCCGTCCGATCTGCGCCATTATCTTTGGATGGTCCACATTCTGATCATGTCCGAGGCATATCACGTCTGGCGCCAACTGCTCGACCATCGTCCATGCCCCGGCAGGATCGCCCGGCACTACCTCATCGACGCACTCGAGTGCCGACAGCATGGACATCCGCTCCTCCAATCGGTAATACGGTGCTCTCCCCTTCTCCGCCTGCACCCTCTCATCCCGAGTGGCAACGACGATGAGCCGGTCACCACGCTGTCGAGCCGCCTTCAGGAACATGAGATGTCCGGGATGCAGCAGATCGAAAACCCCGAAAACCACAACGACTTTCGGCCTCGTCTCTCCCGCGCCGCTCTCCAATCCCGACATACCTATTCTTCTGATTCGCTGCCGTGCTCATCAACCGGCCTCATGGTCGGAAACAGGATGACCTCCTTCAGACTGTGCGAGCCGGTCAGTATCGCGGTCAGTCGGTCGATACCCATGCCGAATCCCGCCGTCGGCGGAAGCCCCACTTCCAACGCTTCGATATAATCCTCATCCATGCGCTGCGCCTCCACGTTACCCCCCTCACGCAGTTTTTCCTGTTCCTCGAATCTCTGCCTCTGATCTATCGGATCGTTCAGCTCGGAAAACGCATTGCATAACTCATTACCCTTCGCGAGCACGAGCTGGAACCGTTCGACGTACCTGTCGTCGCCCCAGATCTTCTTCGCGAGCGGCGACAACTCGATCGGGTGGTCGATGATGAACGTCGGATTGACGATGTTGGGCCGGACGAACTTCTTGTAGATGTTGTCCATAATGTCACCGCGACCGTCCGCGTCCTCGACGGAGACATCGTTCTCTTCGGCAGCTTTGGCAAGCGTCTCACGATCGGCGTAAGCCTCGATGTCCGGTCCGCCGTACTGGAGAATCGCGTCACGAAACGCGATCCTGGGATACGGCGGCGTAAAATCGATGGTCTCGCCTTCATATTCGACCGTCATCGAGCCGTTCACCTTGTCGGCCAGAAGCGGCAGTAGTCTCTCAGTCAACTGCATCAGGTCATTGTAGTCCGTGTATGCCTGATAGAACTCCACTTGCGTGAATTCCGGATTATGCATGTGGTCGATACCTTCGTTGCGGAAACAGCGCGCGATCTCGAACACCTTATCGAACCCTCCGACAACCAGACGCTTCAGATACAACTCCGGCGCGATGCGCAGATAGAGGTCGATATCGAGCGTGTTGTGGTGCGTAATGAACGGGCGCGCGGTTGCGCCGCCGGCCAAGGGCTGTAGAATCGGCGTCTCGACCTCCATGAAACCCTCACCATGAAAAAAGTCGCGAATCGTCTGCACGACCAGGCTGCGTTTCCGAAAATTCAGCCGCACCTCCTGATTGGCGATCAGGTCCAGGTAACGCTTCCGGTAACGCACTTCGGTGTCAGCCAAGCCGTGCCATTTGGCCGGCAAGGGCCGCAGTGCCTTGGTCAGTAGTTTGATCTCCGAAGCTTCGACGCTCCGTTCACCGCGCTTCGTCACGAACAGCGTGCCGGTCACCTGCAGGAAATCACCATGATCGATGTTCTTCTCGAACATTTCGTATTCGGAGGCCCCGAGCTTGTCGCTCTTCAGATGTGTCTGGATCTTACCCGTACCGTCCTCCACATCCGCGAAGCTCGCTCCGCCGTGGCCCCTGACGGCCGTGACTCTACCAGCCAACGTCACTGTCCCACCGGACTTCTCGAGTTTCTCGAAATCCGAAAGCACCTCCTCGACCGTATGCGACCGAGAAGTCTGGGACGGATAGGGATTCAGCCCCTCCGCGATTATGTTGCGTAATTTTTCGAGTCGGACCGCCGACTCTTCGAGTGGTGCGTCTGCCATATCAGCTGACTTCAAGAATCGAATACATGATTTTTCCGGCCGGCACCTCAACTTCGACTTTATCACCGACCTTCTTTCCGATGAGCGCCTGGCCGAGCGGTGAGTCGTTCGAGATGAGGCCCTGGATCGGATCGGCTTCGGTCGCCCCGACCACGGTCATGACCTTCTCCTTATCCCCGTACTTGACCTTGACGCTCGAACCGATACCCACGGTATCACCGTTCGTCTTTTCGACGATCTGCGCGTGGCCGATCTCACTCTCAAGCTGGATGACGCGACCCATCACCCAACCCATCTGGTCCTTGGCGTCGTGGTATTCCGCGTTCTCCTTGAGATCCCCAAGCTCCTTGGCTTCCTCTATCCTTTTCGCTACTTCCGGTTTCTTGACGGTCTTGAGGTGCACTAATTCCTCCTTGAGTTTCTTCAGGCCCTCTTTCGATACGTATACTGGTTTGTCCGACATAATAAAAAATCGGTCAGATAACTACTGATCACTATTGAGGATACGACCCGTCCAGAAGGGTGTCAACCCCGCATGGAGCTAAAAGCTAGAGAGTGAAAAAGCGAAAATTGAATCTCGATAACGGAACAGCGTGATAGCGGGACGCTGGAAGCGGGGGGTTATAAATAATAACTTCCCGCCTCCTGCTTCGTGCCTCCCGCCCTTCACACTTTCTGACTTTCCGACCCCAACCTGCTTTCCCCACTTCTGTCTTATTCCCGTTCCCCAAAATACCAAGCCATGATATCGCGAGCGACCGGTGCGGCCGCGACCGAACCCTCGCCACCTTCTTCGATCACTACGGTCACGACGATCTCCGGATTCTCATAGGGTGCGAATGACGTGAACCAGGCATGAGGTTCTTTGGCACTGCTCCACTGCGCCGTTCCGGTCTTTCCGGCGACGCTGACCGGCAGGAGCGAAAGCGACCTGGAACTGCCGTAAAGGACGGAATGGCGCATACCCTTGGTGACAGCGGCGATATGTTCGGCCGGCACGACCTGAGTGTTGACAATCTCTACACCCCTGACTTCGCGGATGCCGTCCCGGGAGGTCACGGCCGATACGACCCTCGGCCGAACCAGCTCACCTCCATTCGCGAAAACCGATGTCATCGATGATATCTGCAACGGCGTGACCAAGATGTCACCCTGACCGATGGCTAGGTGATACGTATCGCCGACATACCACCGCTCTCCCTTAACCTCTTCCTTCCACTCCTTGGACGGCAGGAAACCGCCACCCTCGCCCGGCAGGTCGATACCTGTCCTGTTACCGAGTCCGAACTCGCGCGCGTATTCCGTTATCCTCGCGACACCCAATCCTTCCCTATCCTCGAATCCGCCGCCTATTATATAGAAATACGTGTTGACCGATTCCGATATCGCCTTAGCGAGATCCGTCAGTCCGTGTCCGCCGAACTTCCAATCGGGAAAGAACCACCTGCTGACCGCGATTCCACCGGACGACATGAATGTCGTCGTCGGCGTTACGACACCTTCCGCGAGCGCCGCCGCGCCGACGACCAGCTTGAACGTCGAACCTGAAGGTAGGGATGCGCCTAGGGCGCGCGGAAAGAGAGGGTCGTTCTCGTTCTCGGTCAGAAGCGCGAAGTCTTCCGTGGAAATACCCCGGGCGAAAAGGTTGTTGTCGAACGCCGGCTCGCTGATCATGGCCAGTATCTCTCCGGTGTCGGGCTTCATGACTATTACGCTGCCACGCGCCTTGCCATACCTGCGCAGCGCGGCGACCAGAATATCTTCTGCCTTCGATTGGATCTCGAGATCGACCGTCAGCTCCAGACTTTTGCCCGGTGTGCCATCTTCTTCCGCTATGATGTTCTTCTTCCGACCCAAAACATCTACTTCCACCCTCCGCCGACCATACAGCCCGCGTAGCTCGCTCTCGTAGCTGCGCTCGAGTCCTGTCCGGCCGATCCGGTCGGTGGGCAAATAGTCTATGTCAGCGCTCTCAAGATCCTCCACCGTCACGCTCCCGTCGAAACCGATGACATGTGACAGCGACAAGGTACGCTCACCGAACGGATATTCCCGCCTTGTCTCTTTAACGAGCTGTACGCCGGGCCATGTGGCGGACATCACATCGATGAGCACTGCCTGCTCATGACCAATATCCTCCGCGACATGCACTCCAAGCGACGACCTGGAATCGAATCCGGACAGTTCGTCCTCGATGTCCCTCGGGTTGATCTCCAATATCTCCGAAAGCCGGCCGAATATCTCTCTGCGCCCGGATTCGTCCGGTGGCAGGTCTGACTGCACGATGGCCGCGGAAAAGACGGGTACATTACCCACGAGCTGGACCCCGTTCCTGTCATAGATGATCCCCCTCTCCGACGGTACCCACTCGATACGGCTCCTGTTCCCTTCAGCCAGCCCCGCGTAGTGATCACCGCGTACGATCTGTACATGGACTGCGCGTGCGACAACCACCAATAGCGATAATACGATGACGACGAATGCCACCCGCACCAACCGCATATTGACGGTGGTCCCGATATATCTCCGTCTTCCGTCACCTTCCGTATCATTACCCGCTGAATCCTGGAACGTATCATCGACAAAACCAGGCGTACGGCCGCGGCTGACACCGCCCATATCGCCGCCCACTTCACCGAGAGGGAAACAGGCCGACGTGTCGGTTATGTTGTTCCGGTCATCGGACATACATCAACGCAGTGCCATGGGATCGGACAGTCGTTTCCTGAAGCGCCCCGACATTAACCGGATGACGGCGCAGATCAGCAGCTGAATCGGCAGCGCGATCATGACAGCGATGAAGGCACTCTTCAGTCCCGGCGGCACCATCGCCTGACCGGCCAATAGCCGACCTGACGCGTTGATCAGAAAGACGACGGTGTGGAATATCAGGAACGCGCCGGCGTTGGCTCCCAAATACGAAAAGAAAGACAGATGCGTGAGCACGGTCGAGAGCGACAGCACCACGACGGCCGAGACGACGATCATGGCCAGGATGTACGTTCCGAATGCCACGGGTGAAAGAGTGTCCATGACCGCACCCGCCAGCACCGCGGCGACCACAGCCGGTGTCGCCCGCAACCCGACGGCCAACGAGACGATCAGCACCAAAGGCAGATTGATCAATGACACCGGATGACCGAACGCCGTAAAAAAAGACGCGTGCAGGACGGCCAGTACGAGCACCGAGGCGAACTGGAATACTTTGCTCTTCATAGGCCGTCCTCCGCGATCACTACCTGCACGAACACGGGATGCTCCGAGAACGCGAACGGCGTCACAGTGGCAGACTGGAACGGGTCCTGCGTATCAATATTAATCTTGTCTATGATCCCGACAGCAAGCCCGCGCCGCACGCCCGGTTCGATCCCTGACGTGATGACCGCGTCACCGACCGCAAGATTCTCGTGTTGCGGAATGAGGAAGATGGACATGCTGAGTCCACGATCTCCTTCGAGCACCCCCAAAGTACCGGTGCCGTTCTGGATGGACACCGCGAGTCTGCTCTGTGAATCCGTCAGCAACGATACGGTGGCCCTCTCCCGTCCTACCGAACTGATCTTACCTATCATGATTCCGTCACCGGCGATCACGGGATGCCCCTTCGCTATACCGTCGTCCCGACCGCGATCTATCACCAGCCCCCTGAAAGTCTCGTCAGAAGATTCGGACACGACCCTCGAGAGGACCGCGCGGTCATCGCCCCGCTCCCGGAACGACAAGGCCGCCTTAAGTTCTTCGTTCTCCAGCACCACCGAACGGAGTTTGGCGTTCTCCGCCATGATACGATCGAGTTCGGTGACGACATCAGCCGCGCAGGCGCAGTTGTCCGCCGCCTCGCCGGTCAGCGCATCATCAAGAGCTACGCCGGCACCATACGCCGGAGCCGCTACCTTCATCAGCGCGGAGCTCACGACACCCGAGACAACCGGGACCACCCCCACCAGGTGCAACACGACCAAAACGGCGGCCACAACAGCCACTGCAACCATCTTGTCGCTTCGATTACGGAATCGAGACATGTTTTTGGGAGACTAGGAATCTGAATCCTAAGAGCTAAACGGCTTAAAAGCCTAAAAGCTTTTTTAGAATGAACCCATAACGAGTTTCATGCCCTTCGATGCGTAGCTGTAGGCTTTATGCCCGCCCGTCTCTCGCCAAGTTCTGGGCAGGGACAAGCCCTGCAACTACGGCAAACCGACGAAAAACGCGCCATGATTTCAATTTAATAACTTTTCAGCTTTTTAGCTGTTAAGCTTTTGGACTTTTAAGCTCTTTATCTTCAATACGCGGCAATCATGTCCTTTTGTGTCTCCTGTGAAGACGGCAAGGCGACGGTCTGCAGAAGATCGGGATTGTCGAGCAGGATGCCCGTGCCGCGCACCACGCAGGTCAGCGGATCGTCCGTAATACGGACCGGGATAGCCGCAGCTCTGGAAATGACGGTATCCATTCCTTTCAATAAGGCGCCCCCACCCGAAAGAACGATGCCCCGTTCATAGATGTCGGCGACCAATTCGGGCGGCGTCATCTCAAGCGCGGCTTTGATGCTTTCCGAGATAGACTTCACTGACCGCGACAGGGACTGACGGATCTGCGCGTCGCTGACCATTATCTCCTTCGGCAATCCGGTGATCATGTCTCGTCCGCGCATTTCAATCTCCAACGGCTCATCGAGCTCCATCGCCGAGCCGGTCCTCATCTTGATGTTTTCGGCCACACGCTCTCCGAGCAGGAGGTTGAAATTTTCGCGGGCGAAATTGACGATGCTCTTGTTCATCTCGTCGCCGGCTATACGCAACGACCTCCAGGTCACGACCCCACCGAGCGAGATGACGGCGATCTCCGTGGTCCCGCCGCCGATATCCACCACCATGTTGCCGAGCGGTTCGGTGATCGGCAACCTCGCTCCGATAGCGGCCGCCATCGGCTCCTCTACCAGGAAGACCTCACGCGCACCGGCGTTCAAGGCGGCGTCCTCGACCGCCTTCCTTTCCACCTCAGTCAGATCAAGCGGCACACCGACCACGACCCTCGGTCGCGGCATCAGCGAGAAGCCGTCCTTAAGGATCCGCTCGATGAAATACTTGAGCATCTTTTCCGTGACCTCGAAGTCCGAGATGATCCCCGAAACGAGTGGTCGCACCGTCACGATATGCGACGGCGTCTTGCCGACCATGTCCTTGGCGGACTGACCGACAGCGACGATCTGACCTGTCCGCGTATTCAAAGCCACCACCGATGGTTCGTTGATGGCGATTCCCTTGTCCTTACAATAAATCAGAGTATTGGCTGTACCGAGATCGATACCGAGATCTTTGGAGAATTTTCCGAATATGCTACTGAACATCTTTTTTGTTCATCAATAAAACTGACCCTTGAATCGCGGTCAGTATAGAAAGATAATGCTTAAATGTAAAGGTGTTCAAGGTGTAGTTTGAGAGTCGAGGAGTCGGAGTGTGTCCCTTAGACCCTCAGGCGCTCCGACCCTCAGACTTTCTTGCCGAAATGAAAAACGACTCCAGGACGGTCGCCAGCGCCACGGCCAGGAAGGCGTTCCACCAGGTCAGCATCGATTTGCTTTGGAGTAACAACGCGATCGTCACCAGAAGCGACAGTATAGTAGCCTGCCTGAACGATACCGCCACTTGCCGCGACAGATGAAATCCCTTGCCGAGAAGCGCGATGCGCGAAACGAATCCGAACACCGAAAACGTGCCAGTCAACGCCAGGAAGACACTGAAGAAGAACACCACGAACACGAGCGGCTGGGTGCCGGTCGGATCGACCATCGTCATGATCAGAATCACCGCGCTCCAGGCAAGCGCGGTCCCCATCAGCATCAACGCGAGGTAGTGTCTAATCGTCATATGTGCGCATTATAGCAAAGGTCAGCAAGCCCTACATGACCGCCCGCAGACCTTCTATCTCATCACCACCGAGCTTGGCGTTCGCGTCCCGGATGATCTCCGCCTCGTGCATCCTGATATCTTCCGTCATCACGGACTCACCGCAGCGTATCGTCACGATTCTGTTGCGGATTTTAACCGGCTTCATCGCCGAGGCGATCCGCTCACCGAATCGCTCGGTCAGCACCTTGCTGACAGTGTCCAAAATCATGGCAGCCTTTACGCCACCCGCGACACCGGCCCGCTTGATCGATTGCGGCATCAGTTTATCGAGGCGTTGCAGCATCCTATTTAGCCTTAAATTCGCAGACTCCACGGAAGTCGCAGTACTTGCATTGCATGCCGGGACTGGGTGTGAAGTCGCCGGCGATTATCTTCGCGACAATCTCCTCAACCTCACCCTCGAGCGCGGATAGGTCCTTATCCGCGCCGATGAACGTCTGCCTGCTGTCGTCCTTCAGGAAATGGAAAGTCAGTCTCGTCGGCTTCAGACCGAGCACGCGACCGGCGGCCAATTGATACAGAAGAAGTTGTCGCTTGTCATCCTTAGACAGCTTCTCCTTCGGCTTACCCGTCTTATAGTCGATTATCTCATGCGAGCCGTCCGGAAGCGAATCGATCCGGTCGATCTTGCCGCGGAAGGTCTGTCCGCCGATCTTGATCTTGAAAGCCTGCTCAAGAAGGTGCGGCTTCGGTCTATCCGCAGTCACGCTCTCATAAAAACTGACTAGCATCTTTTTACCGAGATCGCGGTACTCTTCCTTTTCCTTCGGCCCGGGATACCAATCGTCGATCCAACATTCCTCGTACATCTCCAATAACTCCACCTGACTTACGGGAACACCCCCCGACCCATCATCACCAAACAGATTCTCCTGTTCCGAACCATCACGCACCACAAGCTCTGTCATGAACTTCTCCAGTGTGGCGTGCATCGTCTTACCGAAGCTCATCGATGCCTTACCGAAGATCGGCAGGCGCAGGACGTGCGCGAACCTATACTGATACGGGCATTTGGTATAGGCCTCAAGCTGAGAAAAACTGAACGACGAAGGAGGCCGATACTCCGGTGGGCCGCTGTCGATCTCCGGTTTCGGCTTCATATCCTCCAACAGCTGAACGGAAGGGGCGATAGGCGTCTTGTCGAAACCGAGCTCGACCAGGAAGCGCGACGGTTTCTTCTTGCGTTTGCCGCCATAGTCCTCGGCTGACGACAGAAACAGCCCGTCCTTGGCCCGAGTCATGGCCACATAGAATAGGCGACGCTCTTCTTCGAGATGCATATCGCCCTCGGGAATGATCTCCTTGGTCAGCTCGTCCGGCAGTTCGATCTCACCGCCGCGCCTATTGGTCGGAAATCGCTGGTCGACCATGTTGACGATGAAGATATACGGGAACTCGAGCCCTTTCGACGAATGCACCGTCATGACGCGCACCATGTCCGGCCCGGTATTCACGTCAAAAGCGAGCGTTCCCATATCGCCGGATTCGCGTTCCAGCTCGAGCTCCTGCATGAAACTCCGCAGGGTGGCATCTTCGTGACGCTCTTCATGGCGTTTGATGCGCTCCAGGAACTGCCGGATCAGATTAACGTTCTCCTCCTTCTCCAGCGTGTCGTACGATTTGAGCTGCTCGATGTAGCCGCTTTCATACAGGAATCTCTTTGCGATGTTCAGCACACCCTCCTTCCTGACGGACTGCGAATGTTCGGCCAGATTCCGCATGAGCCGATCCAGGACACCCAAACCTTCGGCGGACAGATCCTTCAGTTCATGTCGCCGTTTGATGGCATCGTAAAGCGATTCACCTTTCCTGTTGTCCGCGATGTGGGTGAGCTCGATCAGGTCCGCGCCCGGCAGACTGTAGACCGGCGAGCTCAAAATTCGATAGAGCGCGGAACTCTCGTGATAGTTATCCAGGAGTTTCAGATAGTTGATACAGTCGAGCACGACCGGCTTGCCATACAGTCCTTTCAGCGCCAAGTACTGAAACGGAATACCACGACGTTGCAATTCGGCCACGAACGGTTCGGCATGACTGTGCGACCTTACCAGAATGGCGAAATCGCTCCAGGCGATCTCGCCCGCGCCTTCTTTGATCTTGCTGATGGTGCCTATCACTTGTTGGACCTCATCTTTGAGCGTCGCGTAGTGGAGATGCGCGACTTCGGCCCTACCGTCGCGGTCCGCGGTCAGCCGCTTGCTCATCCCCTTCCCGTCCTCACCACCGAGCTTCACCTCGAGCCGATTCGGGTTGTTGAGCTGGATGAAATTGTAGGCCGTATCCAGAACCTTCTGCAGTGAGCGGTAGTTGGTGGTGATGACGCATTCCGCTGAATCCGGATAGTCTTCCTTGAATTGCAGGATATTCGAGATCGACGCGCCGCGGAACTTGTAGATCGACTGATCGTCGTCACCGACCACGGTGATGTTCCGTTCGTCGCCAGCGAGAGCTTTCACCAACTCATACTGCGCCCAGTTGGTGTCCTGGAATTCGTCGACCAGGATGTACTTGAACCGCTGACGCAATTCGTTGAGCACGGCCGGTCGCTTCTTGAACAGGTCCAACACGTACATATTCAAATCGCCGAAATCCATCTCACCGCGTTCCAGGAGCAACTGCTGGTAAGTATGATATGCGTCAGCGAGTTCCTGTAGGCGCGAATCATCCTCCGCGCCATCGCTACCGCTGCGATCCTTGTCGAGCGCCCGGTTCTTGGCGAACTCGACGTATTCCTCTGGCGTCACCACCTCGTCCTTGGCGCGGGAAAAATGTTTCAGGAGCGCCTGAACGAACCGGGTCGGATTGCCGACCGGTCGGTAGTAATCGAGGTCGAAACGGTCGAAGCTGTTGCGTATCAGCAGGTACTGATCGACTTCATTCAACAGACGCGCGTCGTCGGTCAACCCGATATGCAGACCGTAATCCTGTAGGATGCGCTGGCAGAACGAATGGAACGTCGATATCCAAAGGTCTACGTAACCCATCGGCATCAGCTTGTCGACACGTTCTTCCATCTCTTCCGCGGCCTTGTCGGTGAACGTCAGCGCCAGTATCTCCTCAGGTTTGGCTTTTCCGGTAGCCACAAGCCAGGCGATGCGCCGCGTGATGACCATCGTCTTGCCGGTCCCGGCTCCGGCGACTATAAGCTGTGGCCCGTCATCGTGCGTCACGGCGGCCTCCTGCTCGGGATTCAATCCTTTCACCGCCGAATCCGGGGTCAGCTCGATAATTTGTTCGTCTTCAGACATGTAAGCGATTCAATTACTCGCGGGCTTATCTTATCCTTATTAGGCGATAATATGAAGCCTGCCGACACTTACAGGCCTTGACCTGGCAACGATATTAAGCTAACATCCGTTATTGCTCTATAGAAAGGAAAGGCGCATGGCAAAACCCGTCCTAAGACCGACCGGAGCAAAGACCATTGTCGTTATGGATGACGAACAGCTGGTCCTGCGCTCCATGACAAGACGGCTGACATTGGCCGGATATCACGTGAAAGCATTTTCGGATCCGGTCCGGCTCATCCAGGCACTTTGTGAACTCAACATGGAGTTCGATCTGTTGTTGACTGATATGGACTTCGATGACGGATCCGGGTGGAGCGGCGCCAGAATCATCGAGGAGCTCCGCCGAGAGGGGTTCGACCAGCCGATGATCCTGTGGAGCGGCGGAAAGAATATTGACAGGGTGACTATCGGACCCAACAGCTCAACCCTGAAGATGGGTAAGGGTGATATCGCTGATCTGCTGACCAGAATTTACGACCTCTTGGATATTTCGGCATGATATGTGCCAAGGCACCACTTGTCTCAGGTGGTGCATTTTCTATTCCGGTGTCCTATGCTGAATACAGACGCTCTTTAAAGGGCGCGGGAGGTGCAGCATGAACCGCGTCCGCATCATGTTGGTGGACGATGACTACGACTTTCGTGTGTGTCTGGCGATCGATCTCAAAGGATACGGCTGTCTCGTCCATCAGTTCGAGAACGGACGCGTAGCGCTCGACGCCGCGTCAGACGGGTCAGTCGAGTTCGATATCCTAGTCACGGACTGGAAAATGCCGCTCCGGTACGGCGACGAGCTGATCGAAGAACTGCGTGAGGGCGGATTTACCCAACCGATGATCCTCTGGAGCAGTAATCTACCGCTACCGAAATGCGTGGATGCCACACTTGTTCTCGGTAAGAACGTCGGCCTGTCGGGACTCACGGCCGCGATACGCCAATGTCTGCAGACACCCTGACACAACCGCTCATGCGAGCGGTCTTTTCATTAAAAAAGATCCTAGTCACACCAGGATCTTCAGATGTCGAACTTTGTGATCGGCAATCCGGTAAGTTTTTGCACCGTCAGCTCATCGACGATCTTAATGTTGATGCCCTTGGCCTTTCGAAGAACGGCAATCTTCTTCAACCCTTTCGCCGGAAACATCCCGCTTTTCCTGGTGCGGTGCTTGACCTCGATGCCATGGACAATCTCCCGGCCGCCGTCCCTGTCCGTCCAGATGCAGGCCCGCTTGTCGAAGATGAAATCCGGCACATACACCATCGGCATGGTGTCCGACCAATCGGGATGAAAGACCTTGATGGACACGTCCGGAGTGAACGGCACACCCATTGAGTCAAGCAGCCTGGCTACGGCGACCTCACCGGGCGTGACGTATCTGTACTTGCCGTACTTAATCCCGCTTGACTTACCTACGACTCCGACGCTCACCATAAGAATCCCGGACCAATCCGCGTCATCCGTCAGTGTGGTCAAAAGAACCTCCTATCCGTTCAAGATTATCATCTTGCAACGTTCGGACTCATCCGTCAAAAGCGGAATAAAAAACCGTCAGCCCATACGAGCTGACGGATCACTCCTTCTTCTTTTTCTTCCTGTGGGGCTTGCGTCGCTTAAGCTTCAGCGGCAACCCGCCTTTCTTGGCATAGAGTCCTATCTCGGCGTCACTCATCACCATGACGTGGATACCGCGTTGGTCGTACAGCAGGCGCGCCCTTTCAGGCTTCTTGTCCGATGCCTTGGCTTCGATGCCATGGATGACGAATTCTATCCCGTCCTCCTCGGTCCATATCCATTCATCTCCGTTGAAGATGAAGTCAGGGACGAATCCGAGCGGGGTGGTCCTGACGGAGCCGTCGGAATTCAGGAACTTACCATCGTTCTTCACCCTGAATCTCATATCCGGTATGAACCCCACATCGTGCTCAGTGAGCATTTCAGCGAGCAGCATCTCGCCCAGGGTGCAGTAATGATAACCGTTGTGCTCGTAGAGACTATTTTGACACCCGACGTTCGCGCTGATGAATTTGATTCCCTTCCAGTCCGCTTTTTTCGCGGACCGGAACCGGTTCACCCGTTTCTTCCCTTTCATTTCCTGCTCCCGGAACTTGTGAAGGTACCTGGTACACCTTAGACTCTCGAACCTTAACTTACAACCAAAAGACCCGCCTGTCGGCGGGCCTGTCGATTTCTATGAAATTACGCGCGTGGCCTACGTTTGAGATCCCGATATTTTCTGGCTGTCTGTTCTCGGGCTATCTCGCGTTCCAGTGAAGCGAGCATGGCTGTCGCGGCGACATCATCCATACCACGTTTTTCCTCAAGCGCCTTCCTGGCCTCTTCGCGAGCGGCCTCGATCTTCTCCATGTCGAGCTCTTCGGCGCGTTCGGCGGTATCGGCCAGCACGATCAGTCGACCGTCCGGCTGGACTTCGATGAACCCGCCGGACACGGCGAGATACTCCTGCTCCTTACCTTCGTGCAACGTCACCACGCCCGGCCTAAGATTCGACACGAGCGGAATGTGCCCCGGAAGTACCGTAATCTCCCCTTCCTGCGTGGGAAGGGTCACGCCGTCGACCTCCTTCTTCTCGACGATGCGTTCCGGTGTCGTGAGTTCGAACGTCAGTTTCATAATCTATGCGACGGTCTTTTCCTTTTCAGCGGCTTCAGCGACCTCTTCGATACCACCCTTCATGTAGAAGGCCTGCTCCGGCTTGTCGTCATGCTTACCTTCGAGGATTTCCTTGAAAGCGCTGATAGTGTCCTTGAGCGGCACGTACTTGCCCTGCGTCCCGGTGAACGATTCAGCGACGAAAAACGGCTGGGACAGGAACTTCTGGATGCGGCGCGCGCGGGCCACGGTCTGCTTGTCCTCTTCGGAGAGCTCTTCCATGCCGAGGATGGCGATAATGTCCTGAAGGTCCTTGTACTTCTGGAGTACCCTCTGCACGCCGGTCGCGACCTCGTAGTGCTCTTCGCCAACGATATTCGGGTCGAGAATGGTCGAAGACGAGTCGAGCGGATCGACCGCCGGATAGATACCGAGCTCCGTGAGCGACCGGGCCAGCACGACCATGGAATCGAGGTGACCGAACGTAGTGGCCGGAGCCGGGTCAGTCAGGTCGTCAGCCGGCACGTACACCGCCTGCACGGACGTGATCGAGCCCTTCTTAGTCGAAGTGATGCGCTCCTGCATCGCTCCCATCTCCGTCGCGAGAGTCGGTTGATAACCGACAGCCGAAGGGATGCGTCCCAGCAGGGCCGAAACCTCTGAACCTGCCTGCGTGAAACGGAAAATATTGTCGATGAAGAGCAGGACGTCCTGTCCACCCTCGTCACGGAAGTACTCGGCCATGGTGAGACCGGTCAGCGCGACGCGGGCGCGCGCTCCAGGCGGTTCGTTCATCTGTCCGAACACCAGGGTGGTCTTGTTCAACACTCCGGAATCCGTCATTTCGTGATACAGGTCGTTACCTTCACGCGTGCGCTCTCCGACACCGGCGAACACCGAGAAACCGCCATGCTCCTGCGCGATACTGCGGATCAGCTCCATGACGACCACGGTCTTTCCGACACCGGCACCACCGAACAGTCCGACCTTGCCGCCTTTCATGAACGGACAGATGAGGTCCACGACCTTGATACCGGTCTCGAAGACCTCGGCCTTCGTGGACTGATCGTGGAACTCCGGCGCCGGACGATGGATAGGCCAGGTCTTCTCGGCCTTCACTTCCGGCTTGCCGTCGATGGCCTGGCCGGTGACGCCGAACATGCGCCCCAACGTCTCCTTGCCGACCGGCACGGAGATAGGTGCGCCCGTGTTCTTCGCGGTCATGCCGCGTGACAGCCCGTCTGTCGAACTCATGGCTATTGTACGGACCTGACGACCACCGAGATGATTGAACACCTCAAGCACCAAGTCAGCCTCACCTTCGCGCTCGACAATAAGTGCCGTGAGAATTTCTGGCATGGCCCCCTCGAATTCGACGTCAACTACCGCACCGATTATTTGTGTTACTTTTCCGTTTTCCATACTGTTGCTACTTATCTCTTTGATTCTGGGTCTGAGGGTCGGAGAGTACAAGGGTCTGAAAGGTATTGCCATGTACGATACCCTCTGACCTTCAAACCCTCCGACCCTGAAACGTTATCTATTCCCCTCAAGCGCGGCCTTGCCGGAGGATATTTCCGCGATTTCCGCGGTGATGCCGGCCTGTCTGGCCCTGTTAAACGTTAATGTCAGGCTATCAATCATGTCTTTAGCGGCGTCAGTAGCCGATCTCATGGCGACCATCCGGGCCGAATGTTCTGATGCCGATGATTCCAGTATCGCTTGGTAAACTTGTGCTTCAACGAGCCGTGGTAGCATCTGATCCAATACCGCAGCCGGTGACGGCTCAAAGACGTAATCATGTCCGACCGCACCGACCTCCAGTTCTTCGGCCGCACTGTGCTCATCCGGTTCGCCGGTCGCTGACGCTTCACTCACCTCACCCAGACCCTCGATTCTGGTGATCGGCAAGAGCTGGCTAATGTTCGGATTCTGGACGATCGCTGAAACGTAGTCCGTGAACGCCAGATAGACCGCCTCATACTTCCCGTCGACGAAATCCTTGACCGCCATGTCGGCGATCGGTCGCACATCGACCACGGTCGGATGGGCTTCAAGCTCCACGAAACTTGCTATCAGATTCAGATTGAACCGTCGCGCGGCGGCCTGCCCTTTCTTGCCGACGATAATGAAATCAATCTTCGTCCCCTCTGACAGAGTCTTCACGAACGCGTTCACCTTACGAAGCATCTGCGCGTTGAACCCTCCGCACAGCCCACGATCGGACGTGAACAGGATGACCAGCACGCGGTCGGCTCCGGGTTTCGTCGAAAGAAGCGGGTGCATACCCGGCTCCGTCACCTTCGCGATCTCGCTGATCGCGCGCCAGGCGGCCTCGGCGTACGGCCTTGTCGCCAACACGCTACTGACCGCTTTGCGCATCTTCGAAGCCGCCACCAACTCCATGGCCTTAGTGATCTTCTTGGTGTTGGTGACCGATTTTATCCGCCTCTGGATGAGGCGTGTCGATACTCCCATATCTTATTAGACCTCTACACTGATGGATTTCTTGTACTCCTCGACGCTCTCGATCAGGTTCTTCTCCACGTTTTCGGACAGCTCACCTTCTTTCTTGATCAGTTCCAGCACGTCCTTGCGGGCCGAGTCGAGATACTTGAGATAACCGGCCTCCCATTCCCTGACCTTCTCTATCGGAACGTCATCGATGTAACCACGAGTGACCGCGAACAGGATCGCCACTTGATGCTCGACGATCATCGGTACGTACTGATCCTGCTTCAACACCTCCACGGCGCGACGCCCGCGTTCGATCTGCTTCCTGGTCGCTTCATCGAGATCGCTGGCGAACTGCGCGAACGCTTCGAGCTCGCGGAACTGCGCCATGTCGAGACGCAGCTTTCCGGCGACCTTCTTCATCGCCTTGACCTGCGCAGCCGAACCGACGCGTGACACCGAGATGCCGACGTTCAGCGCCGGGCGGATACCACGGTAGAAGAGGTCCGGTTCCAGATAGATCTGTCCGTCGGTGATGGAAATGACGTTCGTCGGGATGTAGGCGGAGACATCACCGGCCTGCGTTTCGATGATCGGTAGTGCGGTCAGCGACCCGCCACCGAACTCCTTATCGAGCCGTGCGGCGCGCTCCAGCAGACGCGAGTGCAAGTAGAAGACGTCACCCGGGTAGGCTTCACGTCCCGGCGGACGACGCAGTAATAGCGAGACCTCACGGTAGGCCCAGGCGTGCTTCGACAGGTCGTCATGTATCACCAGCGCGTCCTTGCCCTGTTCCATGAAGTATTCTCCGATAGCGGTACCGGCGTATGGAGCGAGGAACGACATCGGAGCCGGGTCAGAGGCACCGGCGATCACGATGATGGTGTGCTTCATCGCCCCGGCTTCCTCGAGCTTGGCGACCATCTTGGCGATCTTCGATTCCTTCTGTCCGATAGCGACGTAGATGCAGATGATGTCGCCGTCCTTCTGGTTGATGATGGTGTCGATGGCGACCGCGGTCTTACCGGTCTGCCTGTCGCCGATGATGAGTTCGCGCTGTCCGCGTCCGATCGGAATCATCGAGTCGATCGCCTTGATGCCGGTCTGGACCGGTTCACTGACCGATTTCCTGGTGATGACACCCGGCGCGACCTTCTCGATCGCCATATGACGTACGTCTCCGCCGATCGCACCCTTACCGTCGACCGGCTTGCCGAGCGGGTCGACGACGCGTCCGATCATCTGATCCGAAACAGGAATCGACAACACGCGACCGGTCGTCTTCACCTCGTCACCCTCTTTGATATGTGAGAAATCACCGAGAATCATCGCACCGATAGTCTCTTTCTCGACGTTCAATGCCACACCGAAGACGTCACCCGGGAACTCAAGCATCTCGGACGCCATGCATTCCGACAGTCCGGTCATGCGCGCGATGCCGTCTCCGACCTCTACGACCGTTCCGATCTTCTGCACCTGTGTTTCCACATCAAGCGAGTCGATCTCTTTCTTAAGTGTCTCTAGTATAAATTCCTTTGAAGCCATATGGTTTTTTCGATAAAAACTCTCTCACCCTCTCACTCTCTAGCTCTTCACGAATGCATCGCGCATCCTGCCGAGTTTATTCTTAAGTGTCGCGTCGTAAAGCGTATCCTTGCCGCGAACCTTGATACCCCCAAGCAGATCCGGGTTCACGCGCGTCGATATCTCCACTTCGTCTTCCTTCTTCCCTATCACTTTGATCGCTTCGTTCCTGATGTCGTCGCTGATCTCATGCGCTGTCTCCACCAGCACGTCTTCGGTACCCTCCATCCTCTTCACCGCGGCGGGCATCGCCTTCAGGATCTCGGGCAGTAGCGCCAACAGTCCGCGTCCCTTCATGGATTCCACGAACTCGCCGACCGCCTTACCGGCCTCTTCGTCACTCTTTTCCCTGATCGACAGGTAGAGCGCTTCAGCGTATTCGGAAGAAGAGTAAATCATAGTTGCTATCTTTTGTCAGCCTCCTCTATCGCCGCACGGACCAACCCGGCGTCTTTCCCCGCGTCTACCTTCTCGCGCAACACCTTCTCCGTCGCCGCGACGACCAGTTCAGCGACACGCGCCTTGGCATCCTGAATCATGACGTCCTGCTCGTCCCTGAGGCGCTGTTTGCCTTCTGTAACCACCCTCTGCACCTCGTCCTTGGCCTTGGTGATCATGTCGTCCTGTCTGATTTTAGCGTCGGCTTCTGCCTTTTCGACAATCTCCTTGGATTGCTTGCGCGCCTCGACGATCAGCTTCTGCTTCTCCTCTTCAGCGGTCTGCTTGAGCTGGGTCCCCTCTTCCGCGTCCTTGATGCCCTGTTCGATCTTGTTCGCCCTGTCGTCCATCGCCTTGGCCAGCGGGTTGTAGACCCATTTCCAGACGATAAAAAGAATCACGCTGAAATTCACGAGCTGCGCGATGAACAGTTTCCAATCGAGACCGAGTGACGCCGCAACGCCTACCTCCTGTGCTACTTGTTGGACTTCTGGAGTCATATATATGTGGTATCTAATTCTAGTAGGGGTGGGTAGTCATTGCTTGCTGTGGCGGACCAAGGGGTCCTCCACTGGCTATTACCGCTCCTAGGGAGCTTCGCTTCGCTCTGGGAACATCTTTCTGTGGCGGACCAGGGGGTCCTCCCGCGTGGCGGACCGGTCTTAGGGTGGGTCGCTTCGCTCTGGGAACATTGTGCCAAGATTGACGTGCTTTCTGTGGTTACCGGGTACATTCCTGTGTATAAGCCATTCGGCTTTCACACAGGAAGAACCCGGTAACTACTGCTCGGCTGACCGATTTCCACACAGGAAGAACCCGGCAACTAGTACTCGGTAACACTTATTTATCGCCTACAATTTACCTCAACCCTGACCTCCACAGCCGACAAATGTCGGCTGTGGTACGTCAGAATTGATATCTAGAGCGTGAACACGACCACCAACGAGTAGATCGCGATGGCCTCGGCGAACGCCGCACCCAAAAGCATCGGGACGAACAGCTTGCCGGCCGATTCCGGGTTGCGACCGATGGATTCCATCGCCTTGGACACGAGCTTGCCGATGGCAAGCGCCGGACCCAGGCCACCGATGGCCATGGTGAAACCCTTGGTGAATATCTTGACGCTCTCCGGGTCCGCGAGGAATCCGGATGCGACAACCGCTTCGGCGACGTGCGCCACTTCGTTTGCGACTTCTGCTTCCATACTTATATAGGATTACGATCGACGGGGAATAATTTTTAACGTCGTTTTCATCCTGGTTAAGATTAGAACCGGCTCACCGTGTAGTACGGTGCGTCCGCTTCTGACCTCAACCCGCTGACGCTTCGGCGGTCTGCGGTTCGTCGTGATGCTCCTCCTCGTGCTCGTCGCCGTGCGGCAGTGAAGTGGCGATAGTCAGGTATACCAGAGTCAGCATGGCGAACACAAGCGCCTGAACGCCGCCGACGATGATCTCCATGAACATGAACGGCAGAGGCACGACGAACGCGATCAGTCCGGATATCACGTGCAGTAAGACCTCGCCGGCGAAGATATTGCCGAAGAGACGCAGTGAAAGCGACACGACTTTCGCGACCTCTGACACCAACTCGATCAATCCGACCCCGAGTTCGACTATCGCAACGAATATATTGATGGCGCCATCCTTGATCCCGGCCTTCGGCAGACCCCGGACCGCCTTGTAGAACGTCCCGAGCTGGATGAACTTGTTGGCATGCTTGAAGAATCCGACCGTGGCGATACCGAAGACGTGCGACGTCACCACAGCGAGCAATGCCATGGCGAGCGTCATGTTCAGGTCGCTCGTCGCGGGCCGGAACAACGGAAGCAAGTGCCCATGTTCGCGCAATCCTATCGTACCGACTCCAGGCAACAGCCCCATCCAGTTCGAAAGTAAAATAAAAAGGAACAATGTTCCTACAATCGGAAAAAACTTCTTCGATTTCGCCCGGTCTCCGGTCACCTGATCCATGAAACCCAGCATGAACTCCAGGATAGCCTCGGCCAAATTCTGAATTCCGCGAGGTGCACCTTTGGACGGCTTCCGGAGCAGCAGCGCCAGGACCGCGAACAATACCACCGCCACCCACGCGTTTATCATCGCGTTAGTGACCGGCATGCCGGCTACCGTGAAAAGCTTGTCCGCGGAGACTGGTACCATATAGGTGGTGTTTGTAGTTGAGATAGGTGGTGGGGACAGGCCGTTCCTCGGGCATGGCCCTCGTCAGGACTTTCCCCACGTTACGCGGGCTTCGGGGCCATCCCTGCTGAAATTCACCAAGAATTATTCCTCACTCGGTGCTTCTTCTATATCTTTATCCTCGCTCGGTCCGGCGAACGATTCTGGGTCGATGGCGATATACTCATCACGAAACCGTTTGGCACGACTATAGATGCTCAACCCCGACAACGTGAACGCGATGATGAATCCCGCGATAAGCAGCCATGGTTCGGTGCCATGCCGGTCGTCCAGGTATTTTCCGAGCATCGCCAATAATACGACCGGAACCGCGATAATCGCGCCGAACTCACCGACGATTCTCAATCCCAGATTGATATATCTCCTGTCTTTATCCGAATTGGACATAAAACGACGGGTATCCCCTTTCGCTATCACCCTTCGCATAAAGCTACGGGTGACTTCGAGCTTCGGGGGATACAGTGAATCTTGTTTCACTGAATACACAAACGCCTAGCCGCAATGCGACTCGGCGACAAAATTGTAGTTGATGCCTGACATAGAGTCAAGGCTTTTTTTGACTGAGGCTGCAACCTATAGACCATCCAGCACCTTCCCGTATATTTTCAGTACATCCTTTTTCAGCCGTTCATCCGAATCGATTCGCTCAGCAGCTTCAATGACACCTTCACACACCTCTTCTGCCGCACCCCAATCAAGCAACATCTTGCCGTATGCCTGCATAGATGGTCTGTCCGCATATAACACCCTTAGCCCTTCATAATATCTAGCCAGCTTATCGGCATCCTCATTCATCGGCCTAATACTGCATCCAACACCTTGTAACTGAGGCAATTCCGAACCGAACATAGAGTAAGCCACGATATCCTCAATCACCTTCAATGCAGTCAGGTAACACCAAACGTAATTGAATTTTTCAAGATCCTTCGCGGGCCAAGGCAATAATTCCTTATACATCGGACCCGCCGTCATGTCATACAGATTGTGCGCCGCCCACCCTCGCTCAAAATCAGTCAGACCGTCCATAAAAGGATCCTTGGGACTGTCTTCGAAGTGTGTTCGCGCTCGATTAACCCCGGTCACATAACGTGAATCAGGATACGCTGCCCCAGCGCAGTATTCCCCGACATTGCGTAAGTCATACCGCCCCTTGATGTCGAGCGCGAACTTGACGTGTGTGGCCAATAACGCCATAGCTACTCGGCGGTAATTAATCCCAGCTCTTCCAAAATCTGATCGACCACTTGCCCCACGCCCTTCCCGCCGGTCTCGACGCAGACTCCTGCATCGAATCCAGAGACCAGTCCATGCACCGCGCGTGCCGCAGCCTCGCCATGTGGCTCGCGCCGACCACCATCACGCTCGATGCACGATTCGACAGGAGCTTTTAACGTAAACACGTGAACCGGGCCTACGTGTCTCTCAGTCAGGTCTTCGAGCTGGTCCGCATGATAAAAATTTCCGTCAACCACAGCCCCTTGTCTCGACCTGTGAATATCCGCCAGAATCTTGTCATTAACCTGCACAAAATTCGATAGCGGAATGCATGGTTCTCCATCACAAAAGTCCAACCCCTTTTCTACCAAAATCTCATCTACAGAAAAATAATCCGCGTTGAGTGCCTTCGCGACCCTCAATGACACGGTACTCTTGCCGACCCCCAACGGTCCGCGGATGATTATCATTCGACTCATAATGATGAACTTGATCGGCTTTCCGACCGAACGAGTACAAGCGCCTCCCTTCGCACCACATCTTCACGCTTGCGTTGCAGCTTCCGCCCGAACCAGTCCTTCCAGCCCTTCCTTCTATAATACTCGCGGTCCGCCCGGACCATCTCGACGATGTCCACGGGTACGGTGTCGGGGTCGCCCTCATACGGATCTGGGTGGGAATCGTCCGTCACCTGGGCGAAATCAGTACGAAGATGCCCCCCCAAGCGATACCTCCACTTCGGTCGCATCGCTCCGTTCCTCCCGGATATATCAAAATACATCTTCAGACCGAATCGATCCAATTCCTGCCGGACCTCCGTGCAGACACGCGCGAAATCAGCACCGACACCGCTCGGCACGTCGATGCGCGTCTCATCACGCTTCCGCTCATATTCGTCCGTAATAGGGTTAAACTCATCGAAAATATCGACGACCTTAAAAATCTCACCCTCTCGGGAAAGCCTGTATTCCACGAAACGTCTCTTTTGGGGGCGGCCATCACCGCTGTCGTTGACGACACGGATTCGACGCTTGACCCTCATTGAAACCAATTGCATGGCATATCGATGACTATCTCCGACAATTCTATATGGCCCGGCGCTATTGAGCAATGGATGAGCCCCAGGAACATTGACAATATCGGTCATATGGAGTAAATTGACCCTTCATCGTTCCTTGTCAGAGACTGTCACATGTCGTGGCCGCCGTAACCAGCCTGCGGGCGAAAGGAGAAATTCGGTGGATAATCAGAAGAGAGCCGGAAAAGATGGCCGTAAGAGCAATAGCCGCATGAAGATCGTCAAAGCGGACGGTACACTCGTGGCACTGCTCGACACCGAGGCGTGGGTCGAGGATGTGGTGTTCAACCGCGCGCGTCGTCAAGGGAGTCGGGTGATCCAGGTCAGTCCGGTAGACGGCATGATCTACAGACCGGCTCCCGGTGTCTGGATTAAAGAGCTGGGTATCAAGGTCAGATGCCTCTGCATCAAGGGGGAACGCTCGATTCACTGCGTTCCGCTTCAGACCGAGAGGCCGGTTCCCGAGAAGTCCGACGCCACCGATGCCAGGGGCCGTAAACCGGATAAGAAGGCCCAGGGTCGGAGACGTCGCGGTAAGGGTGAACGGAAGGGTGGTGAACCCAGCAAGAAGGCCACCACATCAGCCGAAACCGACACCAGCCAACCATCCGAGGCGGAGGTCCTGCTCGAAACCCTGAAAGAGGTCGGAAGCACCCTGGACCGAACCCCGAAGCGCCCCGAAAAGGCTGAGGCTGAAGCAAGCCCTGGAAGCGAGACCGAAGCACTCAGCGGACTTGAGCGGTTCAAGCAACGTTTTCCCGACCAGGGGAAGAATTGGGCCGGTCGGACCTAGCCGCGACAATCGCAAAAAGCGACCGATATCTATCAGTCGCTTTTTTCTTATCCATGTCATTCCCGCGGAACCTATCCCCGCACAGGCAGAAGGCGGGGATGGCATGGGTTTGGTGTACAACACCCATCGATCAGATAGCGAACAATCGCTTTGTATTCTCCAGTGTCTGACTGTAGACCTCTTCCGGCTCGATTCCTTTCAATTCAGCGATCTTGTCTGCCACATGAATCGCGAAGGCCGGTTCGTTGCGTTCACCGCGGTGTGATGCGGGCGTCAGATACGGCGCGTCAGTCTCGACAAGCAGACGATCCAGGGGCGTTTCACGTGCGACATCATGTAGCGTCTCACCTTTCTCGATATCGACCTTCCTCGGCTTGTAGGTCAGGTTACCCGTGAAAGAGATATGCATGCCGAGTTCCACGTACTTCCGCATATCCGCGACGGTTCCCGAAAAGCAGTGCACGTCACCCTTCACCGGATTCCCGATGTCGCGATACTCCGCCAGTATCTCCATGATATCCGCATGCACATCGGTCGATCCGTCCGCCGCGTTACGACTATGGATCATAATCGGCAATCCGAACTCAAGCGCCAGATCGATCTGCACCCGGAACGCGACCTCCTGTCGCCGCCTGAACTCGTCCGCGTCGACTCCGGCAGGGACGTGATAATAATCCAGGCCGCACTCCCCTATCCCGACGACCTTATCCGAACCCTTGATAAGACCACGATAAAATTCCGCATCAAACACCTCTGCTCTGCTCCTGAAGTGGGCATCCTCGCCGCCAGCTTCGACTTCGTCCACCTCCTGCTCGAACAGATGGATCGGGTGCAGGCCGATGACCGCCCACACACCGTCGTGCCGGTCGGCATATTCCACCGCCCGCTTGCTGGTCGTGGACTGCGAACCCACCGCGAACATGCCGACCCCCTGCTCCAGGGAACGGCGTATCACGTCTTCAGCGTCATCCTTGTAGGCGCTGAAGTTGACGTGGCAGTGTACGTCGATAAGTCTCATGTGGAGTTGGAAAGATATATATGGTGAGTGTCCGACCTTCGGTAGGAGTCGTTAGACTCAAGACACAAGACTCAAGTTATTATTATAAAAACTTGAGTCTTGTGTCTTGAGTCTTCTCAACTCTCTCCCCCCACTACCTCGGTATCTTCTTGAACACCTCGAGCGCGTTCTCACCGAACTGTTTCACGACCTCCTCTGTCGGTATCTTCCGCAGACCGGCCAGGTTGGCGGCGACCATGGTCACGTATGACGGTTCGTTCCGACGCAGACTGAACGGCTCTGGTGTAAGGTACGGGCAGTCACTCTCCGCCAACAGTCGAGAGAGCGGTGCCTTCTTCAATAATTCTCCCTGATACGCGCCATGAGTGACGATGCCGGTCACTGAAATCCTGAAGTCGAGATTGAAATACCTGCGCGCCTGCTTCCAATTACCTGAAAAACAGTGCACCACGCCCCTGGAATCGAATCCGGGCGTCGTCTTGTCCCAGATCTCGAGCATCTTCAGCATCTCATCATGCGCCTCGCGGCAATGGAGCATGAGTGGCAGGCGCAGCATGCGGGACAGTTCGAGAAAACGCGCGAGCACCTTCTTCTGGTTCATCTTGATACGTTCGGCTATCTGCGCTTGAGGGCTACTGCGTTTTCCGGTCGGCAGATCATGATAATCGAGTCCGGTCTCTCCGATGGCGACGACTTTCGGATGGCTGGCGAGCTGCTGGAACTTACCGATGTCGATCAGCTTGTCCTCGGCGAGTACGGCCGCGCCGATCTTCAGTGGATGAAGACCGACAGCCGCGTAGACGCCTTCCGGGTATCTCTCGGCGATACTGACCGCCTTCACCGACGAAAGGTAGTCGTTGCCGACCGTGACGATCCACACCCCCTCTTCCAGGGCATGATTGACGATGATATCCAGATCACGCTCGTAGACTTTGCTGTCCAGATGCGCGTGAGTGTCGAGAATGCGTGGTTTGGTCTTCACCATATGCGTCAAAAAATCGATCTCATTATGCGCACCGCGGCGGGTAGGAGTGGAGCTAACAGTTTACCGACCGAATTCAGGGCGCGCGCCACCTGCGAATCGGCGAGCAGTGCGGCGAAAACGGACGATATCGGAAACTTGCCGGCGAAGTAGACGACCAAACCGATTACGAGGGTCCCTTCAAGCAGACCGAGCGCCGCCCCCAACAGACGGTTGAACGTCTTCAGGAACGGTAAAACCGCGATGAACTTGAATATCTTCTCGACGACGTGGAACGCGAGACCGACCAGACGCGTAACCAGAACGAACAATGCGATGAACGCGATGATCTTCGCCAGATTCTCGTTTCCGCCGACGAACGGAATCAGGAGATCGGCGACCTGACCATAGAAACGGCCGGCCAGGAACGCCCCGAGCACCAGCCCCACGACCGATCCGATCATGTGGATGATGCCGAACCACAAACCGGCCAGGACAAATCCGCCCAGCGCGATAAGTAATGTGACATCGATGATGGTCATACGGATGTATTATAGCAAAAAAGCGGGGATAGCGGGGACCGTCCGGCTCCGCCGGACTAGCGGGGAAAGAAATTCTATCCCCGCTAGTGAGCGAAGCGGGCGATTCCAGCTTTACCCGCTATCCCGGCTATTCCTCCAGCCTCGGAAACAGCGGTTCGCCTTTGGCGATCGAGGTGCCTTCAATCATTCCACCCCAAAGTTTCCGGTCTTCGTATTCCTTCCGTTTGTCGCTTTCCGTGACACCGAGCTGTTCGAGCATGCGGTCCGTCACTCCGGGCATGAACGGCTTTAACATCCAGGCGATGTGACGAAGCCGCTCAAGAAGCACGTACATGACTTCGCTCAGTTCACTGTCACCGCCCTCTTTAGCGAGTACCCAAGGCTTCTTGTCATCGATCAGTTTGTTCGACGACCTCAGAATGCCCCAAACGGTCTCCAGCGCGTCGCTGAAATCAGCGCTCTGCATCGCGGCGTCATAACGGTCCCAGGATTCCTGCACGGATCCGTCAGCGACGGCAGACACCTCACCACTCAGATACTTCTCGGTCATCGACAATGTGCGATGCAGAAGGTTGCCCAGATCGTTCGCCAGTTCGCCGTTATACCGTTCCTCTAATCGTTTGAGCGAAAAGTCGCCGTCCTCGCCGAACGTGATCTCGCGCAACAGGAAATAACGCAACGGATCACGGCCGTATTTCCGCGCGACATCCAGCGGGTCGATGACGTTACCTAACGACTTCGACATCTTGTCGCCGTCGATGGTGAAGAATCCGTGCGCGAAGACCCGCTTCGGCAGGGGCAATCCCGCTGACATCAACATCGCCGGCCAAAGCGCGCAATGGAACTTGATGATGTCCTTGCCGACGATATGCAAGTCAGCGGGCCACCACTTGTCGAACTTGGCGTCGTCGGTTCCGAAGCCCACGCCGGTCAGATAGTTGATGAGAGCGTCGAACCAGACGTAGATGACCTGCGTGTCGTCACCCGGCACCGGAATGCCGACCTTCACCGCCCCGACATCACGCGAGATGCTGATGTCCTCCATGAACTTGTCGACGTAACTGCGGACCTCATTGCGACGCGACAGCGGCTGGATAAAATCGGGATTCTCGTCGATGTATGCCAGCAGACGCTCGCGATACGCGGACAGACGGAAAAAATAATTCTTCTCCTTGAGTTCCTGCGGCGCTTTCTTGTGCATGACGCATTTACCGTCCTCGAGATCGCTCTCATTCAAAAACGCCTCACAGCCGGTGCAATACAGCCCCACGTATTCGCCTTCGTAGATGTCTCCGGTTTCCTTGACCATCGCCCAGAACTTCTCGACACCTTTCCTGTGCCGACCTTCGGTCGTGCGGATGAAATCATCATTGGTGATCTTCATTTCCGCGAATGCCTTCTTCCATGTTTCGGCCATCATGTCCAAGAATGCCTGGATATCCTCATAACCCTGCTTTTCAGCGGCCTCGGTATTCTTCTGACTATTCTCATCGGTGCCGGTCAGGAAAAGAACCTCCTCGCCGCGTAGTCGATGATACGAAGCCAGCACATCCGCCGCGATCGTCGTATAGAGATGACCGATGTGCGGCTTGTCGTTGACGTAATAGATCGGCGTCGTGACGTAATATTTGTCGTTTTCGTCTGCCATAATATCTGGTTTACTTCCTGTTCCGCCGATCACTGTACCGACGGCCTTCCATCACTATAACGAATTCCCCTTTTACATGCTCGCTGACGAGTTCCACGGCTTCGGCGGCGGTGCACCTGTATGAACTCTCGTGCATCTTAGTCAGTTCGCGCAGGATGCAAAGTCGCCTGTCCGGTACGCATTCAGCCAACTGCCCGAGCGTCTTCAAAACACGATGGGGAGATTCATACAGGACGACCGTGTGCGGACAATCGACGACCTCGTCGAAAAACGCGTTTCTCCCCTTCTTGTGCGGCGGAAAACCGAAGAAAGTGAACGCGTCTGACGGGAAGCCGGCCACGGATACGGCGGCGACGACCGCGCTCGGTCCTGGTGCGGGCACGATTCGCGCGTCTGGCATATCCTGTAGTACGTCCCTGACCAGCATCGCTCCGGGGTCGCTCACTCCGGGGGTGCCGGCGTCGCTCACCAGCCCCACATCCTTCCCGTCACGAAGCAGCCCGATCACACGGGCCGCTTTAGCCGAATGTACTTGCTCCCGATAGCTCTCAAGCGGTACCTGAATATCGAACTTCGTCAGTAGCCGTCGCGTGACACGAGTATCCTCCGCAAAAAGCACATCCACGTTCTTCAGTGTCTCAACTGCCCGAAGTGTCATGTCTCCCAGGTTTCCGATCGGCGTGGCAATAACGTATAGCGTTCCGATTTTCGAGACCTGAAGGTCGGAAGGTTTGAGGGTCAGAGGGTCATCCGAGTTTAAATTCTTCATATCTCGTTGATCTCTGTCTTTGAAAGCGCGGCGCGGATAAGCGCGTCCACGTCGAGCTTGCCCTCCTCGTTCTCGGCCTGTCCGACTGTCGAACGCAGTTCCGGATGATCAGGCACGAAGAGCGAGCAGCAGTCGTCATGCGGCTCGATGGAGATGTCGTAAGTGTCGATCTTTCTGGCCACTGCGACGATATCGTTTTTGCCATCACCGATCAACGGACGGTGGACCGGCATGGAGACCGCCGCCGTGACAGTCGCAAGATTCTCCAATGTCTGTGACGCCACCTGTCCAATACTATCGCCGGTCACGATACCTAAAGCTCCTTCCTTCCGCGCGATCGCCTCGGCGATACGCATCATGAAACGCCGGTACAGCACCACCCGCAACTCACCCTCCGTCTTGGCGGTGATCTCGCGCTGAATATCGGCGAACGGAACCATGTAGATAACCGAGCCGAGCTGATAACGATCCAGCGCGCGCGCCAACCGCCGTACCTTTTCGATGGACTCCTTTCCGACGTGCGGATAACTGTGAAAATGCACGAACACGGCGCGACAACCGCGACTCATCACTTTCCAGGCCGCGACCGGTGAATCGATCCCGCCCGAAAGCATGACGACCACTTTACCGGTCGAGTCGGTCGGCAACCCCCCGGCCGCGCAGTGCTTCCCGACCGATACGAACGCGCCGTCCTGGTTTATCTCTACGTACAGGACATGGTCGGGATGATGCAGATCCACCTTCAGACCGTCGTTTTCCGCCAGGACGACACCTCCGACCTGCCGGCTGACCTCCATGGAATTCTGCGGGAACCTCTTGTCACCCCGCTTGGCGGTGACACGAAAAGTCCCTGTCTTGCCTGCCATCCGCTTTACCGCCGTCTTCTTGATCTCGGCCAGATCCTTCGGACAAGCCTCAGCCAACCAAAAAGTCGCCACACCGAACACACCGCCCAGCGCCACTGTCACCTGCCGCTCCTGTTCCTCGCTCATGGGACCGTCATGACTACATATGAAGATACCCTTGCGTTTACCGACCCTGAACTTATCGATGGGGTCTATCCTCGCCCGAATGTTCCTCATCAACAGGTTCTCGAAAAACGAGCGGTTACCGCCCTTCAGAGAAATCTCGTCAGTATGCACGATGATGGTGTCGGACATAGATAAGGAGAGTATAGCATTTGATAGAGCTTGGCAATGGTGTGATAAGCAAACAAAGCGAGGGAAGAGAATATTTTTATATATCATTCTCCCTCCTTTTTTGCGAGTGGGATGATGTCTTATGCACAGTTTGGGGCAAAAACAGGCAGCCTGTTTCTCGCAAGAAACAGACTGTCTGTGTTTTGCCCCAAACTGTGCATAAGACATCTACTGTTGCTCCAAAAAGTAGAGCTCCTCCACTCTCCCCGCCATTGACTCGACCGTTGAATCATGGCATCCTCTCCTCTTGAACCTTGAAAGATTGAAAGGAGAGTGAAATGGCTGAAGCCATGGCATTGCCAGGGAATCCAGGCTGGAACTTTTCTGACTGG
>JAYEJB010000044.1:0-12016 GCA_034716415.1 Patescibacteria group bacterium
GAATTACCATTCGCTGCCACCGACCGCACGGTGATGCCTGGGCGCTAATCTGAGCGGCAAAATGAGAACTTACAAACCGGAAGTTTTAACTTCCCAAAAAAGCGGAAGATTTAACTTCCCTTTGACAGGTCTGTATTTTTCATTGACACTTACGCAAACTTCGTCTAAGCTAAACCGTCAAGAACGAAAAAGGAGAGACAAATGTTCTGGAGAAGAGCTCTTTCGATTATCGTTCCGGTCACGCTCATGCTCGTGTTTTCCGACCAATGTCAGGCACAGACCAGACCACCGGATGTCGATATCGACGTACCCCTGATCCATCAGGAAACGGACGAATGGTGTTGGCTGGCGACGGTCGAGATGGTGCTCTATCATCACATGGGATACTCGCCCTACCAATGCGAGCTTCTCGAGGAGCGCGACGGTCACCCCGACGGAAGTTGCTGCGACTCTCCCTACAGCTGCTCGAGATGCGCTGAGGACCTTTATGAGATCCAGGAGATCCTGACTGATCAGGGTGTCGCATCACGCTTCACGATGGCGCTACTGCCGAACGCGCTCTACAGTCATCTGGAAGCCGGCCACCCGGTCATCGCGCAGGTAAGGAATGACGGAGTGACTCATGCCGTCGTGATACGCGGCATGCGCTACGTGCGCGACCACAGTCGGGAACACGGCTGGCGGCCGATCCTGATCATCAACGATCCCTGGCGTCATGATCCGGTCGAGATGACACATGCCGAGCTCGCCGTCGGCTGGCTCAACTCAATCATCGTCACGGAGTGATCGCCGCAACCCAAAACCGCGCCCTAGAGCACGGTTTTTTCATTTCGTCACTTGATGATGTGTTCCTTCGCCATCAGAAGCAGCCGTCTATGACCTTCATGCGCGACCGCTTCCATTGCGCGATCGAACGCATACCACCCCAAGCCCTTCAGTTCTCCAGTCACCCTGGGCTCGACACCGGGACGCAGCTGGACATCGAACAGCTCGGTCACTCCTGTCTTTCCGAACCGGCTCGATTCCGGACGTTCGTATTTGAACGAGAGCGTCACGCCGGTTCCTTTGGCTTCGTATTGCTCCGGCCATAACTGCAATTCCTCCCTGAGTTCACGCCGCAGGGCCGAGATCATATCGACATCCCCTTCCTCCTGCGCGCCGCCGGGAAACGACATCTCACCGTCCAGTTCTTCGACGAGCATCAACTCGTCGACGCCATCATGTTTCCTTGTAATCAGGGCGTACGCCTGATGGATGGTTTCTGGGGTGTCCATGACGTTCAACCTAAAATCGCCTTAATCCGGCGGATGCCGGCACTACTGGCCTTCTCCTTCTTGATCGTAATGTGTCCGAGCTCGCTGGTGCGTTCGATGTGCGGACCACCGCAGATCTCGATCGAGAAGTAATCCGGATCTTCACCGATGAAGTAGACCTTGATCTGGTTGCCGAGCTTGGTGTACTTGTCCTCAAAGAGTCCGACGGCACCTTTCTCCTTCGCCTCCTCGACCGTCATCATCTCGAAGTGCACGGGCAGGTCGGCGTCGATCTGCTCGTTGACGATTCGCTCGACTTCGGCCCGCTGTTCTTCGGTCAGTTTCTCGCCGTGCGTGAAGTCGAACCGCAGGCGGTCCTTGGTGATGTTAGATCCTTTCTGCTCGACGTGATCGCCCAACACTTTGCGTAATGCCTGATGCATCAGATGCGTCGCGGTATGCAGACGCACGACCTCTTCGGAGTGATCCGCTAATCCACCGGAGAACTTCTGTTCGGCTCCGGTCCGCGACAGCGCCTGATGCTTCTTGAAACGATCCTCGAACGCCGGCACGTCGACCGGCTTACCGATTACTTCTTCTGTCATCTCGCGCGGAAAACCGAACGTTTCATAAAGATGAAACGCTTCCTCGCCCGAAATGACGTCCGCCTCCTGATACTTCCGACCGAGCTTCTCCGCTTCGACCAACCCCTTCTTGAGCGCCTTGCTGAACTTCTCCTCTTCAGCCACGATCTCGGCGAGCACCCGTTCACGATTCTCACCGATCTCCGGATACGCCGCGCCGTATTCACGGACGATAATCTCGGCGAGCTCGCCGACGAACGGCATTTTCATGCCGAGTGAACGACCGTATCGATAAGAACGCCTGATGAGCCGACGTAGGACGTATCCCTGATCGAGATTCGACGGCACGACGCCGCGCTGGTCGCCCAGGATGAATACGGCCGACCGCACGTGATCCGCGATGATGCGGATGACGCGGTCAGTCTCCTCTTCCTCGCCATACTTCAGGTTGATACGCTTCTCGATCTCCTCGATGAGCGGAAGGAAAAGATCAGTCTCGAACACCGATTTCGCTTCCTGCATGATCATCGCCAGCCGTTCCAGACCGCCGCCGAAATCTATGTTCTTCTGCTCCAACTCATCGTAACGTCCGTCCTCGTGCTTGAAGTATTGCATGAAGACGTTATTGCCGACTTCGACGTAACGTCCGCATGAACACGCGGGCTCACACGGCTCCAGACCTTTCCACCCGTACATGTGCTTAGTCTTGTCCTTGTCACCCAGCACGTCGTAGAAGATCTCGGAGTCAGGACCGCACGGACCGGTCTTTCCCGCCGGTCCCCACCAGTTCTCGGATTTGGGATACAGGTAGACGCGGCCGACATCACAACTGATGCCGCCCTTGCAGAAGATGTCCTGCCAGACGGCAATGGCTTCGCTGTCGCGCGGCGCGTCCTTATCGCCTTCGAATACCGTCGCGTAGATGCGTTTCGGGTCGAGGCCGAGCACATCGGTCAAGAACTCGAATGTCCAACGGATGGCCTCCTCGCGAAAGTAATCGCCCAGGGACCAGTTCCCCAACATCTCGAAGAACGTCAGGTGCGTCGTGTCGCCGACCTCGTCGATATCGCCGGTGCGGATGCATTTCTGCACGTTCGTCAGCCGATTGCCGCCAGGATGCGCTTCGCCCATCAGGAACGGCACCAGCGGATGCATGCCGGCCGTCGTGAACAGCACGGTCGGATCGTTTTCCGGAACAAGCGAAGCCGACGGGATGATAGTGTGGCCCCGCCCCTTGAAGAATTCCAGGTATTTTATTCTGATTTCACTCGCATTCATAAGTCATCATCACCCACACAACCCGCTCTGATCACCGAAGCATTCCCACTCCTTCTCCGTTCCGTTCAGGAAGATCGTGTAGTTGGGCCAGTACTGACGAACGGTCGCTTCGATCTGCTCCTTGAAACGCGGATCGTCACAGACCCCGCTCGTCAGCGCTTCACCGCTGATATAAACCTCGACGGTGTCCGCTCCGACACCTTGGACCTGATCGACCATGAGCGTCGACTGCCAGAGCGAGTTGTACATTGCGTTGACCGTCGCATCCCTGACCGAGAAAAGCGTCATCAGTGCGTCTTTAAGGACATCGTTCGTCGCCGCCTCGCGCGATACGCGAACGTAGCCGATACGGTCCAGACAGCCGAACGTCGCGGTCTGTAGCCGCTCGACACCGCTCGCGGGCGCGGTCTGCCCGTCCGGCAAGACCATCGCCACCGGCAAGAGGTTCTCGATCAAGTCGGCTTTCCTTCTTGAGGAGGCATTGATGCCGGCCGTGGCCTGATTCGCCTGATTGAGCGCGGCTATCGGCGCGGCAATCGGCTTGACCGCATCCTCCGCGACTTCATCAGCCTTCTCGGCACACCCTATTCCGACCAATACTAATGCGATCGGCAGGGCGATTAACGCGTATCGTGCTTTCATATATATAAGTTTAAGTTGACGCTAGAAATCATAACCGACCCAGCGGTTAAGGGCAATATTGAGGTCGGGGGCGAGGGACAAGAAGTCTGAAGATCTGAGCGTCGGAAGGATAGCGAGAAAGTGAGAAAGTGAGACCTGCCTGCCGGCAGGCAGGGAGTGAGAAGGTCTAGGAGTATAGGAGCACAGGATCTTCTGCTCTTTCTTTTTCCGCTAGCGACCAAAGATTATGGCCCCCACTAACCCTTTTACCCCTCTGGCGTCGCAAAATAACAACACTTAAAAGCCATAAAAAAATCCTGTGCCACTGATAGCACAGGAGTATCTCACCCGGAAGCAAGCTTGTTCCTGATCCACTCGAACGCCGGATAAAAATCGCGGGTGATGACCACCTCACCGAAATACTGCCGCATACGTCGTCGGTATTCTTCATCCGAAGCGAAGCCGAATCGGTTTTCCGGCGTGATACCGAGCAGTCGGTCAGCGAGGCTGTCCCCCACTCCGAGGATGCGGCTTGGGTCCACACCATGTTCCGCCGCGAACCGCCCCGCCCAATACCCCTTGTTGGTGGGGATCACCAACGTCGTGTCGTCGCAACAACGATAGAGGGTTGTCTTCGGATCAATCACCAGTTTCAGGGCGCAGACCTCGTCCACCAGATCCAGCGCGTCATGCGCGGCGAGCACCATCCGAATGAACGGTCTGACACTGAACGACACGACCGCGACCGGCACGCCATGCGCTTTGAGCCAGTCGAGGCACTCGAGAGCCCCCTGGCGAAAACGCAACCGTGCGACCAGCGGTGCCACGGCAAGCGGTGACAACCCATGCTTCAGAAAGACGTCCATTTCGCTCAATAACCACTCGGTCTCTTCCTCTTTAGTGGTCACTCCACGAATGGCGCGGTCCAGGAAACGTTTGAGCAGCCCGTCGATGACCGCTATCCCCGCGGGTGACAGACCGATCTGCTCCTTCACTATCCTCAGGATCGAGATAAAACTCGGGTCCAACAACGTCCCATCGAAGTCAAAGGCCACACACCACTTATGTTTCATCCGCACGTTACCTCCAGTCTTGGATCACGTGGTGAAAGTCAACTTAACACGGCAATTTTCAATGGTCAATTCACGCACCGCGCATGAAGACTCCCTAGACTGAAGCCCTGCCTGCCAGCAGGCAGGCCGCGATTTTCTGCGGAGGTGGATAAAAAAGACCGGACTAGTGTTAATAGTCCGGCATTCGCGAATCCGGATCAGCCGACGAAAGTGTGGCCCTTTAGGACCGGCGACGACGCGAGAGGATCACGTCCCTCTTTTTCGCCGCCCAGAGTTTCGCCATGCTCCAGAAGTTTTGCCGCTTCAGCTGCATCACGTGTCGGTACATCCACCACGCGCAGAACGCACCCACCGTATAGCAGATGACACTCCAGACCGAGGAGCTCGTCGTATATGCTTCGACGATCTCCTTCAATCCGACAGCCGTAGCAAGAACAAGTCCGGCGCCCCCCACACCCCAGGCGTACCTCATGTCTCTCTTCGCGAGACGCTTGGCGACGTAATACGCCACCGCAACCAGAACCAGAAGAACGAACGTCCACATCTGACACCTCCTTTTGGCTGTGTAGACCAGACGATGATATCACTTCTCGCCGAGGTCGTAAACCCGGAACATAAAAAAACCCCGCACCAGTCGCTACGCTCCGGTACAGGGCGGGCCGCCCCGAGTGATGATGGTTTGAAAAGATCAGCCGGGGCGACAGGACTCGTCTTTTTCGTCTTGCCTGCGCTTTTCCCTGATCAACTTTCCGCTGATGACCGCGAGCCAGACAGCGAACACGCCACCCAGGAAGTAGAGACAGTCCCACACGAGAACGTGGAACCAATGCGCATCAAAGGCGCGGCAGACATCGATGGTCACGACCGCAAACGCGCAGATCGCGGCCATGATGAACGCCCAGAAGCGCGGACGGAGCGGCCGCCAATACAATCCCGCCATGAAACAGATCAGGCTCGCGATAAGCAATGGCGGTACGATGTTGCTCTGCATCCAATCCCAAATAAAGAACTCTTCCACTACGCACCTCCTCTATACGATTTCATACATCGTCCGCGACCGACGATCAACTTTTCCTGATATACGGCTTGATCGGCAAGGTCATGACCGCACTCAAAAGTCCGATGAAACTCATCGCCATGATGACGGCATGGAATCCGACCGTCTCGACCATGATGCCGCCGATCGCCGCTGCCGCTGCCGCACCAAGGTCGTCTAAGGTCATGTTGATGCCCCACTCGGTCCCCTCTTTATTCTTGTCGATGTGCCGCGTGAATATCGCCATGAATGACGGGAACGTCGCGGCCACGGTAATGCCGTAAACGAATTCGACGATGTACAACTGCAAGGGCGTCGATATGAAGAGATATGCCAGCGGAACGAGCGATGCCGCCGACGGCCGCGTTGCCGCCCTTGACGAAATCCACGACGAACAACGCGAACACCGGCCCCATCAGTCCGACCCCGCTCCACCAGATGAGATCAGATATCAGCAGGATCCTGATCGCCGGATTGATGTCCAGAAGAAACAGTTCACGGATCGGGATGACGCGTTTTTTCATAGTCTGTCGTTGACTGATTCCTGTACGAATTATAGCGCACAACGACAGAAACAACGAAAAGCACGCCCACGGGTGTGCTTCCTCAAATTTCGACTTAGATGATGACACCCCCACCGAGACAGCTATCACCGTCGTAGAAAACGACGAACTGACCCGGCGCGATGGCGCGCTGAGGACGATCGAACTTCACTTGAACACAGCTGTCACCGATGCTTACCGCGCAATCCTCCAGCGGCTGACGATAACGGATGCGTGCCTTGCACTTCATCGAAGCCGCCGGCTCAACCGCGATCCAGTGCATATCCTTTGCGGTCAGCTCACTGGAATACAGTTCGTCAGGATTCTCGCCTCGAGCCACCACAAGAGTGTTACGCGCCCGGTCCTTCTCGACCACGAAGTGCGGCATTGCGTCACCGATACCCAATCCATGCCGCTGACCGATGGTATACGGCGCGATACCGCGATGCACACCGACCACGCACCCGTCGGTCGTGACGATAGGTCCCTTCTTGGGCACGATGGCGCGTTCCAGGAACTCGCCCAGGTTCACGTGCCCGATGAAACAGATACCCTGACTGTCCTTCTTGTCCGCGACCGGCAGACCGAACTCACGCGCGAGTGCGCGAACCTCCGCCTTCTTGATATGCCCGACCGGAAACAGCGTCCGCGACAACTGTTCCTGCGTCATCGTATGTAAAAAGTAAGACTGATCCTTATTCGAATCGACACCGGCCATGAGAACGTAGCTGGAAGCTGGAAGCTGTAAGCTGTAAGCCGCTTTTTTTGATGCGTCTATACATCCCGCTTCCCGCTTCCCGCTTCCCGCCCGTGCAATCCTGGCATAATGACCAGTGGCCACATAATCCGCTCCTTGAGCGAGCGCCTCCTGCATGAAGAGTCCGAACTTGATCCGCCGATTACACATCACGTCCGGATTCGGCGTCCGTCCGGATTCGTACTCGCGGACCATGTAATCGACGACCTCCAGCCGATAATCCTGTTCGAAGTCGAACGTAACGAGCGGAATCCCGAGCTTGTCGGCCACGGCCTGCGCGTCCTCGCGCTCCTTGCGCCAGGCGCAATTGCCGGTCGCCGGATCCTTGGTGTCCGACCAGTTCTTCATGAACGCGCCAACGACTTCATACCCCTCACGCAACAGCAAAGCCGCGGCCACGCTCGAATCCACGCCACCGCTCATACCCACATATACCTTTTTGCGTTCTGGAGTTCCCATAACGTCAGAGTATACGATGGATTGGGCTTTTTGTCCACAGTTCTACAGAGACCGTTGCAAAACTCAAAATAATTTGTCATTGCGAGGCCGGAAGCCAAAGCAATCCCGTGATTTAAACTTAACCGTCGGGATTGCCGCGGTCGCGGCGCTCCCTTCCCGCCACATATCTCTAATTCAGAGAAGGCGGGACCCCGCCATGGGCGGGGCACAATGACAAATAGGGGTTTTGCAACGGTCTCCTATACCAAAAGTGCCGGGCAAATTTGCCAGGCACTAATAGAACAAAAATGTAGATGAAGACTCCCCGAGCTGAAGCCCTGCCTGCCGGGCAGGCAGGCCGTGGTTTTTTGCGGAGGTGGATAAAACTAGACCTTCGCCTTACTTGCTTCCATCAGCCTGACGAAATCCCGCCAGTCGGCGGCGATTTCGATGTCCTTATGCAGGTCGATCCTGCCGGAAATGCTGTCTGAATCGAACAACACCTTCCTGGTCTGACGCGGCAGGCTCTCGAGCACGCGCGCCTTATCGTCCAGATAAACGTCGATACCGAGCCGCTGGACGAATTTATGCTTCTCATCACTGCTCGGACAGAAGAACACGCGCTCCGCGGGAATGTGATCGTAGACGTTGTAACCCTGCAACCATTCCTGCGCGAACCTGATTGAAGTCGAGCGCCTGGCCGAAATCAGATAAAGTTCACCCTCGAGCGCGGCAAGATGTTCCACCAACCCGTCCATCGGCGGGGCGTGCGGCGTCAGGAGCGTATAGACGATCTCCTTGATCTCGGAGTAATCGTCGGACGGCAGATACTGCTTCATGACGTTGGTATTGGTCTGCCAGCGCTCGATACTAAAACCACGCGCGGCCGCGAGCCGCATCTTATGTTCCCCGTGATCGACCATCGTCCCGTCGAAATCGAGTCCGATCCTCATACTTTCTGCATATGCTTATGCTTCCATTCTAATGCGAACCTCGTCAACAATCAAAATCCACCGATTAAAAATGCCCGCCGTCCACGACAGCAGGCACAAGCGAAGGAAGGAAATCCGGGTGTAATCAATACCGATTCAGCACGAACGCCTTGATGTCGGCGGCGCAATTGACCCTCCACAGATCCAAGATCCTCCTTGCCTCTCGCCGAACCTCATCCCAACCGGGCTCGTGAACTATCTTTTGGCTGAGTTCAATCACGACTTCCGGCTCCTCTACGTAGACCTTCAGCTGTTCCGAGGAGAAGGTCGGCATCAACGGATCCGTATGATTCCGCCGTGGCCAGTCCGGATCCTGCTGAGCCGTGATCTGCGGCATTTCCGGTGCCGGATTCAACGGAGGCTGTGTGGGGCGGTCGGCGATCTGTGCGACGTTGGCAACCGATACGGCCTTCCACTCGTGAATCTCGTTGATACAGCGATAGACGGTCGATATAACCGCGTCGGTCTCCGGTCCACGAGCCTCGATGCACTTAAGCGCCGCGATGCAGACGACTGGCTCGTCACTCTCATCCATCAGTCGGACGAGAGCAGACGTATCCTCATCATGAGTCCTATGGTGGAAAGCCGTGATTATCGGATTGATATTTCCACCGTCCTTGGACCACGCCACCAAGGTCGTGATGAGCGATTCGAGCTGCAAGACGTCAGCCATCGCTTCGATCTCGTCATCCGACCACTGTTCGCGCAGTTCGATCAGCCCCATCGCGAACCGTCTTATGCGCTCGTATGGCTCAAGTTCGCTGAACTCGTCCCTTTCTCCCTCTTCCTTCACCTCACCATCGCGGTAAGGCGGGGCGCCATGCCTTCGACCGCCGACGCGATCGGTCGGCGGAGTGCCGGCAGTGAGTTTCGGAGTCTGCTCGCCTACCAGCAAATTGCCGTCCTCATCCGTTTCACCGTACAGGCGAGCCTTTCGAAGCTCGAGAAAACGCTTGAAGTACTTCGCGCTCCAGAGCGCGGTACCGCCGAGCAAAAACGAAAATAGGGCTAAAATCCCGTCCACGCCGTCCATGGTTTCTCCTTCCTTGTATTCGCTTGATAATGAGCGTTGTTCAGCTTAGCACACGGGGCTGCTTATTCAACCCTGGGGTATAAAAAGAGGCACCGACCGATGTCAGTGCCCTGCTTGTCGCGCTACATGCCCTCCCGTTTCAGCCTTTGTCTGAACAGGTCGAGCGCCGTATCGAGAATACGCTCGGTCACCTCACGCCTGGTCAGGTCATCCGTGTCGAGCCAGAGGAAATTGGGCTTCTCCTCGAGTCCCAATCGCTCCCAGACGCGACGATGCGCGGCATGAAGCTTGTTGAGCGCGGTCGTGTTCAGCGTCTTACCTGGCTTCTGGAGCAGCTCCACCTCGCGTTTCCGCGCCAAGGTGGTATCCGGCGAACATATCAGGAAGACATGCATGTCGAACAGACCGGCGGTATAGGGCAGAAGATAGTAACCCTCGATGATTGCCCGCTCCTCTTCACTGATGATGCCTTCAGCCAGATAGTACTCCATCCGGGTGATACCGTCGTAGATGGCCCGATCGAAGACGCCGACATGGAAGCGCTTGTCGCCCGGTAGCGCACGCGCGTGAATGATCGCCCATTCCGCTGTATGCAAATTGTAGCCCGGCAGAGGCCTGGGACCCTCGATCGCCTCCGCGCCTTCCTGCGGCGCGTGAACCACGAATCCATCCCGCCTGAAGAAATGCCGTGTGATCCCCTGGGCCGTGGTCTTGCCCGATGCGGGTACGCCGCAGTATTCGATCGTGAACGGACGTCGCCATTTCGCTTTCCTGTCGGATCCCGGATCGAATATCGCCAGCAATTCCTCGGCATGCCTTTCGAGATCCTGGAGAACTTCAGGCGACAGGGTGTCGCCGTCCGGCGACTTGGTACGCTTTGACATCTTGTATCCTCCTGTTCACCCGAAAAGGGTGCGTATACATCAAAAGAACCGACCTAATCTTGCGGTCAGTTCGGGTTACTGTCAAAGCGAAAATTGTGGATAAATTACGAAAAAATTTGACTTTTCTAGAAGTTCTCGAAAATCTTCGCCTGTTTACCGCCGATCATGCCGACGACCGGCCAGCCCATCTGCTTCAGCACCCCCTGCGCGTCGACATAGTGCTCACGCAGGACATAAATATTAGATTGATCGATGACCTCGTTGTATTTATTCAGCAGATCAGAATAGCGCTCGACCGGTTCATAGACGATTCGCCCGAACATCTTCCGTCGCACCAGTAATTCACTACCGCTGTCGCTCATCCCGACCGGCGCGGTCTTCGACAGGTACTGCCGACTATCCATCCGGAAGAACGGTACTTTCGTCTTCTTAAGCGCCGACTCGAGCTTCGAAAGCAGTATGCTGTCCTCTTCGTTCGCGTTCGACGCGGCGAACAGCATCTTCGGCGGGATGCGGTTCACCAGCCGCCACGACCAGTTATTGTCCTTCCTGTCCGCGGCCCCAAACAACATTTCGATGACTGTGCTGTCACGCAGGCGCGCGTACCCGTCGGCGTCCCCCGGCATCTTCATATCAAGCTCGCTGTCGGCCATCGCCATATCGAGGAAGTGGTCGAACGCGATCGTCGTCTTATGCAGATACACCTGAAGGAACATGTGATACCGCGCCAGCAGGAAATCCTCGAACGCCCTGACCGCGGTGGAGTCGATGGTCGGCACGAGCGTGCCACCGCGTTCGGTCACGCCGAGATTACTGATGAGATGATCCCGATCGTACGCCCCGTACGCCACGCCGGTGTAGTAGGCGTCGCGCAAGAGATAGTCCATGCGGTCACAATCGAGCTCCCCGGATATGAACGACCGCAACAGCCGATGGATACCGACGCGTCCGCTGCCGATCGCCCCATACCTCTTTTCCCAGGCCGGGGAAGGCAGGACCTCATGATGGATGAGCGACGCGATATCCTGCGCTTCATCCGGTGGGATCGGCGTGTCCTTCTCACGCGAAAGCGCCGCGGTCAACATCACGCTGTAATCCTCATGTTTGGCTTGCCTCTCCGGATCAGCCCCGACCATCCACCCCTCGGGCAAGTCAAGATCCTTGAGTTTGGGCATGTACTTCTCCGAAACGTGTGAAAACGGCGAATGGCCGGTGTCGTGCAATAACGCGGCCAGACGCAGGAGGCGATGAAAATATTCCAGATCGAACTCCTCGAAGTGTTCCTTGAGCACATCTCCGCTCGTTTCGATGATACGCGACCAGATGCGGCTCACGACATGCATCGCGCCGGTCACGTGCGAGAACCGATCATGCGTGCTGCCCGGGTAGACGAGATAACTCAAACCGAGCTGGCGTATATGACGCAGCCTCTGCACGTACGGATGATCGATCACCCTCCGCTCGCGGTCCGAAAAGCTGATTGTCCCGTGTATCGGGTCGCGAATCTCGTACATAAGGTCTATAT
>JAYEJB010000045.1:0-11987 GCA_034716415.1 Patescibacteria group bacterium
CGGGGGACGCGGCAATCCCGTCCCCCGGCTCGCGGGCCGGGGTCCTCGCAATGACAGGGTGGGGGACGGGATTGCCGCGTCCCCCGGCTCGCGGGCCGGGGTCCTCGCAATGACAGGGTGGGGGACGGGATTGCCGCGTCGCTCCGCTCCTCGCAATGACAGGGTGGGGGACGGGATTGCCGCGTCGCTCCGCTCCTCGCAATGACAAAGTGAGAGACACACCGCCCCTATTGTCATTGCGAGCATAGCGAAGCAATCCCGTCGGGGGTTGTTCCTCTCGGCTTAGGGGCGGGGCCGCAATGACAGATTGCATGGGTTTTTTGTATCAACGTCGTTTTGACTTGGCCGTTTTCAGCCATTTTAACAGGGAATCGACCTTTCTCGTGTTCAGCACGTCGCGTTTTTTGGTCCAGCCGCGACGGGCGATAGCAACTCCCAAGTCCAGGAATTCAAGATGGTCGGGGTGATGCGCGTCCGTGTCTATGACGAGTTTCACGCCCCGCTTCACCGCCATGCGCACGTGAACGTCACGTAAATCGCTACGGTTCGGGTAGGCGTCGATCTCCATTGCGGTTCCGGTCGTCTTGGCCGTTTTCAATATTTTTTCGATGTCGATGTCGTATGGATCGCGTCGGTGTATGATGCGGCCGGTCGGGTGGAAGAACGCGTCGACATGAGGGTTCTTCATCGCACGGATCATGCGTGCGGTCTGTTCTTCGCGTGACAGTCTGAAGCTGGAATGGATGGCGACGCCGACGAAGTCGAGCTTGGCGAGCGCCGTATCGCTGATATCGAGTCGACCGTTCTTCATCACGTTCACCTCTGCGCCCTTGAGTATCATGAAGTCGAGGCCTTCCTCGGCGAGTTTCGCGTTCACGCGGGCTATCTCTTTGGCCTGTTTGGCGAGTTTTCGCTCATCGAGTCCGCCCGCCATGACCAAGGTCTTGGTGTGATCGGTGATGGCGATGTATTCAAGTCCGAGTTTTATCGCCGCGCGCGCCATATCTTCGATGGACGCCGCGCCGTCGGACCAGTCGGTCTGCGTCTGCAGATCGCCGCGCACACTGCCGTACGTGATGATATCGGGGAGTTTGTCTTTCATTGCCGCTTCGACTTCGCCTGACGCGGTCCGGAGTTCGGGTTCGATGTACGGCAGGTCGAGTGCGCGATAGACGTTTTTCTCCGTGCGCGCGGCGAGTCTGCGTTTGCCGCGCCATAGTCCGTATTCGTTAAGTTTCAGTCCTTTCTCGCCGGCCATCTTGCGGATGACGACGTTATGATCCTTACTGCCGGTGAAATGCTGGAGTGCGGCGCCGAAGACGTCATCCGGCACGATCAGCAGGTCGCAAGTCATGCCGTTCTTGAGAAGCGCGGTTAGGTTTCTGCGACCTCGTTTGAGCACCTTCCTCACTTCGTCGAATTCCGCGAACGTGTCCATCGCTTTCTTCGGTTGTGATGTGGTGATGACCATGTCGATGTCGCCGACGGTTTCCTTGCGCCGTCGTACTGATCCGGCGGTCACGGCATGCTTAACGCCCGGCGTCGATTTCAGTTTCCGTTCGAGCTCCCGCGTGAGCGGCAGGACATCAGCGAGAATCCGTCGCTCCCCGGCTTTCTTCAGCATGGCGATGCCTTTCATGATCTTCTCTTCGCTTTTCTCGCCGAAGCCCGGTAAAGCGCTGACCTTGCCGGCTCGCGCGGCCCGTTCGAGGTCTTTGATCGTCTCTACTTTCAGCTTGTCGTACAGCACCTTCACCTTTTTCGGTCCGAGATCCCGGATGGAGATTAGTTCCAGCGTCTCTTCCGGCATTTTGGCGCGGCAGGTCTTGTATTCCTTGAAGTCGCCCCTGTTCATCAGGTCCTCGATGTGTCCGGCGATGGCCTTGCCGATACCCGGGATAGCGATGAGCGCCTTCTGACCGTCGCGTTTCAGGATGGCGGTCGCGTCTTCGCCGAGAGTCTCCAATGAATCAGCGGCGCGTTCGTAAGCGGCGGGCTTGAAAGATACGCCTTCCATTTCGTAACAGACAGCCATAGCGCGCAGGATGTCGGCGATTTCACGGTTGGTGTGTTTCTTTGCCATATGCGGTCATTGTAACAAAAAACCCGCTTCGCGTTTAAACGCGTCGCGGGTAGGGGTGACCGATGTCGTCGGTCGTCAGTTACAGCAGAACTCGGGGCTGTCGCCGTGTCGTTCGTGCGCTCGCACTGCCGGGGCGCCGACGCAGATCCAATGGGCGTTTTCCGGATTGCCTGGCGGGACATGGCAGACGAGTGCCTTGCCCTCGCGACAGATCGGCATGTCGCAGTCACTATCGCCGTCGGTGTCACCGTCAACGTCAGTGTCCGCGTCGACATCGACGTCACAGTCGACATCACCGTCGATATCGCCATCGACATCGCCGTCAACGTCACCGTCGACATCTCCGTCGACATCGCCGTCCGCGTCGCCGTCTCCGCCGTCGGGCGGGTCTTCGCATTCGCCGACATTATCGCCGTGCTCCAGCAGAAGATCGACGTCGTCCGGGTGCACGTAATCCTCGTACGGTTCACCGCCGTCATTAGGATGGATGCACATCAGGACATACTCGACCGGCGGACAGTCCGGGCAGTCGGGACATTCGCAGTCACCGTCCGCGTCACCATCGACATCGCCGTCGACGTCACCGTCCGCGTCACCGTCCGCGTCGCCATCGACATCGCCGTCGACGTCACCGTCCGCGTCACCGTCAGCTTCGCCGTCGCAGTCGCCCCAGCATTCCCAGTCTCCGTCATCACCGACGGGCGGCGGATTCCTGTCGCAGTCGCCCCAGCATTCCCAGCCGCCGCAATCGCCGAAGACCGGATTGTCTTCATCCGGGTCTTCCTCGTTGGGATACATGCTGCACGCAACCGAGAGCATCAAGGCCCCGACCGACAGCATCATCATAATCCTGGACAACCTGTTCACTATTGGCCTCCTTTCAAGGTCCGAAGCGGTACCTTAACCGAAAAAAGGCCTTGTGTCAACCCCGTTAGAAGTATTCGGCATGAACGCGCCGACGTAGGGCTAGAGTAATCCATACCAAGCCCTGCCGGGTACTCGCTTATGACGAAAACTTCTAACGGGGTCAAGACCCTCTTTTATCAGGCTGTTGAACCTATCCGATCAACGATTCCAGGAATTCCATCTGGCTGTCTTCTAGGTGGACACCAGGTTTCTTGCTTTTGATATGCGCCACCGCTTCATCCGGTGTCATACCCCGTTTTCTGATCAGGTAGGCCGCGTAGAAAGTCGGCGCCCTGCCTTGTCCGTTCTTGCAGTGGATGTAGACTTTTTTGCCTCGTGCCAGCATTTCCTCGAGTGCGGCGATTCCTGTCTCCGCGGCGTCGCGTGTCGGTGGGGTGTGATCTTTGGTCGGCAGCCAGACGAATGACTCAACACCGAAAGGCTGGTCCAACTTTTCGCCCTCCAGTGAGATATCCGCTGTGATATCCTTGTCGATGAGTTCCATGTCGAAGTGCGCCGCACAGCAGGCGTTTGTTCCGATATATATCTGGTCGTCTATCTGGGTGTATTCGAATTTTGGCTGTCCGGCTTCGTGCTTCGGTATCGCGTTCGCATCGTCGTTCCTCATATGAATAGCGTTAATTTACGGCAGAAGTATACCAGCACGCGGACTATTGGAAAAAGCGCGAGTCAGGACCTCATGTTATAATGATCATGAGATGAAAAGATCGAATTAACGTCGGGAGCAATTATGTTTTGGGATCAATTGGCAATGACCATGGACATAGTAGGTAAAGTATTGATTTCTTGGACCGTCCTGCGGGTCCACTATAAGCTTATGAAGGAACATGGCGTGGATGCAGTGGTCGACAAGGAAATCAGGACCGAGGAGATGCTGGGCGTCTTAGCGATTTTCTTGATGGTCGGCGCCTATGTCCTTAAGATGTCGCTGAGCGTCGGTTATCTATAAAGCGGTATGAGCAATATGAAGAAAAAGAAAATCCTCTCCCTGTCCGCCGATCAGCGCAAATCCGCGCTCGATTCGTTATTGGATGTCACTTTGTTGACGCCGGATTACGTCCTGACACTCACGTTGTCGGTGATAATCGTCGTTGTCGGCCTCTTGATCGACAGTGCTTCGGTGATCATCGGCGGGATGGTCGTGGCTCCGTTATTGTCGCCGATACTGGCGCTCGCCATGGGCGTGATACTTCAGGACTTCAAGATGATGAAACGGGCGATAAAGACACTGGCGATTTCGGTCGGTGTAATCGTCCTGTTGGCGATTTTCCTGACGTTGTTCTCGAGCGGGGGAATAACGGAAGAGATAGCTGAGCGCTCCGCCGCCTCGCTGGCTCATATGATAATCGCGATGTCCGCGGGCGTGCTCGCGGCGATCTCGCTCGCGCGGCCGGACGTACCGTCGCGTCTCACGGGAATCGCGGTATCCGTGGCGCTGCTTCCGCCGATATCCGTTACCGGAATCGGGGTCGCTTTCGGTAATTGGGAACTGGTCAGCGGTTCGTTTACGTTGTTCCTGATTAACCTGCTGGGAATCATATTCTCGGCCTTGATCGTATTTTCGTTGATGGGTTTCTCGAGGTCGCGACGTGACGCGGCCCAGATATTGAAGAAAGAAGAGAAGGAGGCTGAGGAAGAGTGGAATGAGCTGAAGTCGAAGGAGTAGCCGGTCACGAGATCAGATATCAAAAACCCCCGCATAACGCGGGGGTTTCGCTTTTATCCATCTCCGCAGAAATCCACGGCCTGCCTGCCGGCAGGGCTTCAGCCTGGGGAGTCTTCATGGATGTTATTTCAACCTGATAAAAATGTCGTCGCAATCGTAGTCGTTGAGTCCCTGGCCGTTCGGTCCGAATGATAGGATGGCCGCGATTTCCGGCTGGGCGGGTTCAGTGGCGCAGTTCTTGTAAGGCCAATAGTCCGGATCGAAGTAGTAGGCGTTGTTCCAGGAATCCAAAGGGAGTTCGGGGAGATATGGTCCATCCCACCGCGCCACGGATTGTGAGGTCCATTGGCATCCGTCACCCTGGTCTCCGACCGACGGTCTGGCGGTCAGCGCCGCTTGCGCCGTTGACAGGTCGACTTCCGGATTCCTGATGGACCATGGCGGACAGCCGTTCGGCCATTTTTCTGTATCTTGTTCCAGTAATAATATGGCCGTCCTGATTTTCGACAGCGTGTCTTTAGCCTTCGCCTCCTTCGCCGCTTCCCGCGCCCTGCCCATGGTCACGATGGCCAATGTCGATAACAGGCCTATGATGGATATGACTACGAGCAACTCTAATAACGTAAAACCGCGCTCTCCACTATTTGTAAAACCTCGGAAGTGCTTCATAACAGGATAAGCTTACCATATCGGCTTGAGCCTCTTCAACGGTAATAATAACAATGTTGCCCGTTCGGTTCCCGATACGACGCATCAAAAAAATACCGTCACCGAACGGTGACGGTATTTTTTTGCATCCCGATGTTGATTGAATTTGTTACTCATATCAAAACATCCCCCATAGCCCCACGACGCGCAAAGCGCTATGTGGGGCGACGGGGGATGGAGCGGGTAACGGCCTGCCTGCCGGCAGGCAGGGAATCGTCCTCGCTCCGACTCGGCACCGGGGCGCTCCGCACGCGGCGCTCACCGGTTTCCCGCCGTTGGCGGGACCCCCGCCCTCTTTAAAATGAAAGAAATGTGGCGGGGCGATTCCCGTATCATCTCTAAACCAAAACCGGCCTTTCGGCCGGCTTTGATATGGAGCGGGTAACGGGAATCGTCCTCGCTCCGACTCGGCACCGGGGCGCTCCGCACGCGGCGCTCACCGGTTCGCGCCTACTCGCGCCCGTTCGATTCCCGTATCATCTCTAAACCAAAACCGGCCTTTCGGCCGGCTTTGATATGGAGCGGGTAACGGGAATCGAACCCGTATCCTCGCCATGGCAAGGCGATGTACTAGCCGTTGTACTATACCCGCTCGGCTTGTAGCAGGATTATTTTAGCAGGTTCGCCCAGTCTGTCAATATCGATTCTCGAACCCTGCCCAAGCCGGTTATCGATGAATTAGCCTTTAATCGGGCGTTTTTTTCGGGTGCCGGAGTTTCGCCTGCGCAGTCCGCGATAAGCGACTCCACCGGCACCGATCGCTCCGACAGTCAGGAAGGGTAAGAGCGCAGTCACGTCATCCGCCTCGGTGGCGAGAGTCTGGTCGTCAGAATCTGCCATTGGGTCGACGGCAGGACTTGCTTCCAGAATGACGTCATCCGAACCCAGCACCGCGAGCGCCAACGTCGAGCTCTGCGTGCGGACTACGCCTTTGACCGAAACCCGATTGTCGAGATCAAGACTCAATTCCTGGCCTTCCGGAAGCTCTATCTTGATCTCATGATTTCCACCCTCGTCGGTCATCACGAACCACCCCCTGCCGATATCAGCGACAATACCTTCAATACTTACCAGCAGTCCGGCAGATTGACCTTCCAGTTCCGCGAGTGCCTTGTCGCTTTCGGTTACCGCGCCGTCATTGCCGAGGAAGCTCATTTTTGCCGCCGAACTGTTGATGCGCAACTCGCCGTTGCTCTTCCGCGCAATCTTTCCGGTAACTGTCACGACATCTCCTTCAGCAAGAGCGGGAACGGTGTCGCCGTAGACGCGCACTGTCGCGGCGTAGTCGGTGTCCGTATCCTGAAGTCCGAAGATGGTCTTGCCGATCACTCCCGGGGGCAGTGTCACCACGCCGACGACCGTGATTTCCGTTCCGTCGGGCAGATCGTGTGCCGCTTCGACCGGAACCGTCTCCACTTCTTCGGTCGGGTCGGTCTCGTCCGGCTCCTCTTCTGTCGGCTCATTATCAACCGGGGCCGCTACCGGAAATTCGTTCTGCGCATCCGGTGTCGGCGTAGCTGTCCAGAGCCAGCCGTCATCACCGCGGGCAAACGCCTCTCCCTCGTTGGCGTCTGTGTAATCGACCGAGTCAGCGAGCGTTCCGTCCGCGTTAAACAACCGAACCGAATCCCCGCCGTTATTCAGCGCGATCTTCGAATCCTGACGCGGTACGGTCAGGTAGCCGTTCGCCGGTACAACGCTTCCTTCCGGCAATTCATACGGATTGCTGCCACCATCCATGTCATCCAGCTGCCAACCGGTCAGATCCGCGTCGACATCATTCGGGTTGCGCAGTTCGATCCATTCTCCGTCAGCGTCATCTCCGACCGGGTTCGGCATGATCTCCGAAAGCGTCACCGCGACCGGTTCCGGTTCATCCGTCACTTCCTCCTCTGGCTCCTCCTCGTCGGCGTCTTCATTTTCCGTATTTTCATCTTCATCTTCTTCCTCTTCCGCTGGTTCTTCCGCCTCACTCAACACGTTTGCCGCACCAGGTGTCGGCGTCGTCGTCCACGACCAGCCGTCAGCGAAGTCGGCGTAGGTCGAACCCTCCGGCACCGGCGTACCGTATTCAATGGCATTCCGTTCGGTGCCGTCCGGATCGTGCAGGGTCAGTCGTCCGCCGCCGTTCGGGAGAGGTATCTTGGTTTCCGAGTAGGGGAGAAAGATCTCCGCGCCACCGGGAACAGCCTCATCACCGAACACGAACGACCGTCCTTTGTCGTCATGAACCTCCCAGCCGACGAGTGTCAGTGCCTCCGTGCCGCGATTCGCCAGTTCGATGAACTCGTTCTCTGAATCCGAGCCGATCGGATTCGGGAACAGTTCATTGAAACGCAGGTCAGCCGAAGAATAGTCGGCCTGCTCCTGTCCGCCATCTTCTGGAGCCGGCTCTTCCGTATCTTCGCCTTCCGATCCGCACGGATTGCAGATTATAACGTAGCAGCAGCACTTCTGCGCCTCGTTCGCCGGAGGACACGATGCCGCCGGTACCCCGACCGGAATCAGCAAGGCCGCCAGAGCAACCAGAGCCGATAATTTTATTCGTCCCAATCCCATAATCAATTGAGTCATAGTGGATTAATTGCGCGCGCGGCCTCTGCTTACAATGCCCAGCAAAATTGAGCAAAGTGGAGAGATTTAGCCTTAAATTAGACGCATGTCTGAGTTATCCACTATTTCTACCCAAAACTGCCCGGCAGTTTTGAACGTGAGTTGTGGAAAAGTCGGTACGATTCTTTCTAGCTCTCTTACTCTCTCACTTTCTCACTCTCTCATTGATAAACGGACCCTTTCCTTGTATATATACAGGGAGATACGCGGGCGTGGTGGAATGGTAGACACGCGTGGTTTAGGACCACGTGGGGCAACCCGTGCAGGTTCGAGTCCTGCCGCCCGCACCACCTATGAATACTCAATTTCGAGCGTTATTGGACGAGCTCAAGAAGATCGGATTGCCGTCGGATGATTTTGTCGTGTTCGGGTCCGGCCCGATCGTGATTCGGGATTTACGCGACCCGGCGGATATCGACATCGTGGCGCGCGGCGAGGCCTGGGAGATGGCGAAACGACTCGGGGAGCACGGGACGAGCGAGTTCGGTGATGATTCGTATCGTTTCGCTGACGGCAAGATAGAGATCGCTGACCGTTGGGGTGACTGGGATATCGATCGGCTCATCGACACGGCCGACGATTTCGACGACATCCGCTTCGTCAATCTGGAGATCACTCAGCAGGAAAAGATGCGGCGCGGTCGGGAGAAGGACCTGAAGGACGTCGAGCTGATCGGTCGTTACATGGCAGGAATAGAAGGTCAGCAGGAGAGCGTGGAAAATCAGAATTCGGCACTTTCCGAGTATCATCAGAAATACGCCGCACTGCCGGACGAGGAGATAGCCAAGCGTGTGGCATATAAGATGGAAGATTTGAAGGCGGTCATGAAGGCAACTGCCACGATCATCGGTCACGCGCCGCTCTTGATTGCCGTCTTGGGTTGTCCGGATCCGCGTTATCGACCGCTTCAACAACAGATGCTCGAGAAGACCCTCGGCAAGAGCGTGAAGCTGACGACCTACGACATTACGGTTGACCATCTGCAGGGAGTGCCGGGCGCCGTACAGCATGACGTCACAGAGCCGCTACCTGGCGGACCGTATGATTTTATCTTGGCGCATGTGTTGCTGCGTTTCATTGAAGAGGACCGTCAGTGGTATGTCATTTTTAACTCCTATGACGCGCTTAAGCCGGGCGGAGTGGCGATTCATGTGTTGGATGAAGAGGACTACACGACCGGGGGCGCCATCATTCCGGACGGTTACCATCCGGTTCCTCTCGAGAAATGGAAGGACAAGATGCGCGATTTAGGCATGGATTACGTCGAAGTGCCGATTGAACACGGTGTGGCGTTGGCGATCATGCGAAAATAAACGTTTTGGAAGAAAGGGGGTCGCCCTGACCCCGTTAGAAGTTTTCGCCATGGGCGCACCGACGCAGGGCTAGGTGTAGCCTGTCCTAGCCCTGCGTCGGTGCGTCTTAGCCGAATACTTCTAACGGGGTTGACGGGTGGTCTTTTTTGTCGTATGTTTAGCGGTTCTTTGACCCTTGAAAGGAGGGAGCATGATAGTGACGGTATTGATGATCCTGATGGTCGCGGCAGCTCTCGATGCCTGTTATCTGCTCGGTCTTCGCCACAAGGAGGTGGTGACGGAGAATGAGGAGAATCCCGGCTATCGCAACGCGGCGATCGTGAATCAGGTGAAGGAGCTGACGTTCTGGCGGCTTCTGAAGAGTTCGCCCTGGTCGGTGCATTTCCTGATCGGACAGTTCGTCTTCTTTGGTGTCGCGATGGTGGTCGTAAGCAGCGGCGGTGTTAACGAGTGGATCGGACAGACCGCATCCAGCACCTATCACGCTGTCGCACCGAGGTACGACGAGGTGCCATACGGGCACCGCGGGATCGTTGTGGATCGCCATGGTCGGCTTCAGCCGGGTAGTGCCGTCTTGAATCCAGGATCGCATTTCGTCTTCAGTAACGAGAGGATCAGTCTCGTGGACTGTAGCGCCGGCACGGATGAAGAAGTTGAGGTGACGGCGAGGACGCCGGACAGGTACACCTTCGAGATGAGAGTCAGGGGGAGTGTTCGTTTCCGTTGTAACGACTGGGCGGTCCATCGGGTCGTGGAGCGCTTCGGTGGAACACCTGCCGATGTGATCGATGCCGACGACGCATGGGACAGTTACGTCGTTCCTGTTGTCCGGAACTCGTTCAGGGATTCGGTCCGTGGTCGGACAGCAGAGTATGTCAGCGAGAACATGGATGAGATCATGGCGGGCGTCCTGCGTCGGCTTGATACGGTGTCGGATGTGGATGTATCTCTCCGCTACAGCGAGGTGACCGTGCGGGGATCGCAACGCACCGAGTCCAGGCCGACACTCAGCATCTCCGAAGTTCGAATTCCCGGTCTTTGAGGGATGGAGCGCATCTCTCGATACGGACGCGAATGAGGTCAACTACACAAGCCATCGTCGACCGGGTACGTACGTATCCGTGAACATTTTTTCAGCGGCCGACAGGAGTCCGGCGCAAGCGATGGCAGACCTGGTGGATTTCGTGCGGAGCGAGGTGGGTGACGATCCCTCTCGGTCATTCGGGCCAGTCAGCTCTTCATATCCGGGGGGCGCCTCGTTCCATTACATCAGTGGAGGTGGTGAACAGAATATCGTCAGCTACTTCTACGCCATGGAATCCGGGCGCTCCGGTGTAAACATCCTGCTTTCGGGAGTCTGGCTGGAATTACAGAATGAAGAGGCGATGGGTGTGATGGAACGTCTCATCGAAGGTATTCGGCCCACCGAAGACTGATCGGTTCTCTTGAACCGAAACAGCACCCCCGCGGGTGCTTTTTTCTTCGCCTCCGCACAACACCGCGGCGTGGAGTCTTCATTTTGGGGCAGACGAATCTATCGATGGTACTTCCCACCTTTCAGTATCTGCATCGCACGATAGATCTGTTCGAGTAGGACAGTGCGCGCCATCTCGTGGGGGAGCGTCATTTCGGAGAGCGATAGTTTTTGATTCGCACGCGACAACACGTCCGCATGCAGTCCGGCCGCTCCGCCGATGATGAATACTATTTCTGTTCCGTCCGCACCGGTCGTCTCTATGAATTTCGCGAACGCCTCGGACGACATCTGTTTGCCGCCACGATCGAGTGCCGCGACAAACGCACCATCCGCCACGCGCCCCAGCAACCGCTCGCCCTCACGCCGCATCGCCTCCTCGTCCGACACCGAACCGTCGAGGCGTTCTGCCTCGACTTCCACGATATTCAACTTTGCGTACGGCCCGAGCCGCTTCACGAATTCATCCCGCGCCTCACGCAAGAACGATTCCTTTAGTTTTCCGACCGCTAAGATTGATATTTTCATACTCGTTATCCATCAGACTCTTTCATTCTTATATAGTACCTGTCACCCTCTATCCCCGAAAGTAACAGGTACTAGGTGTGGATAAGCCCGGGATAAGCTTAATCGGCTGGCCTCTTGACAACCCTAGGATGATAGGTAAAATGCACTTCGTTGCCTCTGTTGACAGCCTCCGCCAGAAATAGTATGCTGTTGCCGCATAGAGGCGGCACGAATACCTATATTGTACACTCCAATTCGGACACGGAAGTTGGAAACGAGACGGGGCCGTATGAGCGCTTTACTTGCTCACGGACCACCGATCGCGTTTCCGACTTCCGGAGCCGAACGTCAAACCCTGCCGTTTACGAATGGCAGGACAAGTGAAAGCTTCGCGATCGTTGACAATTGCATAACACGAGAGTCAAAAGAACCAACTACGAAAGAAAGAACCAACAAATCAATTAGACACTGAAGCACGTTTTCGTGTTTCAGTGGTAGAGAGAGCACTCAAGGGCGTATGGTGGATGCCTAGACACGAAAGGCCGATGAAGGACGTAGCAGCCTGCGAAAAGCTTCGGGGAGGTGGCAAGCAACCTTTGATCCGGAGATCTCCGAATGGGGAAACCCGGCTACCTGTTGAGGGTAGTCAACCTATGGGGTGACCTATAGGTAGGGAACCTGGTGAAGTGAAACATC
>JAYEJB010000046.1:0-11785 GCA_034716415.1 Patescibacteria group bacterium
TCACCCTGGATGACGCGGACTTCACGATGAACGTCTATCCGAACCGACACCGTCTCTGGGACGCGTCTGTCGACAAGACGATCACGGTCTCGAACACGGCCGATCGTAGCCAGACGATGGACCTGGACATCAACTTCGTCTGGGATGGCGTGGACGATTTCCGGCACAGGTCCGAAGGACGGTTCCTCGACGGCGATCACGTCAGCCACTACGAGCTGATGTACGAGATCGCGAGAGTTTCCGGCGATATCACATTGCCTGGAGTCACGTTCGACTTCGACACCCAGCAACATGTCTGGATCGGCGACGAGAACAGGACGACAATCGACAGGTGATTCCCGTCCCCGGGAAATTCCCTCATCCGCAGTGAACCGCACTGCGGTTTTTTATTGACTTGACTGGATCCGTATAGTAAAAAGATTGGCTCCTTGCAGAAAGGATTGGTCATGGAGATAACGATAAGAAAAGCTGACCGACGACATCTCGCTGACATCAACCGCATCATCACCGACGCCAAGATCAGCGACCCACTCGACAAACTCCCAAGACTGTTCTGGTTCGTGCGCGTCGACGGCCGGATTGTCGCCTGCGCGGGCGGTGAGTTCATCGATGAGACCACGTTCATCATCCTGCACATTGCGGTCGAGAAACCGTACAAACGACAGCATGTCGGCATCAGCCTGTTGGATCATGTGATGGCATACGCCAGAGAACACGGCGCTACTGATTTCGGACTGCTCACCATGTTCTACAGCTTCGCCTTCTTCCGACAGCGCGGCTTCGACACCTGCGGCGGAAGAAAGAATCTGCCGGACAATCTCCGCAACCACCCGATGTTCATCGCCAGGCGCTACATGAAGTGCGCGGCCATGATCACGTGAACCACAAAACCGAGCCTAGCTCGGTTTTTCATTCACTATCCACTAAATGATTCGGACCATCCCGGTTTCCGCATCAACCTCTACACTATCACCATCCTTCAGCACTTGTGTCGCACTCTTAGTGCCGACGATGCATGGGATACCGAGTTCACGTGAGATGATCGCCGCGTGGCAGGCGACGCCACCTTCGTCGGTGACGATCGCCGCGGCTTTGCGGCAGGCCATGACCGTGTCAGGCCGAGTCATCTCGGTCACCAATATCTCCCCCTCCTGAAATTCAGTGACTCTTCCGCTGATGTCTCTGCGGTCATGCCTGATGATCCGCACTACTCCGCTGACGCACCCGCTCATCGCGACGCGACCATGAAGCTCTTCTCCCCTTTTGGCCGGAACAATATCCTGATACAACTCCTTAAAACGTCGTCCGGTCAACAGCTCTTGCTTCCCGTCGACCGTTACCACCGCGTAGCCTTTCTTCCTGGCTTCCATCTCGTCTTCACTGACCGACTCCCCCTGATCAAGCAGTGCGACAACTTCATCATGCGTATAGCAGAGCAGGTCGGTCATCTTCAATCCCGCGCGGCGTGCCAACTCCTTCACCAGCTGACCCAGAAGCAACATAAACATACCTTCACCTTCTTTCCGAATGCGGAAACGTATCTCCCCGAGCTCCGATAACAGATCCGCGTATTCCCGCTCGTCGATGTCGGACAAGACATGCTCCGCGGTCATGACATAGACCTCCAGATACGAATGCATGATACCCATCGTATCGGAATAGAATCGGGACAACTCTGCGCTGGACATTGTCCGCATGTCTGTCTTGGAGCGCTCGGCAAGCGTCCCGTCAATCGCCTGACTTACCTTGTCGGCCATCGATCTGAATTCCGCCAATCCGTCACCTTCAATGAAGAACGCACGACCGGCATCAGCACCACGTTCTACCCGATCATCCAGGTGGTACAGATGCATGACCGAACCCTTGCGGAATACCAGCGTCTTGTCACGGTAAGACCCGCCATTCTTGTATGTATACCAGAAAAGAGGCGAGCGATATTCACGCGCCCAAAAACTCACGGTCTTGAACGGTCTAATTTTCTGTCGTGTCGCGTTCATATCAAAGCGTGGTGATCGGTCGGCTTTGCACTATATGGAACTTGCCGTCCGCGAACGCCCATTCGATGTCGCAAGGGAATCCGTAATGTTCTTCTATCTTACCGCACAGCTCGGCCAACTCGGCGATGGTGTTGCCATCCAGCTTCTGTTTGCGCCGCTTGCTCTCCTCAACCGACACCGTGTCATTACCGCACGAACCGCGCGTCAACATCTCGACCTGTTCGGAAACATTGATGTCGATAATCGTACCGTCGCGCTTATCGATCACATAAGAGTCCGGTGTCACCAGACCGCCGACCAGCAACTCCCCCAGCCCCCAACAGGCCTCGATGATCATCTGATTCGCATCTTTCGTCACGGGATGGACGGTGAACGCGACGCCGGCGACTTCGGACTGTACCATCTCCTGCACGACGACCGCTACCGAGACACTGGTGTTGCGCATCCCCTTCTCGTTGCGATAGACGATGGCCCGGGGCGTGAATAGTGACGCCCAGCATTTCTTGACGTTCCCAAGCAACGTTTCCTCGTTCGTGTTCAGATAACTCTCAAGCTCCCCGGCCCAACTGGCGACTGATGAATCCTCGGCGGTCGCGGACGAACGCACGGCAACCAGACGCATGCCCGTCTCTTCGAACACCTCCATGACGGACATCGACAGATCTTTCGGGAAACGCGCATCGTGGATGAGATTGTTGATGACACGCGAAGCCCTGTCGACTGATGAGACATCGTCGTAATTGACGTTAGCAAGCTGACTCTTTATCTCCTGCGTGAGATCCGTCTCCTCCAAGAAACGATTGAACGCCGCGGCGGTAACGACAAATCCGGACGGCACGGGAAAGCCCGCACCGACCATCTCACCGAGTGACGCACCCTTCCCGCCGGTTGCATCGACATCGCCCTTCGATATGTCCTTGAATGCCTTTATGTTATCCATAATAATTCTCGGCCATCACTGGTACTTAATATAGCCGTGTCTCGGACACACTATCACTGCATCGCCATCCTTAAAGACCTTGGTGGCGTACTTGACGGCGATGAGACATGGAATGTCCAACTCCCTCGATACGACAGCGGCGTGGCATGTGATACCACCATGGTCGGTGACGATGGCACTCGCTTTCTTCATTGCCGGCAAGATATCAGGTGTCGTCGTGACTGAAATCAATATATCGCCATCCTCCATCTTGTCCATATCTTCCGAAACGTTGATGATCTTGACCTTGCCGCGCACCCAATCACCGGTCCGCCCGAGACACGCCGTCATACCCTCAAGCATCCGGAGCTGTCCGTTCTTCGCGACCTGAGCCTCTTCCTTGCCGACCATCAGATCGACATATTTATCCGCCTCCTTACCCAACAGTATCTTCTCCTCCTTGCCCAGATACACGGAGTTGTGTTCTCTCTTCCGAAGCTCTGACCGTGATACTTTCAGCCTACCCTCGATCAGCTCGACCGCCTCATCGAGAGTCAGATAATACAGCTCTTTCTGCTTATACTTGCGATTGAACTGTTTAAGTATCTCGTAAGTCATGTATATCAGGAGGAAGGCAGTGTCCTTGCGGTAGACCTTGAGGAACGATAGCTGACTCAATGCATCAATGAATTTGCGGTGCTCCTTGTCTATACCTAGCTTGGAACAGAGACGATCCTTCTCGCGAATGATCTTGTCTGCATGCTCCTTCAACTCGGCCGCTTCGCGTCGAAGCTCGGCCTTGTCCTTATTGCAAAGCTCGTCGAGCACCTGCTGAAAATAATCGAAATCATATGCCGGTCCGCGATAACCGTAGTTCAACCATAACCAATCTCGCCAGATTCTTCGCAGTTCGCTATCAGTACCCGTATTACCGGATTTGCTTTCGATCGCCAGGTTGACCATCACAGAGTGGAGACGCTGGGTGTGAGTGGTCTCTGTGGGTTCCAACAATTTTTGAAGGGTTGCATGTAGCTTTAGTTCGGTCCCATCAATTCTTTCAGACAAGTACCCTTTGAGGTATTTGGAGTACCGCTGATCCTTCAGATCAAAAACCGCGATATAACCCAATGAAATCTGACGGGCGATAATCTCTTCGAACTTCTGCAGCATCTCCACGGCCTGCCGCTTTCCCATCCGGAATCCTTCCTGCTTCAGTCGTCCGTATATCTCAAGAGCCTGTTCACCGTACTCTACCGACTCTTTATAGATGAGTTCTTCGACAAAAGACGGATCTTCTATCAGCTTGTCGAATGATTCCCTGCCACATCTCTCGTAATGTTCTTTCTCGAAATAGAACCGGCCATAATCATCCTGGTAATGACATATGATCTCGGAGACCGAACTGATGACACCTTTCTTGACCGCGTAATCGCTTGTATAGCCGCGCGTGAAATAATGCAACGAAAGGAGTGACACGCCCCCCTCCTCAGCGATCAGAAAATAACCGCCGCCGATCTTGCTGTATTCGTCGAACAATTTCTTGAGCGGAACGAATGACGGACTATCTTGATCGAGTCGAAAATGATTCAGGTTTCCGACACGTTTCTTGGTTACCAGTTTCCAGCCAGCCAGCTTTTCCAGCTCGCGCATGACGCTGGTCTGGTGCTTGCCGGTCCTTTCGATGATCTCCGTAGTCGACATCGACTCCTCCGGGTGATCGAAGAGCGTCTCCAGGACAAGAAACATTACTTTGGATGAAAATAGGTTCTCAATCATAATTATGCATATCTATAATAGATTAATGCATAGTTAGCATACTATTCGCATGAAGTCAAACCTATTTCGCTTTGGCTTTGTTTTTGTCGCTTTGTCTGGTCAAGATATGTACGCGTCCATGACTGGCGTCAACCTCGACCACATCACCGTCGGCGAGCGCTTTGGTAGCTATCTTCGTCCCTACGACACACGGAATACCGAGCTCGCGCGACACGATCGCCGCATGACAAGTGACACCACCCATGTCGGTCACGATCGCCGCGGCTTTCCTGATCGCCGGCATCAAGCTCGGATTGGTGGCCTGCGACACGAGCACGGCACCTTCTTTCATCTTCTCCATTTCCTCGATCAGGTTGATGACCGACACTGTTCCGCGCACCTTGCCCGGTGACGCCGTATCACCGTCTAAGAGTCGCTCATTGCCGGTCCGCTGTTCGATAAAGTTCATACCAGCCACGAACTTGCGTGCGTCATCACCCGCGATGATCTGCGTGTTGTCGCGGTCCGAAGACAGCACGTGGTATTCGAACCGTTCGTTCAGCTCATCCGGATCGACTTCCTTCTTGAGGATGGCCCGCTCGAACTCCCATGGATACATATGCCTGACCTGTCGCAAGGACAATCCGGCACGCCTGGCGATCTCGCGGAACAGGAACTCCTGACAGTACATACCATAAAACATCTTATCCTTCCGATAACCTTTCAGGAAGACGAACTCCTCGGCGAGCCTAAAAAGATCCTGCTCCTGCTTCGTCAGTCTGAACTCCCTGATGTACTGCGCGCGTTGCGTAACGATCTTATCCAGCTTCTCCCTGATCTCCTTCAGCGCTTTCGCCGGATCGACATCCTGACGCGCCACGCTCGACAACAGACCGATAAAGTAATCGTTCGACCAGCCCGGGCCTTCGAACTGATAAGCCAGCCAACCGAATGACTTGCGATGCGCGTCAATCAGACGGAAGATCGACGGAAACTTCTCCTCCAACGCGTCCGAAATCTGCTTATCATCATGATTGCGGAAAAAAGACAGCGCTTCCCCATCACGCCGTATGACATCCAGTATCGCGAGCAGGTTCTTATACTCCTTCTGGGCGTGACTCTCCTCTATCGGAGTGGTCAACGTGCTGAACACCTCCCCCACCGACCGCTCCAATGACAATTCGTCCTTCCTTGCGGTCAGGATTCCGAGCAGGTGCCGAGAGAACATGCTCTCCTCGAAATCTACGACATTAGACGGCCAGCCCGTGACGTGTGCGGAGAACTGATGATCATAGAACTCGCGATACAATTTCGACAGCTCCTGATCGGAAAGTTCGCGGAGATTGGTCTGGTAAACCTTGCTCGCCACCAAGACCCAGGCATCCGAGCGGCTTCGGACCTGTTCGTTCAGAGAAAAACCCCAGGTGGTATCGTCGACCACCTTTTCGAAAACCTCTCGCGCCATTTCCCTGAACTCACGCCGATTGAAGCAGATAGTCGAGGTACCCTTCTCGAAGATGCAGACATCCCCGCAGACAGTCTTCAGACCGAAATCACGACTTAGGGCTTTCGCATTCTCTTCACAGAGCATGAAAGTGGTGGCGATCGAAGGATTGCTGGAAGGAATAACCTCGAGCACGAACCACTCGTCACCCGCGGCCTCGTCACGATATGCGCGGAACAGCTGCTCCAGCCCTGTATGGAACGGGTTGCGTTCATTCAAGGTAAACACCTTCTTACCGCGCTCTTGGTCTTCCACGATAAAGCCGGCTCTCGTCAGATGGCTGATTTCCTTGTGCACGTTCGCCGGATCCAACCCGGTGTAGCTTGTGATTTCCGCGGCTGTACGCGCCTTGCCGGACTCGGACGTCAACAGAGACAGGATGCTGATTCTGGTCTTCGAATTGATGATTTTATCTAACATAAGCGAAAAAGTGACTTATCGACTCATTCTAGACAGATATTAGTGGATTTGTCAATACTCTTTGGTAAGAATTACCAAAAATGAAAACACCGCTTCAGCAAAGGTGATATTCTCACGGGGTCGTTTACAAGACGACTTTAAGGCTTTTTACAGTAATTTCTGCTTTATTTTCGTTGACAGCAGTCTGATCACCGCTTAGAGTTGACTGACAGGACCTTTCACGAAGGAGGTAGTGATGCCTTTCGATATCAAGAAGATACAAGAGGAAGACGGTTTCCTCCTGTATACCCTTGTCCGCGAATGGGAACATGAAGGCCATGATGTCGGACTGTTCATCCTCGAAAATCCGGACGTTCCGGATATGGATAAGTCACCGAGTCCGATGTGCGAATGCGATTTCGATGTCGAGGAAAAAATCGACGAGAACGGCCGGAAGTGCCGCTTGCAAGTGCGCGACTCTCACAAATGCCCGCATCTGGCGGCGTTCCGCGAGCTCTGCAGACAGGAAGCGCGCGAGAAGTACGGCGATGCCTGGCGTGAGATGGGCGTGAAGGAAGCGATTCTCGACATCCACAAACGAGTGAAGGCCGGAGAGTATCTCGGTACGATCTGGGGCGGAACGATATATCTTCAGACCGTGGGGGAACTGCTCGATGTAAAGGTGCCGTGGGCCGAGGCGGATGAGTTGTTCGAGGAGGAGCGCCTGCAACTGCACGGCGCCATCTTGGCCGATTACGTCCAATACCTGCGCTTCCCGAAAGAGCTCAAAGGACTGATGCGCTACGTCATCGAAGTTCCCCTCGGTTGGCCGAACGGCGAGGCAGGCGACGGTTTTGTCGGCAGTCTCTGCCAACTCATCGAGGAGAACACGGGAACGACCCACGGCCGCGAACTGTTCGGGGACGACTTCCCGCGCATCCGGTCGGAACGCCTGCTCGTGCTGGGGCTCGCTCTGCTCCGTGTCGTAATCGAACGCGCAGAGAAATCACGCGCGGTGCGCAAGGAGCTGCACTTCAGTTCCCTGGACGGTTACGCGAAGCATCTCGCGGAAACCATGGAGAAGCTCCGCGAACTCGAGAGTTCCGCACCATACAAGTACGATACGCGTTCGCTCAAGCCGCATTACCTGGCGCATCTGATGCTGTCCGACCCGACGCTCGATACGACGCGTTTCAGGTTCCCCCGCGAGGTGCGCCATGCGCTTTCGTATCTCATGCATGAGGACGGTCCCGATTGGGACGCCGCGGAACGGTCCATGCTCAAGATGGAGCAAGTCATCGCGATGTACGGCAGATGGGAAAGCGGCGGCGAGGCGTTCTGGGAGCACAACTATCCGCACCTGTCGGCGGGAGAAGCGGTCCAGTTCGGTCTTTCGTGGCTGATGTCGGCCGTGAAATCGGCCGAGGCCGATTCCGATGTGCGTGACCGTATCGGACGCAATCTCCTATGGGTCGCGATGAACGACTGCCGCAAGCTCGCGCCGAGATACGCGAAGCTGCACAAGCGCCTTCGCGCGTGGCAATTCCTCGCGCGGAAGCGGAGTTACGTGCGTATGCGCGTCTCGATCTGGAGATGGAACAGCCGCGCGAAACTGCAGCGCCTCAAGGACCGCATCGCGAAGAAGTTCCGGAAAGGCAAAGAATAGCTTTCCTAAATCCCGCATCACCGCGGGTTTTTTTATTCAGCCGTGTTTAATCACCAAAGAAAACACCACCCTCAAGGATGGTCTCCACAGCGCTTCGCGCTTAGTGGAGCTATGGGGGGCACCCCCCATAGCTCCAGCTTCACTGGAGCGACGGGGGGTGGGGTGGACTACGGGACGACTTTAGAACTTTTAGATGAATGAATTTGGCTTCCGCACTTCAGAATATGCTTAAATTTGGCTAAAAATTACCGGGATTTCATGATATTGACAAAAAAGTACAATTCCCGGTATAATATAGCCATGAAAATACATTTACCACATAGTGCTTTCTTGGGAAATATTGAGCCGTTTATAAGAGGTTTCGATAATTCTAATTTGGATCAACTTCAAATTACGACCAATCAAAAATGGGTTGCAGTTCACCCCGTGGTTTTAGTAATGGTTGCAGCCCTCGCTCAAACTGTTGAGGGAAAAAATACATCTTGTGAGGCACTACCGGGGTATGCCGGGACTTATCTAGAGAGAATGGGTCTGTTCAAACATCTTGGAATTGACTCCGGCATTTCAATAGTCGAACGAGAACCAGCAGGACGATTTATACCAATCACCAAAATCACTACGTCTGATGAATTGACCGGACTGCTAACTGAAATGGTTCCGTTGCTACACTTGGAGCCCCAGCAGGCTTCATCAATTAGATATATCGTGAGTGAGCTCGTAAGAAACGTTCTGGAACACGCGAAGTCGCAGCATGGGGCTTTTGTGGCAGCTCAGTACCACAAGAAAACAAATAAAATCCGAATCGGAATAGCTGATACTGGAATTGGCATTAAGGCAGCGATTGGTCAATCGCATCCGACGGGCAACGACTTAGAAGCCCTACAGCTAGCACTTACGCCTGGCATCACGGGCACCACGAGAAAAGAAGGAGGAACGGAGCAAAACGCTGGTGCAGGGCTATTCTTTATTAAATCAATTGCAACGGCCAATCATGACTACTTCGTAATTTATAGCGGTAATGCACTGTACAAGCTGCTAAAGAGGCGCTCGAGCAAGGTCATTCTGCATGCGAACCCTTTTGAGGATCACCATTCTAAAAAAAGCGACCTTCCCTATTGGAGGGGGACAGTCGTAGGTATCGATCTAACATTGGATGCAACAGAAGAATTCACGAATTTGCTTGATTTAATTCGTGATACATACTCTAAAGCAGTCCGTGACCGGAAGAAGGCCCGACGAAAAAAGCCAAAATTTATATGATGTTAGTGAAATTAGTGGACGGCATCGGCAGCTTCGCCGAAAATAAAGAAAAGGCCAAGGATATCCGACTGAACAAACTAATCCCCACGCTAGAGAAAGGCGAAGACATCATCTTAGATTTCAAGAACATAGATGACGCGACGCAATCATTCATCCATGCATTAATCAGTGATCTATTTCGGAAATACGGCGACGAAGTTCTGAATCGCATCAGCTTCAAAAACTGCAATGAAACCGTAAGTAAGGTGATTACGATAGTTGCCGACTATATGCAGGAAACGGATTAATTTATCACGATTACAATATAGCAAAATACCGCTTTATTAAGCGGTATTTTGCTAGTGGGGTGGGCTGCGGGACGACTTTAGAACTTTTTGCTTGATTGAACTGCCGCCAAACACGGATCCAGAGCCTGCAAATCGTCAGGACTTGAGTACTGCAGACCAATTCCACCCTTGCGCATGAACGCATCAACATTTCTTTTTGAATCATCAACTATGACACATCCGGAATAATCACTTATTCCAAGCCGCCCCAAAGCGATATCAAATATCCGTCCGCCTTCATCCTTCTTTAGCAACCCAACATCCGCCGAGTTCAGAATGACATCGAAGATGTCCCCCAATCGCTTGTGCGGCACGGTTACTAAAGTGAATACATCCATGTTATCAGTGACCAGTCCAACTTTCAGTCCGGTACGCTTCAGTCGGATGGCATAGTCCAACACTTTTTGCTCCAATTCCATGAGTCTGACGCTCGAGACAAGCTTCTCATCCAGCCATTCGGCATCCAGACCGCATTCATGAGCCATCAACTCGTTGATGTACCGATATCCGACCTGCCCTCGCATCCACTTCGCTGCCAAATCCGAATCGCCGAATATGTTGGCCTGAATCCAATCGTAAATGTCCGCGTGTTCTGGCAACAGTTTCTTCTCGTAGAACCTCCCCTTGCACAGCACGCCATCGAAATCAAAAAGCACGCATTTGATGTCCTGCATACAATAAACACTATTATAAAGTTGCCTGCTCCGGAAACTGAAACTTCCTGATGTCGCTCTCGACCAGCACTCGCTGACCGTCGGAGTGACGAATCAGCGCTTGGGTCGGATAAACCGGATCATCGACTTCAGTCCGAGGTTTCATTGAAAAACCTACGTACTCGACTCGCTTACCGCAACGATTTCTAATCCAATCAAGAGCTGGAATTAAATCAGTATCCGAACTGACGATAATCGCCGTGTCGTATTTGTCATCCACCGCACCGGCAATCATGTCCGTGGCAATTTTTACGTCGATACCTTTTTCGCGAACCGTATTATAGATAACTTCAGTGACGCCTAGCTTTTAGATACGTTCGTAATCAGCGACGCGATCATCAATCACAATCCGCTCAGTCCGGTTGCGCAATTTGCTGGTCTTGATTTGCCAATCAGTTTTTGCCAATTCCATAAATAATTTAACCTGCCGGGCGCGAGCCTGTTTTCGCCCCTCGTTACCCGGAATGGTTCTTACCGTTCCGACATAGTAGCGCTTGCCCAATTGAGCAATCTCCCTCTGATCAGCAATAAAGTTAGCAAAGGCATCGAAATCGAATTGCATTTTCTTATCAAGCAACACTTCAAAAATACCCAATGGCTTCAAGGCGAGATGATGGAAATTTCCACCGTCAATGTATATTTGAACTCTCTCAGACATACAAAAACTGACTCATTAACCAGCCAATTATACTCAAACAAAAAAGTCCTGCATACTGCCTCGAAAGGCAGGTGCAGGAGACTTTATGTATAAAATATATCTTATCTGAGCTGTTTTGTCAATACAGAACTGTAAAGAATAAGCAAAATACCGCTTGGATAAACGGTATTTTTGGCATGCCCCACTTCGCTAAAGCTACGAGGGGCACCCCCCCATAGCTCCAGCTTCACTGGAGCGACGGGGGGTGGGGTGGACTGCGGGACGACTTTAGAACCTTTTTTATTTGAGAGGTCGCTGGTTCTAGATGGGAATTCAAATCCTAAAATAATCTTTTTCTTGAGAAAGAATACCCTGATCCTGATTTCAAATACTTTTCGAAAGCAAGCGCTTTCCGGCGGCTACTGAAAACTGCGAACCAAACAAGTTTCCACGGGCGCTGTCGATTGGTTGTTCGACAACTACCGGAACGATGCTGCTCCAAACGTGACTTCAAATTTGTGGATTCGCCAATATAGTGACGTCCGGTCGATAGACTTTTCAGCACATACACGTAATGCATATGCCGATGTCTTACGTGAGAACGATTGA
>JAYEJB010000047.1:0-2718 GCA_034716415.1 Patescibacteria group bacterium
GCGAAGCAATCCCGACGGGATTGCTTCGCGTTCGCTCGCAATGACAAAAGAGCGGCAAAGGAGGGGGTTGGGGAGAGGATAGACTGATACTGTCGAGCTGTCTCGCTGTCGTGCTGTCGCGCTTCACGGTATAATGCTTAACATGGACATCCTCGGCTTCAACCTTGTCGACCTCGGCATCCTCGTCGTTGCCGGTATTTTCACGCGTGAAGGAATCAGGAAAGGATTCTTCGCTCTCATGTTCGAACTGTCCGGTTTCGTGCTCGGTATAATCGTCGCTCTCTTCACCTACGCGCCGATCGGTAATTTCCTGTCCGGTGCTTTCACCATGAGCCGGCCGTTCGCCAAGGTACTGGGTTTCCTGGCGGTCTGGTTTATCATCGCCACGGTGCTTCCCGCCCTGACCAACTTCATTTACACGAAGATACCGGTCGAGATCCTGAAGAACAAGCTCAATCACATATTCGGAGCCGTGCCAGCCATCGCCGAAGCGCTGTTGCTGTCTTCTTTCATCCTTTCACTGGCGGTGTCGTTCCCGTTCCCGACCATACTCAAGGACAATATCTTCGATTCAAGGATAGGGGAGCCGCTGGTCCGGGTCTCGTATTGCGTGGAGACCACTGTCGCGGGGATGCTGGACGCGGAGACGCGGGAGACGCTCGGTTTCATAACGATCGGAGAGGGACCGGACGATTCCGTGGACCTCGGTTTCTCGACCGAAAAAGCGTATCCGGACGAGGTCATGGAGGATTTGATGTTCATCTTGGTCAACGCCGAACGGGAAGCTGAGGGGCTCGATCCTTTGATGGTGGACGAATCGCTTGTCGCGGTGGCGCGTCTGCATGGCGCGGATATGTTCCGGCGCGGCTACTTTTCGCATATCACCCCGGAAGGATTCACCCCTGCGGACCGCGGACTCGAAGGCGGGGTCATCTTCCGCAAGATAGGTGAGAACATCGCCTATGCCCCGGATCTCCGCATGGCGCACGAAGGTCTGATGGACAGTCCGACCCACCGAGCGAACATACTTTCGACCGAATTCACCCGCATCGGGATCGGAATCCAGAATGCCGGCGCGCGGGGTATCACTTTCACGCAGAACTTCGCGGATTAGAGAGTGAGAAAGTATAGAAGTACAGAAGTCAGGAAGTACAGAAGTCAGGAAGTTCAGAAGTATCTTCTCTAACTCCTGTACTTCCATACTTTCCCCCCGTTATCGCGTTTCAGGCGGGAGTATTGACATATTCCCGCTTTTTAGGTATATTAACGGGTCACCACAGGGTGTTTTGGACCTTAAATCAACAGGAAAGGAGCCGTAATGAGCATAGAGATGATTGTTCCGTGTGTTTTAGCAGGAATTCTGTTTGTGGCGTTGGCGTATTCGATCCATGTCCTGACTGATCGTCGGCGACGTCGGCGTGGGGTCTGTGAAACCGTGCAAGGCCTCGCGTTCCGATCCGATCAGGCTCGGCAGTCTATCCGCGGTTTGGGTCTCACTGATCCGAACATGTTGTTCGCCAGTCCTGTTCACGCCTGGCTGTTGGCACCGCTGCTCATCAAGACCGGCGGAGTTATGCGTCGGCTACGGTCGTTATCCGACGATATCGCGGACATGCCGATCGACGTCGCGGAAAATGAGGTGGTCAGGCTGTTTCCGGTCGTGAATCGGCTGGAGAATCTGCTTCATGACATCAAGCTGTTCGATGTGACCGCACACAACCTGCGCGAGCAGATGTCGAATCTGCTGGAGAGCATGGAAGAATATCGGGGAACTCTCTTGCGGAGGATCGACCGGTTGCGGGAGAAGGGGCATGGCTTCGGAAGGGAGCGGTGCATGGTCATCAGTTTTTGGAACCTGTTCAGGATGCATCTCGACAACCTCGACAGGTGGCATCTCGACGGTCTGCACGGGCTGGCCGGGGTGCTCATGATCATGAATTCCATCGACAGTAGGCTGAAGACCGCGGAAAGAGGCGGGAGAATCAGATGGCGCAGCTACAGGAAAGACCGAAGGGCGCTGAAGCTGGACAGCGGTTTCTCTAGAGTGGGGAATCGGCTGACAGGTGAGTTGAATCTGGACATGGCCTGTTTCATCAGTGCGATAACCCTCGAGGTGGGCAAGATCAGCCGGCATACGACACAGATCGCCCAGTGCTCCGCGAGTACGCACATCGTCGATGTGGCATTGATGTCCAGCATCCGCAGGCTGTGCGGCAGGGCCGCACATTTACGGATCCGCATCCGGCAGTTCGGCGCCTTGCCGTGACGGTCCGGCGGCCCTTTCCCCGTTCGCGTGAAGAGATCTCTCTACGAGGTCTCTTTTTCTATCCCAGGAAACCCCGAATGGAGACCTGACAGAACCCAGGGAGGAGGTCGTTCTATCGTTTGGATGTCGTCTTCGCCCGCTGTATAATCAGACTAAGATCAAATCGACATTTTATTTTTTGCAGAAAAATATGCCTATAATTCGAACGTCTCTCAATTCAGTTCGTGTTGTGGGGTTTGGGATGGCGTCCATCGCCGTATTGTTTTTTCTCCTGTTTCCGGTCGTTTCCGCGAGCGCCGCCACCCCAGTCTCCGGCACCATCCCCGACGGTACGGTCTGGGATGCGGCCGGTAGTCCGTACACCGTCGAGGCTGATGCCACCGTCCCGGCCGGGGCGACCTTGGTCGTCGAAGCCGGCGTCACGGTCGAGTTCGCCACAGGCACCGGACTCA
>JAYEJB010000048.1:0-10713 GCA_034716415.1 Patescibacteria group bacterium
GAACGGATCGACCGGGAAATCACCGACATGGCTGATGGGAAGACGGCCTCCGATTGAATCGGACTTTCTGCCGCATCGAAAACGACCCCCGCTTGGAGGTCGTTTTTTTGTTGTGTTGTGGGGGGGAGAGCGGGAAGAGCGGAAAGAGATGGGGTGGAAAAGCTGAGAAGCCAGGGAGCGTTCCTCAGCTCCTTGGCTTTCTATCCGCACCTGTCCTGAGCCACGTCGAAGGGCCTGTCCTGAGCTTGTCGAAGGGCCCCGTCCTATCCCCGCTCTTCTCCCTTCCTCACCTCCCCCTTTACCCCCCTTTCCCCGCTAACAACCGAAGGTTGTGGTCCCCGCTATCCCCGCTAGCCCGACGGATGCCGGGCGATTCCCGCTCTTACCGTCAGACCCCACCCCCTCACTCTCCAACCAAAAACACCCCTCTCGGAGTGCTTTCTATCCTTAGTTCAAGATCACCCTATTCGAGTTCCAACGCCTTCACCGCTTCATCCTTATCGAATCCGACGATGATCAGATCGTCGATCATGATGACCGGAACACCCATCTGACCCGATTTCTCGACCATCTCCTTTGCGGCCGCTTCGTCGCTCGCCACATCGATGTCCTCGTACGATATCCCCTTGTCGTCCAGGAATTTCTTCGCCATGTGGCAGTAAGGACATGACGGCGTAGAGTAGACCTTCACTGTCTTTCCGGCCTCAGTCTTCTTCTCCTCGTTTTCCATATTGAGTGTGTTTATTGATTACAGACTCTCGATGAAACGTAACACAGTCCTGACCCCGAATCCAGTGGCGCCGCGCGGCTGATGAGGCACCGTTTCCTTCTCCGCCCAGGCCGGTCCGGCGATATCGAGATGCGCCCAAGCCGTGTCACCGACGAAGTGCTTCAGAAACAGTCCGGCTGTGATGGCGCCGCCGTATTTGACACTGCTGATGTTTTTGATGTCCGCGACAGGACTCTTTATCAGTTCGTCATATTCCTCCGGCAGGGGCAGACGCCAGATCATTTCTCCTTCCTTATCCGATGCGGCAAGCAGTTGCTCCGCCAGACCGTCCGAGTTGGTCATCAGACCGGCGACCTCCTGCCCTAGCGCCACCACGCATGCCCCGGTCAGGGTCGCCAGATCGACCATGAAGTCCGGCTCAAGCTCGGCGCCGTAATGCAGGGTATCGGCCAAAGTGACGCGACCCTCGGCATCGGTGTTCAGTATCTCGATCGTCTTGCCGCTCATCGCCGTCACCACGTCCCCTGGCCTGATTGCATGTCCGGAAGGCATGTTCTCGCAGACCCCCGCGATACCGTGCACCTCGATATCCGGCGCCAATTCAGCGATCGCGCTCATGGCGCCGAGCATCGCCGCCGCGCCCGACATGTCGATCTTCATGTCCTCCATCCCCTGCGCCGGCTTCAGGGAAAGTCCGCCGGAATCGAAAGTGATCCCCTTTCCAACGACGGCGACCCGCGCTTTCGACTTCACGGCCGGCTTGTAGGTCAGATGTATCATGTACGGCGGTTCATCCGATCCCTGCGCCACACCAAGGACTCCGCCGGCGCCCATCTTCTTCAACGCGGCGCGATCCATGACCTTGAGCGAGATCGAGTCCGGCTGAACGTCGGCGATCGACCTCGCGGCCTCGACCAGACGGCTCGGAGTCATCTCCCCGGCCGGTTCGTTGACCAGCTCCCGCGCGAACTCCGTGGCGTGCGCGTAAATCTCACCCTGCTTCACTCCATTGCGCGCTTCGGTAAGGACTACCTCATCATCGACCATGACCGAAACGGAAGACACTTTCTCTTTTTCTCTCTTTCTCTCTTTCTCACTCTTATATTTCATGAACCTGTAACCACCCAACAGCGCGCCTTCGGTGATCGCCTGGAGAATCACCACCTCCTCATTCTCACCAAGCTGCGGGAGCATCAGAATCACTTTCTTGTGATGTTCACTAACCGCCAACTTGACCGCTCCGGCCGCGTACTTCCGCGCGACTTTCGCGGTGAACGGCTCCTTACCCACACCCATCAACGCCAGGCCTGCCGGGCTTGCTTTACCGGTCGGATGGACGACACCGATCTCTCCCTCCTTACCTTTGGACTTCGCGCGCTTCAACGACGATGCGATAAGTTCCCGCAGGGTCTTATCCAGCGACACGACAGGTCCGGTCGGATCCTTCTGCCCTTCGACGATCGGAACGACCAGGAGTGAGTTGCCCATCTTCGCGGAAATCTTTTGTGTGACGGATATTTTCATATACAAAAACTTAAAAGCCCAACAGCTTAAAAACTTTAATTTACAAACTTTTAAACTGTTTAGCTTTTAAGCTCTCAAACTTCAATCACGCCCCCCGCGCCTTCATCTTCAGGTAGCGCTTACGTTCCTTGATCGCTCTGCCGTACCAATCCTCATACTCCTCGGCGGCATCGTCCCAGGTGACGACGCTGGTCATCGCGTTCCTGACCAGCTGTTTCCAGAGTTTCGGTTGGTGGTATAACGTCACCGCCTTGATGAGGACGCCGAACAGCGCCCAGGCCGTCTTCTGCCGAAAAGAGAAGCCGTTGCCCTCACCGGTCTCCGGATCGAAATCCTCCACGATATCGCTCAGTCCGCCCGTCTCGCGCACGATCGGAACCGCGCCGAACCGCAACGCCTCCAGTGCCACGATCCCGCCCGGCTCGAACATGCTCGGCATCAACACCATATCCGACCCGGCGAATATCTTTCTTGGCAGGCGAAAATCCGAGTACAGGAAAATACCGATATTGTCCGGGTACTCCTCCTTCAGTCGATTCAACTCCTTGCGATACTTCTCATCGCCGCCACCCAAAAAGATGAACTGCATGTCATTACGCTCCTCCAATATCCGCGGCAACACCTCCAGTATCAGTTCGATGCCCTTCTGTCCGGTCAGACGCCCGACATAGCCGAACACCGGAATATCAGGATTCTTGGGCAATTGAAATTCCCGCTGTAGGTCCTTCTTATTGATCGCGTGCGCCTTCGTGTGCGTGCTTACGGAGTAGTGTTTCTTGATGACCGGATCGATTGATGGATTCATCTCCTTCGTGTCCAGGCCGTTCAGGATACCGCTCAATTTGCCGCGGACCTTGGTCAGCACATCCTGCAATCCTTCAGCGTATTCCGGTGTCAGCACTTCGACGGCATGGGTCGGACTGACCGTCGTGACGAGATCGGCATACAAAAGACCGCGCAAAAGCGCGTTCTGATTCTTGAGTTTATCGCTCTTGATCGGCTCAAGCGGCTTGTCACCCCAATCCTTCTCCTCCTCCCGTGCGTACTTGAAGTCCTTCACTCCCTGATACTTGAAATTATGGACGGTCAATACGACCGGAATCTTCCTTAACATCGAACTGTATCGACGGTCCTTCCTGGCCATCTCGATGAAATAGGACGTATGCCAGTCATGACAGTGAATGACCTCCGGGAACCAGACATCCTTTTCGCCCCTGCGAATCATCTTCTGCTGTAACAGTAACCATTCGAGACACCCCTTGGCCAGCAGAGTGAAACGGGTATGGTCGTCCATGTAGCCGAAGACGTTTTCGCGCAGCTCGTAGTACTCCTGATTCTCCAAAAAATAGACGAAAGCGTCGTTCTTCCTGGCTTTAGCCGACAGGACGTTACAGATCAGGTTGTCTTTCTTCTTGCCGTTCACCGGCACCTCGAGTCCCATCACCTCTTGGTTCAACTTGCGCTTCCTGCTGTTAGTGCCGAATTTCAACTTCGTAACCCCGTATTTTGGAGTGAAGATCCTCACATCGAGCCCTCGTTTATTGAGAGCCCGCGGCAGGAAGTACATGACTTGCGATAACCCGCCGACGGTCACATAAGGCGCGACTTCGGCGGACAAAAATAGGATTCTTTTGCCCATATCGTTTGGTATACTATACCAACGAAAGTATAATGTCTATCGTTAAGCTACGAAAGACCCGCTTGTGCATAAAATCATAGGAACAGCCGTGCCCTTAGGCGCATTGCGCAGCAATAAGGCCAATCTAAGGCATGAAACCAACGGAACGGTCGATACGGGACTGCTTTTCTTGGACTGGCTGAAACGGACCGGACAGTCTGCCTGGCAATTATTGCCGTTATCGGAGACTCATCTGGAATCGGTCTCGAAATCGGTCCATGTGCCATCTCCTTATAAAGGATATGGGATTGGACTTGATCCGCGATATCTGTCGAGCGACATGACAGAAGTTGATCCGTCCCCGGACGAGGAAAGGACGTTCAAGAAGGAGAATGCCGACTGGCTGAAAGATTACGCGCTTTTTTCCGCGCTACGTGACGAATTCGGCACTGATGACTGGTCCGAATGGCCTAGACCGATCAGGGTGCGGGAACCAGACGCGATTACTGAGTGGAAACGTAAGCTGAACAGACAAGTGACAGAAAAAGTGCGTGAACAATGGCGTCTACACGTCTCTTTCAGCCGCCTGAAACAGGAAGCCCGCCGCAAGGGAATCTTCCTGTATGGCGACTTGCCGTTCTATCTGCCGTTCCGCAGCCCGCTGGTCTGGGCACACCACGAATGTTTCGACATCCTCAAGACCGGCAAGATGTCCTGGGTATCAGGCGTCCCGAACGGGCCGCGCTCGTATTACGGTCGCCAGGTCTGGGGGCACCCCCTCTACCGCTGGAAGGGACCCGGTCAGACCAAACGCATCCTCAAGCTATGGAAGATGCGTGCAGGATACTATTCGCGTTTCTACGACGCGATGAGACTTGACCATGCCAAGGGTTTCTTCAATTTCGGAGCAATTAGCACCAAGAGAAAGAGCCTGGACACCATCCGGCTCGGTCCGGGCAGGCGCGCGCTGACCGATATCATCAGCTTTTGCCGTAATCACGGACTGGAACTGTTCGCCGAAGATTCAGGAGACCGACTTGAAGAGCTGCGGGAGACACTGTATGAATTCGACGTTCCTGGTATCCGCATTTTCCGCTGGGCCTACAACGAAAAAAGAAAGAGGCTGAAGTACGACTACAGTAACCTTTCTAACTATCCAAAAACCAGTTTCGTTTTCACGACGACACACGACACGATGCCATTGAAGAGATATATCAAATCGCTCACCGCGAACGAAAAGGCACACCTCTGCATTCATGTCGGTGTGGAAAATTCGCGTAGCGTCAACGTTCTCATTGACAGGATCATCGGCGCAGTAATCAATTCGCCGGCCGAGCGCATCATCATTCCGCTTCAGGATTGGCTACACACGGAAAACCGTATTAACGTGCCTGGTACGGAAACCAAACGCAACGACCCGAACTGGCGCTATCGCATCGAGAAGCCGGTCGAGAAACTGCCTGACATTGGACTTATCCCGAAATTCAGCAAGAAGAAACGAAAACCACGGAAGGGCGAAACAAAATAGGGCGTGAGCCCTTTTTTGATCGACTGTCTCGTGGCTGCCGTATGACTACCTTTGAAGCCTGTCTTTACGCTGCCGCAAAGCATCGACATACAAAGCTTTAGTCTCGGGGTTGATGTCGTCCCACGGCATCAATTTTCGGATAGCCAAATCACCGAAAGGCTTGTCGCCGTAGATACGGTATTTGCGCGATTCGGTCTGTTCGATTCCGGCGGCATTGCCGTAGAACAGCATAGCCGCTCCGTTTCCCGCCAGCATCTGACGCACTGACTCCCTTATCTTTTCCTGGTCGCCGGCGGCCGCGAAGGAAAAGCGGTCATGGTCCGGATTATCGAGAAGTCGGATCAGGGTGCAGCCGACCGGAAAGAACCTTTCGTGCAGAAAAAGTATCGCCCGCATCAACCAGTGGGGCTTATACCACCTGGGTTCCATCACGAACTTCTTGACGGTATTGCGGAAAAAGAAATCGAACAGCGCATCGCTCACCTTGACGTATTGCCGCTGCAACAGACCGGCAGTCGGCACACCGAGCACACCCAGGACATACAGTAGATGTTTATGGCGCATCCGGAGCGTGGGCAGCTCGTCGAACTTGATCCGACCCTTGACCGCTTCGCCTATCAACACGACATCAGGATTACGCGACTTCACTGTCTGATGAAGCTGATCGAGAAAGTCGTACGGTACACCGATGATGTGATCAACACGCAGACCATCGAAACCGAAGTCGACCCAGTGCAGGGCCGCGTCGAGGTAATGCTGACGGACCGCGGGATTGTTCATGTCCATTTTCGGCAGGTCGGGAAAATTAAGGAACGACATGTAATCGTCCGGCCAACGACGGAATATGAACCAGTCACGGTATTTGCTTTGCGGATTCCTGCGTGCATCCTCAAAGAATGGATGATGACGTGAAACATGCCCGAGAACAAAATCCATCACCACACGCACACCTCTTGCATGAGCTTCCTCAAGAAGGCGCTTCAGCGTTTCCGGAGTGCCGAAACGCGGCTCCACGCCAAACAGGTCCATGACATGATAGCCGTGATAGGCGGCAGTCGGATGGAACGGACTCAGCAGAATGGAGTCGGCCCCCAGTTCCCTGATGTAATCCAGGCGATCAATGATACCCTCGATGTCCCCACCGCAAAAGACCGGCTTGGAATAGTCCGGATCGATCCACCGCCGACCGCCTCCGCGGGCGAAACGGTCGATGAGGACGCTATACATCACTGTCTGACGAATCCAATTATCGGACATATTTCTTGATTCCGATAATCATTCTTTAATTCCGTCGTAACCGCTCTTCTCTATCTCGTCGGCCAGTTCCGGGCCGCCCGATTTCACGATGCGCCCGTCCAACAGAACATGAACGATATCCGGCTTGAGTCGTGACAGTAGTTTAGGCAGATGCGTTATCACCAGGATACCCATCTCCTTGCCGCGCGCGGCGTTGATGCCGTCAGCGACCGCTTTTACGGCGTCGACGTCAAGTCCGCTGTCGCTCTCGTCGAGTATCGCGTACTTCGGCGCGAGCACCATCAGCTGGAGTATCTCGGATTTCTTCCTTTCACCACCCGAAAAACCCTCATTCAATCCGCGCGACAGCAGTGCTTTATCCATCTTCAAAATTCCGGCCTTCTCTTTGAGTATCTTCCTGAAATCACGCGGACCGATCTGCTCGTCATGCGTCTCGTTATACGCGGCCCGCAGGAACTCGGCCAGAGTCAGACCCGGGATCTCCGGCGGGTGCTGCATCGACAGGAACAGTCCGCGCTTGGCACGGATGTCGGCGGGAAGCGAAGTGACGTCCTCACCATCCAGTGTCACGGAACCTTCAGTGATACGATAATCCGGATGACCCATCAGCGCGTTCGCCAACGTGCTCTTCCCGCTTCCGTTCGGCCCCATCAACGCGACCACTTTCCCGGAAGGAATCTCGAAAGAAACCCCCCTGATCACCTCGCCGGTCGCGCGTGCCACGCGCAGATTTTTGACTTTCAATGATGTTTTCATTGTTATTTATTTTCAACGATAACTTGTGTCTTGGGTCTTGGGTCTTCTCAACTCTCTCACTCCACGGTATTCCTCAATCCCGCGTTTCAACGTCTCCAGTCCCAACATGGCGCAACGCACGCGCGTCGGACCTATCTTCGCACCGAGCAGCTTCGATATGTCCTCCTCCCCCATCGCCAGCACCGCCTCGATATCCTTGCCGAGCACGTCTTCGGTGAGCATCGACGTCGCGGCCATGCTGATGGCACAACCCACACCCTCGAATCCGACTTCTTCGATCCTGCTGTCGTCACCGACGTACACGTAAAAATTGATGGAGTCGCCACAGCTCATGTTCGCTTTCCTGCTGGAGAACGTCACCTGGTCCGGTTTGCGCTTGTTGCGCGGATTACGGCTGTGGTCGAGGATCTCTTCCCGATAGACGTCGCTCTCCCCGCACGGTTCGGTTATCTTCTTTCCTGCCATAGTTCAGACTTTGAATGTTTCCTTGATGTGTTCGATGCCATCGATGAGCGCGTCGATATCCTTCTTCTCCGTGTAGATGCCGAAGCTAGCGCGCGCCGTGCCCGGCACGCCGAGTTCCTGCATCAGCGGCATGGCGCAATGATGTCCGCCCCTGACGCTGACCCCTTTCTGGCCGAGTATGTGCGCCACGTCGTGCGGATGGACACCCTCGACCTCGAACGACACCGCGCCGCCGCGATCTTCGATATTGCCCGGACCGATGACGCGGACACCCGGCATCGCAACCAGCTTCCGGATCGCGTACGAAGTCATCTCGCGTTCGTGCTTCAGTATCTCCTCGATGCCGATGGATTCCATGTACTCCACCGCCGCACCGAGTCCGATCGCGCCGGCGATGTTCGGCGTGCCGGCCTCGAACTTCCACGGCAATTCGCTCCAGATGGAATCCTCCTTGGTGACTTCCTCGATCATGTCGCCGCCGAACAGGAACGGTTCGAGCTTCTCAAGCCGCTCTTTCTTTCCGTACAGCGCGCCGATACCGGTCGGTCCGTAGGTCTTGTGCCCGGAGAACGCCAGGAAATCGCAGTCGAGTTCCTTGACCGAAACCGGTCTGTGCCCGACCGACTGCGCTGCGTCGATTATGAACGTCGCCCCGTACTGTCTGGCCAGGTCGCGCAGTTCCGCCACCGGATTCACCGTCCCGAGCGCGTTCGATACATGGACTACCGAGATCACTTTCGTCTGAGGGCCGATGAGCGTTCGGGCGGCCTCCATATCGAGCGACGCCCTGTCCGCAGCAAGCGGGATAAATTTAAGCCTGAAACCGCGCTGTTTCGCCATCTGCTGCCAGGGCACCAAGTTGGCGTGGTGTTCCATTATCGATATGACGACCTCATCTCCCTCACCGAACTCGCGCGACAACGAATACGCCACGAGATTCAACGCTTCAGTCGCGCCGCGCGTGAAGACGATCTCTTCAACCGACGCGCCGATCATATCGGCGACCTTCTCGCGCGCGCTCTCCATCTCCTGCGTCGCGATAGCGCTCGCCCGATACATGCCGCGGTGCACGTTAGCGCGGTATTTACGGTAATACTTACACATCGCGTCGAGCACCTGTTTCGGCGTAAGCGAAGACGCGGCCGAATCCAGGTAATGATACGGACGGGCGGTGTGCCATTCCGACCTGAACGTCGGAAAATCTTTCTTCCTGTCTTTTCCCTTGAGCCAAGACATGCGTAATACGGATCAGTTTGAGTTAACGGTCGCGAGAGCACAACGCAGGCGCGACGAAAGCAGTTCCTCGGTCACCTGGCGCAGATCATCGTCGGCAATACCGCTCATGATCGGATCCACGAAGCCCTTGGCGGTCGCCTCCATGGCTGACACGCGGTTCAGGCCGCGCGACATCAGATAGAACAGACGCCGCTCGTCCAGACCGGACACGGACATGCCATGCCCGCAACGGACATCCTCACTGCCGACCCGCAGTTCAGGCGCGCAGTCGAGTCGCGCGTCACGGGAGAGCAGTAACGTATCCGCGTTCTCCTGTCCTGAACAACCCGTCAGATCACGACCTGTAGTTATCAAACCGCGATAACGCGCCCGGGATCGATCGGCTAAGGCTCCTTTCGTAATGATACGCGACTTCGTCGCCCGCGCGAAGTGCCCGACGCGGTAATCCAGATCGAGATTATCGGAACCGGAACCGAAGAACAGTGTCCTAAGCTCGGTTTTGGCACCCTCTCCACGCAGCTCGACCGACACCCTCGAGGAGATATCACCACCGCCCAGTCGGCCATCAATCATATCAAGCCGCGCGTCTTTTTCGAGCGCAGCCCGCACTACTGACTGACTCCGCCCGCCAGCTGCGCACTTCCTGACCGAGTGGAAATGAAGCACCGCCCCTTCACCCAGAATGATATCGATTTCAGTGTCGATATCAGCCCGCTCGCAGCCTTTGCAGAGTGCGGTCTCGATCACCGCGACCTCGCTCCCCGCACCGACACTGATTCTCGTCACCCCCGATGATTCTCCGTGTGTGGCAATCTTAATCGGAACATCGCTCTTTGTTCCAGCCAGAATATCAATATCTCCTTGGCTCCTTGGCTCCTTGGCTCCTTGGCTTATACACCTCATATCACCCCACGCTTCCCTCCATTTCCAATTCGATGAGCCGATTCAGCTCCACCGCGTACTCGAGCGGCAGACGCTTCACCACCGGCGCCGCGAAACCACCGACTATCATCTTCAATGCGCGGTCCGCGTCGATGCCGCGACTGGTCAGATAGAAGATCTCCTCGTCGCCGATCCGACCGACTCTGGCTTCATGCGCCAACTCGACATCCTCGTTCTCGACGACGACGCGCGGGAACGCATCGGAAGACGACTCCGAACCGATGAGTATCGTATCGCAATCGACCGAACAGCGGGACCGACGCGCCTTGCCGTTCGTCTGCACCAAGCCTCGGTACGTCGACTTACCGCCGTCCTTGGCTATTCCCTTGGAGCGAATCGTCGCCGACGTGTCCGGTGCCGCGTGGATGACCTTGAATCCGGTGTCCTGTTCCTGACCGGATCCGGCGAACGCCACACCGAGCGCGTCGCAGCGCGCGCCCGCGCCCCTGAGGACAGAACACGGATAAAGCATCGTCTTACCGCTGCCCATGTTGCCGGAGAGCCATTCGATCGCGCCCCCGCCATCGACGAGCGCGCGTTTGGTATTCAGGTTGTAGACGTTCTTGCTCCAATTCTCGATGCTCGAATAACGGACCGTCGCCCCCTCACCCACGAAAATCTCGACGCAACCGGCATGCAGCGAACTCGTCATATAAC
>JAYEJB010000049.1:0-10401 GCA_034716415.1 Patescibacteria group bacterium
CAGGCAGGTCCCCGCTCCATCCCCCCCAGTGATGAAAAGAAAAACTCCAGCCGTTACCGTAGCTGGAGGTTTTCTCTCTTTGATTTTTTAGTGGCTATCCGTCTCCGTCGTTATGCTACGACCTTGATTCCGGGACCCATCGTCGATGCGATGGTGACGCCCTTGATGTAGGTTCCCTTGGCGCTGCCCGGCTTGACGCGCCTCAACGCGTCCATGAAAGTCTCGTAGTTCACCGCGAGTTGGTCGTCCGTGAACGAGGCTCTGCCGATCGACTGGTGTATGTTTGCGGTGTCGTCGTTCTTGAACGCGACCTTGCCGCCCTTCATGTCCTTCACCGCCTGTCCGATGTCCTTGGTGACGGTGTCGTTCTTCGGACTCGGCATCAGTCCGCGCGGGCCGAGCACTTTCGCCACCTTGGCGAGCTTCGGCATCATGTCCGGTGCGGCGATGGCGATGTCGAAGTCGCATTTGCTGGTCTTGGCGATCTCCGCGACGAGCTCCTCACCGCCGATCAGTTCGGCACCAGCCGCCTTGGCCTCCTTCTCATGCTCCGGCGTGCTGACGAAAACGGCGATGCGCTTCTCTTTACCCGTGCCGTGCGGCAGGGTGACCGTTGTCCTGACCTGCTGATCGCTCTTCTTCGGATCGATACCGAGGCGCACGTGGACCTCGATCGACGCGTCGAACTTGGTGTTCGACGTCTTCTTGACGATCTCAAGCGCTTCGGTCAGCTCGTAGGTCTTATTCGGATCGAACGAGGCTTTGAGTTCGTTGTAACGTTTTCCGTGTTTCATATCGTTGTGTGGTGCGAGCGGGGGATTATCCCTCCCACTGATTAATTTTTCTTGTGTGGTGTGGTTTGCTGTGGCGGACCAGGGGGTCCTCTCGCGAGGATGACCGGTCTTAGGGAGCTTCGCTTCGCTCTGGATACACCCTGCCAAGATTGACGTGTTATTATTTTCTGTGGCGGACCAGGGGGTCCTCCGTCGACTCTGACCGCTCCTAGGGAGCTTCGCTTCGCTCTGGTAGCATCTTTCTGTGGCGGACCAGGGGGTCCTTCCGCGTGGCGAACCGGTCTTAGGGTGGTTCGCATTCGCTCTGAAAATTTCATGCCAAGAGTGACGTGCTTTCTGTGGTTCCCGGGTACATTCCTGTGTACAAGTCATACGACTTGCACACAGGAAGAACCCGGCAACTGTCGCTCGGCTGGCCGGCTTTCGCGCAGGAAGAATCCGGCAACGCCGCTCGGCTGGTGGATGTCTATTTTACCTCGAGTCCCATCTGACGGGCCGTGCCCTCGATGATCTTCATCGCGGCGTCGACGTTTCTGGTGTTCAGGTCAGGCATCTTCTTTTCCGCGATCTCGCGGACCTGCGCCTTGGTGACCGTACCGCATTTCTCGGCGAGCGGTTTACCCGAACCCTTTTCGATACCGGCGGCCTTCTTCAGTAGGATTGCGGCCGGCGGGGTCTTCAGGATGAAGTCGTAGGTGCGGTCTTCGTAGACCGTGATGACGACCGGAATGATGTCGCCCCCCATCTGCTGGGTGGCGGCGTTGAATTTCTGGCAGAATTCAGCGATGGCGAGACCGTGCTGACCTAAAGCCGGACCGACCGGCGGGGCCGGATTGGCCTGTCCCGCGGGAATCTGCAGTTTGATCTGTGTCTTTACCTTTTTGGCCATATTGGTGGTGTCTTAGTTGAAATAGGTGGTGGGGACAGGCATTCCTCGGGTATAAACCCTCGTCATGTCAGTCCCCACATCGCGCGGGCTCCAGGGTCCGTCCTGCTGAACTTGACCGCACGGTGCTTTTACTAACGGCATCGAGAGAAGCTTGGCCTGAAGAGGCCCTCTATGCTTGCCGTAGATTACAGTAAATCCACCGATTATGCAAGGGGCAGAAGGGGCAGAAGGGGCAGAAGGGGCAGACGGGGCAGACGGGGCAGAAGGGGCAGACGAGGGAGATGCGGGAAAACGAATCCGTTTTGCCCCGTAAAAAATCCGCTCAACAGAGCGGATTTATCGGTTAGCCATCCACTCCGACCGATTTCAGGTCACGGAACAGACCTGGCTTCAGATCGAAGAAGCGTTCGTCCTTCGGGGGCTTGGTTTCAACCATCCTGATGGAGTCCCATTTTTGGACCGAAGCCGGGAACGGTCGTTCGATGCCGTACACGACCACCGTCTCGATAGTCGTTCCGCTCCGCAACATCAGGAAGAAGCGATGGATGCCGTCAAGGAGGATCATCCGACAGCCGTGCTGTTCGACGATAGGCGGCAGGTAGTGCGCGATAGCTATCGAATCGTCGGCTGTGCGGCCCAGGACGATCTTCGCGTTCAGTTTGGCGATGCCTCTGGTGGTAGTGAATTCCTCGAACACGTTGGGGAACTCTTCCATCAACGCGAGTATCTTCCTGCGCTCGAGGAATGTCTGACCGATCCTGACACCACCTGGGTCCACGCGCAGTGTCTGGATGTCTTTGTCCTCATACGGATAGACGCGCGGATTACCGACCAGGGTGACGTTCTTCAGGATCCTTCCGAGATAGCTTAGAGGCATGTCGGCGACGACGTAGGTGTCGGTGATGTCTCGCAGCGAGACGATCCGGTCAGCCGAGTCCCACAGGTTGTGATAATCGAGTCTCCTGTTGCCGGTGCGCTTCTCGAATTCTCTCAGTTCGATCGGATTGAACATACTGCCTCCGGGGCAATCGGTTGAAAGGTGCGTGGACCGATGTTACCAGGGAGCGGAGGTTTTGTGATGTGGATAAGGGAGTGGGGGAGCGGGAGAAGGGGCAGAAGCGGGAGAAATTGATTCACGCGATGTTAAAATACAGGACCTGACCCCAAATCAAACCTAGTTACTTCTTGAGTGAAATAGGTGCGGCTTTCGGAATTCATGGTGCTTCAGCAGGTCGAATCATCAGAGAGTTGCGTCGGAAATGTTAGAATGTTAGACCTGACCCCGTAATATACGGCCCCACAACCAATCAGAAAACCACCTCATCAAGCGACTCGGTGGTTTCTGGGATAAGACATTTTGCTGTTGCCTCCTGCTAGTAGTGAAATGAATGACCTTCGGGAACTTCCTGCCCACGAAGGGCGAAGATTCCCTCGGCCTGGGTTCGGGTTTCGACCGCGTGCGAGCAGTGACGCTCGCGAACCGCGACGATCGGATCCGGTGTCTCTTTTTCGCTCTCCAGGAGAGCGATCAGCGACGCCAGCAGCGTGCCCGTCCTGCCGTGACCGGCATGACAGTAGCACACCGCCTTCTCACCGGTCTGCTCGCAGCGCTCGAGCAGCGGGATGATGCGCTGCTCCAGGATCTCCCGCCAGTCCTCCGGCACGCCGCCGAAGTCCGGAAGGTGACACTCCACGACCACGTGATCCTCGGCCTCGAGATGGCCGAACAGATCACTCAGAGGAATGAGGATATCGAACTCATCCGCCCGATCCTCGCTCAGCTGCGACCCGCCAGCCGCATAAATCGTGTAGGGCCCAACCCGCACGGATTGACCCGTGTGGGGTTGATGCTGCTTGCCTTTCATTTTTTCCTCCTCAGCCGGCCCGTTACACCACGCAACAGGTAGGGCAGTTGGAGGGAGAAGCATTAAGGACTGATGCTTCTCACCTTGCCGCAGGAGCGGCGAAAAGATATGGGGTGGGAAGGTTCGTTGGGGTAAGCGCTACGCGACGTCGGCCGCCGCGCGCTTGAGGCCGGCCCTGTTGACCGTGACCTTGACGTTCGTGGCCTCGAGTGCCACGCGGCACACCTCGAGCGCCGAGGTCAGCTGCTCGCCGACCGGCACCACGGTGCTGAACCGGTAGCTCCGCCCGCCGACCGCGCCGTGGGGCCGCTTCCAGCCCGCCGGGACGTGCTCGGTCATGGCCTCGGCCTCGGCCTCGTTGGCCGGGACGAGCCGCACGCGGTTGCAGCCCCCGGGCACGGTGTTCGTGCCGGTCGCGAGCTTGCGGCCGTACCAGCCGCCGCCGGTGCCTCGGGCGAGTAGCTCGTAGTCGCCCGCGCCGCCCTCGGTGCCCGGACGCCGCCACTTGCTATTCTTCGCCGCCATCTTAATAGCCTCCTCAGCCGTTTGCTCCTCGCTCGTTCATGAGCGTTCAGAGAAACCGGCAGTCAGAGGGGGAAACATCGTATAGATGATGCTTCCCTCTGAAAGTCGTAGTTGTCCGGCTCGTCAGGACGACGCACCGAGCAGAGCTCTATTTGGAAGAAGATGTGCCGGGTAGTTGTATTACCAGGCCTTGAGCGCGCGGCCGCGCTCGTACAGCTCGCGGACCTCAGCGCTCATCCCCGCGTGACAACACAGGAGAGCGTTGAACAAGTCCGTCACACCACCCTTGCAGCGACACTTAGTATCGAGCTGACACTTTACAACACCTTCATGACCATGACCACCATTATAGGTCATCAGATACTGATGCTTTCCGAACATCCGACCGCAATTGTGATGCAGGTCGAAGGCGTGATCGACGAACACCGTGGCGTTCATCTCGCCTGTGGACCAGGCGATCGGCGAACGAGCGATGTTGGCCCACCGCTGACCGCCTATGCTGTCGTTTCCGCCGAACTTGACGAATGCGGCGGCTGCCAACTCCAGGTACCTCAGTTGCTGCTCCAGAGTCATGAACTCCAGAATGGCTGCCGTCGACTCCTGCGAGTACGGCCTCGGCATATGAAACTTGATTCCATAGTCGGCCAGTAGCTCAGCGTAAGCCTCGCTATTCTTGACGCTTGGGTAATCAATCCCATGCCGCAGCTCACCGGCTGTCGCCACGACCACATAAGCGGCCATGAGCTCAGCCAGGCGATGATGAACGCTTTGCCGCAACCTTTCAGCCTCAGCGCCGAGTTCACCAGTAGCCGCTGCAGCCATCGCGTCGACGAGATAGAAATCGTTGACGCAATCGCAGACCGGCAGCTTCTCCTGCCGGGCCTCGAGCGCGATGCGGGGCTGAGTCAATCCGCCGTGTCGGTCCAACCAACGCAGGAAGATGTTAGTCTCCTTGCGGTTGCTGGCCTTGGCGAACGGAACCTTACCCTCGACCACTATGCCGGTGGTGCCGCTGACCGAAACGGTTAGGCCGGAGTAAAGCCCGGCGCAGGTAGCGCCGACCACGGCCGGCTTGTTCAGACCGCGCGCGACAACCGCCGCATGCGAGGTCTTACCGCCGGTCGAGGTGACGATGGCCGCTGCGGCCAGCATTCCCTCGAGGTCATCCGGAGAGGTCTCCGGACGAACCAGCACGACCGAACGGCCGTGCTTGGACAGGCGAATCGCTTCCTCCGAAGACTCGACGACTTCACCGACCACGTCGCCGGGCGAAGCCGGCAGGCCGGAAGCCACATAGTCCTCCGCAACCGCCTGCTGAAAGGCGTCGCTATCGAAGGTGGAGCGAAGGAGCTGACGAACCTTGGTCGCGGGAACCGCCTGACACGCTTCGTCCTTGGAGAGTTTCTTCTCCCAGACTCGGTGCACCAGATCTGTCACCTCGGCCGCGATGGCCTGTTGCGCTTTGCGAACCTGCAAGATGTGCAGGTGATCGCGTTCCACCGTGAATTCCACGTCCACGACAGCGTCGAGATGCTGTGCGAGCTGCTGAACAACGGTGTCCAACTGCTCGTACAGCTCGGCGTTCCACTCGGCCATCTCAGCGATGGGGAGTGGAGTTCGGGTGCCGGAGACCACGTCTTCGCCCTGGGCGTTGGGGAGGAACTCCCCGTACAACCCGGACTCGCCGGTGGCCACATTGCGGCTGAACACCACGCCGGTGCAGGAGTCAGTGCCGGCGTTACCGAACACCATGGCCTGCACGTTCACTGCGGTGCCAGTCCAGTTGGCGTTCTGGTTGGCCTTGCGATAGGCCCGGGCTCGCTGGCTGTTCCAGCTCTGCAGCACAGCGACGGTCGCGCGGGAGAGTTGCTCCCACACGTCGTCGACCATGGGCCGACCGGTGTGCTCGGCGATGACCTGTCGATGCTGTTTGCACAGCGCCTTCAGGCCACGGACCGAGTGCCTGCCGCCCCAGTGGGAAAACGTCACTCGATCGATTCCGCAGACGATGTTGCCGTACATCTGCAGGAACCGTGCGTAGCAATCCCAGGCGAACCGCTCGTCGCCGGACTGACGGGCCAGACCCTGCACAGTCTCAGGATTGAGACCGAGATTCAGGACCGTGTCCATCATGCCGGGCATACTGACCGGCGCGCCGGAGCGAACCGAGACCAGCAACGGATTCGAAGCGTCACCGAACTTGCGTCCAGTCTGCTTCTCCACCGCCGAGATCCCAAACGCAACCTGTCGAGCCAGCCGCTTAGGTAGCCGACCCTCATGCATGAACGCACGAGCCACGGTCGTGTTGACCGTGAATCCCGACGGAACGGGCACGCTCAGGCGCATCATTTCCGCCAGGGAGAAACCTTTTCCGCCGAGCTTGTCGACGGAAGCCGCGCTGTTCTCGGTGAACAGGCGAACGACCTGCCGACGGCTCGAACGACGAGCCTTTTTGCTCTTAGCCATGTTTCCTCCTTGGTCGGATCCGGTGTCCCGGGCCTTCCAAATAGATGTTGTTGTATAGAACGTTTATGGACACTTAAAGCGTCCGGACAAACCCTACAAGCTTAATTTGCAGAACAAATCTTGACGCTCCAAATGACTTATCATAATAGCATAAAAAGCAACTTTTGTCAAGCCTCGCTGGATACAATCTATAGCAAGATTTAGCCAAATTTTACCCTCGCTTATTTAGCTAAAAATAGACAAATATAAAACCCCCGCCTAGGCGGGGGTTTGTGTTGACCGTCACCCTGGCCAGGGTTCCCTTCTGCCACGCTCGCCGGCGGGAAAAACCGGCTTAACTTCCTGCGTTATGGCTACGCCGCCTCTCAACAGAGACGATTCTCCCTTATCCGGACCTGGACAGGGCTAGGGCTTAATCGCGGAAGTGGCGACCAAGCTTGCAAGGTGGCGGATACACCCGCCCAAATTCCTTTCTCCTCCTCAGGCGGATTCTGTCGCGACAGCAGTTAAACTCCGTCGCCTAGGCCCATCCGCGGCTAATCTCCTGTGCACAAAGGACATTTATCCCGATTTTATCGTTTTCTCATTCGCACTATGACAATTATGTCATGAATGTTTACGTGCGCGAATGAGTCGGAATAACCACCCTGACATATTTTTATGCGCTCTTTAAAGTACAGGACCATTACCAACGCTGCTACGCTGGCCGGATGCGCCACATCCGTTTAGTTTGCCCGTCAAACCGGTGACGGATCACCAACTCGGTACTGAGTCGCAGTAGCAGCTGCGATTCAGGCCACTGTTCCAGCTGAGACTGCTGAACAGCTTCCCCACGCCCCGGCTTCATCGACAAGTTCCAGCAATGCTGGCTAGTCTAACCGAAGCATTCGATTGCGCTTATCGATGGGGTGCGCTTTTACCCTCAGCAAAACCTGAAGGATTTGGTTAAAGTCTGCATCGTCACTGAGCACAAAAGTGCTGAGTGACTCCGCTCGACCCCTGATATTGCTAGTCTCGAGCAAATCTCAGGTTGGGCCTTAGCCTATTTAATGAACAATCCAACAAAATAATATAGCACGAATTACCTTCTTTGTCAATGGTCTGTTTGGTACACCTTCAAGGGTTACACTTTTATTGGCTAAGGTTAGCTAATTTCTGTGTATTACGGGGTCAGGTCTAACATTCTAACATTTCCGACGCAACTCTCTGATGATTCGACCTGCTGAAGCACCATGAACTCCGAAAGCCGTGATTTGGGGTCAGGTCTTGTATTTTAACATCGCGTGAATCAATGCCAGGACGAAAATGTTAAGATACAAGACCTGGCCCCAATTCATAGAAGCGGGACAAGGAGACAGGGCGGTCTGGGTAAAAAAATGGCCCCGCACCGATAAGATAGGTGCGGGACCGCGGCTGATTCTAGTGATCAGCGGATCTAGAGCTTGAGGTTGCCGAAGGGGTTGTACGTGAGCGTCTTGGACTCGCGGTTGCGGCGTCGCTTCGGTTTGGCGGTTGGGGCGGCTCCACCGGTCTTGGTTTTGGCTTGAGCGCCGTTACCCTTGGGGGTGCGCTTCGGCGGCGGGGCCTCGATACCCTTCTTGATCTGCATGACGAGAAGTTCGGGCGAGACGTACGGCAGGAGAGCTATCATGCCACTACAGTTGTCTTCGATCTCAAGGTTGGGCACATGCTCAGCGATGCCGTGCAGGTATATGCCGCCCGAGATCACCTGTAGTCGTCGGTCTTCGGCAGGGCAGACGACGATTGCCTTGCGACCCGTCTGGCTCATCCGAAACGTGCAGTGCTGGGCGAAGCGCCAGCTACGCGTCTCGTTGTTAAGGACGATGGTGTAGGCAGCCCCGTTGTGGCGGAGGGCCGGTTCGAATACCGTAGCGGTGGCTTCGTAATCCTTTGCCGCCTCTTCCCAGTACATCTGCCACTCTTCGAGTCCGTCCGTGAACCACTTCTCGATTTCCGGCAGGATTGCGCAGGCACCTTCCAGCTCAAGCCAGTCCTTGACATAATGGACCTTGAAGATGTGTCTGATATCATGGCGCTCTTCGAGCTGGTTGGCGATAGCCAAGAACAGGTCGTTCTCTCGCGCTGGCAGGGAATCGGACCTTCGTGACAGGGATTCCTGCCCCTTCAGCGCGGCGCAGATGTGAGCGATGGTATTCGGCCATCTCTGGTCGGTGGTCTCCTCGGTGAGGAGCGGTTCACCCTTTTTCTCGAACTCGGCCATTACCTCGAACATCGGTTCGAGTACCGGGCACTCATTCACCAGGCCGGCGTCCTCCATCTCAGATGGCGGATACCACTCAGCATCAGGGTGTCGTTTCCTGAGCGTGGCCATCGCAGGGCTGTCAGACAGGTCAGTTTCTGCCCATTCCTTCACGAAGTTGCTGAACGCACGTAATAAACCTTTCTCTTTCATTCTTTCCTCTCCTCCTGAAATGGCCTCATCGAGACCGGCAAAGCGAGCTCTAAAGCTCGCGTTTCATGTATAGAGCGTGTTGAATCGATTTGGTTTACCCAAATCAAAACGACCGGTGATACTAGCACTATTTAAGCCAAATGTCAAGGTGGGCGACTACCAAAAAGACCGCGTGCAAGCGCGGTCTTTTTAATATCGTTGATTTCAGTGCTAGATCTTCTTGACTTGCAGGAAGTCGAGCTCTACCGGTGTCTCGCGGCCGAACATCGAGACCAGCACCTTGATCTTGCCGCGCGCCAGGTCGATCTCCGCGACCTTGCCCTCGAAACCCTTGAACGGACCGTCGGTGATGTTGATCGCGCTGTTCACTTCCACATCGATCTTGTATTCCGGTTCGTCGACGCCCATGCGTTTCTGTAGCGCCTTAATCTCGCCGTCGGAAAGCGGGGTCGGAATCGTACCCGTGCCGATGAATCCGGTGACGTTCGGGGTGTTCCGCACGACGTACCACGAGTCGTCGGTCACGACCATCTCCACGAGCACGTAGCCCGGGAAGATCTTTTCCTCGACCACTTTACGCTTGCCGTTCTTGATCTTGATCTTCTTCTCCTTGGGGATGAGTACGGCGAAAATCTTGTCCTGCATGTCCATGGACTCGGTCCTCTGTTCCAGATTGTGCTTCACGTTCTCCTCGTAGCCGGAGTACGTGTGGATGGCGTACCAACGCCGTCCGCGATGTTCAGTCTGTTTTGGCATATGGGTGGTGTCTTATTTGAAATAGGTGGTGGGGACCCCCCTTCGCTGAGGCTTCGGAGGACAGGCAGGCCGTTCCTCGGTCTTCGTCCTCGTCAGGACTGTCCCCACATTCCTCTAGCTGATCAGTTTCTGGAACCCGATATCGAAAATCTTGTCCGCGAGTGAGAAGAAAATCGCCATACCGAGCGAGATCGCCACGACGATAGACGTGTCGCGGATGACGCGCTGGCGGGTGGGCCAGGTGACTTTTTTAAGTTCGTCCTTCGAATTGCGGACGTAATTGACTAACGGATTGTTGGTCAGGCTTATGTTTGCCATAAAATTTTGGTTCTAAAAACCGCCTGGTGGCGGTAGTTCTTTCTGTAATGCGACTATACATCATTACGCGACGGATGGCAAGGGTTTTTAGAGAGCGGGAACCGCTCGGCATTCGCCGAGCTAGCGGGGACCTGCCTGCCGGCAGGCAGGTAGTGGGGACCACAACCTTCGGTTGTTAGCGGGGATAGCGGGGATAGCGGGGATAGGACGGGGCCCCTCGACGTGGTTCAGGACAGGCCCTTCGACTTCGCTCAGGACAGGCCCTTCGACTTCGCTCAGGACAGGCCCTTCGACTTCGCTCAGGACAGGCCCTTCGACTTCGCTCAGGACAGGCCCTTCGACTTCGCTCAGGAC
>JAYEJB010000050.1:0-10048 GCA_034716415.1 Patescibacteria group bacterium
TACGTAGGTACCAGTCATGTTCACGGTGCCGCCGTACTGAATGACACCGTACTGAAGCGAATCGTGGACCTGCGAATCCGTGATATTGACCGTACCACCGAGGATGGTGACTCCGCCGCGACATATCCCGGAACAAGGCGCTCCGGCATAGCTGACGTCGGCGTGGGTGATCGTCCCGCCGGGGCTCGACGCGGAGAAGACGATACCGCTCCAACTGCCGGGAGTGGCAGAGAGAGAGGTGAAAACCGCCGAGGCGGCTCCTGTGCCGTTCACGTTGAGGCTGCCGTCGATAGTGAGGCTGGTGTCTGCGGCGAACTCGACCCTGGTGCCGGCTTCGACCGAGAGAGTCGCTCCGGCTGGGACCGCGGCGTCGGCTTCGACGGTGTACGGACTACCGGCGGAGGTCCAGACCGTACCGTCGGGAATCGTGCCGGAGACGGGGGTGGCGGCGTGGACAGGAGTCATTAAAAACAAGAACGACAAGGAGATACTAAAAATCATCACCATCACAATCCTGATGTAAACTGAAACGAAACGTGAACATGCCATACGTAATTGGAGACAAATGTTAAGTCTATCGACAGTATACAATGACCGGGATGTAATAACGATTCGAGTCCCTACAACAACAAAAAAGACCACCCGCAATGGATGGTCCATAAAGATTGACCTGCATCAAAGACTCATATCCCTGAGCCAGGCCGCGAAGTGACGCATAGCCTTACCGCGATGACTGATGACATCCTTCTCCTCGTCGGTCATCTCGGCGTAGGTCTTGCCCACCCTCGGCACGAAGACGATCGGATCATACCCGAAACCGTTGTCGCCGCGACGCTCCGTGATGATCTCACCGGGTATGCTCGAGCATTCCTGATCATACAGAAGCGCACGATCGGGTCTCACCACGGCGATACTGGCGACATAGTAGGCGTGGCGATCCTCGCCCCGCAGACCGGTCATCAGCGCACGTAATAGCCGATTGTTCACGAGCGCCCGGTCCTCCGGCGGCACCCGCTCCAGACCGAAGTCGCGCAACTTCCCGTCGATGATATTGAACAGACACAGTCTGGCCGAGTAGACACCAGGAAACGGGAAGCCGAACCTTCGGCTCAATGCGGGTACCACGATGCCTGAATCCTCGGCGAACACCGGAACCCCCACAACCTTGGCGTACAACCAGGCCTTCCACATCGCGTTTGAAGCGAAAGAATCGTACGGTTCGTCCGGCTCCGGAACATCCTCTGGCGGCACGACCAAATCGATACCAATGCCGTCCAGCAGTCTATATAGCTCCTCAAGCTTCTTTTGATTCCTCGTGCCGACGCAGAATTGCTTGAGTAAACCGGGTGTAAACAACATCGTTGTCGCTCCTTTTTTCAGTCAACGGGTCATATTAACCTGAGACCGGCTTAGTGTCAATGGGTCGGTTAAGGCGGTGACATTCTGACATCGTCACAACGACTCCTTTGTCATTGCGGGCGGAGCAAGACAATCCCGTCGACTTGAGCTCAAATCACGGGATTGCCGCGGCCTTCGGCCTCGCAATGACAAAAAGGCGGCTGCAGCGGTCTCCAGTGTTATCTTTAGAACCACGGAACTCGTCTACGTCGGACGCATTCATAAGCGAACAGATACCCGCCCGCCGACCAGGCCTGCTCCTCCTTACCCATCGGCCGGCCGTTCTTGCCGTGATACCACTCGTTGAACTCCCATTCGATCTCTCGGCCTTTGTGATTGAGCGCCGCAAGCGCTGCCAGCTGTTCGCGCGCTTTCTTGTTGTGCCCGGCTTTCACCAGTGCGGCGACGTAAAATCCACCGATGAACGGCCAGATGCCGCCGTTATGGTACTGGTCCGGCAGGTTGAGATTGAAGTTGCCGTAATAGTCGCGCCAATCGCTGTCGCCCGGCTTGATGGACGGATAGATCGTGACGATCGGACCGCGTTCGGCGAGATCGTGATCCTCGATGATATGCAGGATATCACGCGCGCGCTCCTTGTCCGCCACACCACTCAAAAGCGCCAGCAGGTTGCCGAACGAATCGAACCACTCGCCGAAGTCGTAATGCGTGATGTACGGAAGATAGTAACGCTCGTCAGGGAGCTGTTCGTTGGCCGGAATGACCAGCCGATCGACGGTCTCGCGGAAACGCTTCTTCTCGATCTCGCTGCGCCACGGACCATGGTACATCAAGTACAACGTTTCGGGATCCGCATCACCGGCATACCAGAGACGTTCGTTCATGTTACGCTTCACGGCCGCCGCCTTTCGCGACCAGCGCCGCACGAGCGTATCTTTCTTCAACTTCCTGGCCAGTGCCGCGCCTTTCTTGAGAGCGGTGCAATATAATACGTTCACGGTCAGACCTTTGCCGCGCACCGCGAACAGATCCTCCCAGTCGGCCGCCTCCTGCATAGCGACGAGCCCGCTGTTGTCCACGTCCTGATATTCGTACCAATGGAGCACGGCCTCGATCGATGGCCAGTCCTCACGCAGACTTTTCAGGTTGTCGTCCACCTCAAAGAGCGCCGCCCGACCGATCACCCACCAGGCACCGCCATCGGCGTAGATATGATAACTTGGCTTCCGGCTCCGCGTGTCGACATAATTGGGGATGAGACCGAGATCGGTCTGCTTGCCGCGCAGGGTCGCGAGGCTCGCCTTGGCGGCACGCAGCACTTTCGGATCATCCGAAAACAACGCGCCCAACAACGTGATCATGCTGTCCCGCGCCCAGACATGCGGATAACCGCTCACCCGCGCCGATGCCTTGAACCCCATCCTGTGCGAGCATCTGCGCAGGACTTTGATCGCTTCGTCACGTGCGCGTTCGATCAGCCCATCGGAATCCTCCTGTGATGCGGGCGCCACGCCCCTGCGGATGTATGTTTCCATATTCGATTCAATGATGTCTTTCGCGTTAATGATAGCTTAGAAGGAAGGATGTCTTATGCACAGTTTGGGGTGAAAAAACAGACAGTCTATTTCCCGCAGGAAACAGGCTGCCTGTTTTTTCTCCAAGCTGTGCATAAGACATCTACCGACCAAAAACGGAACACCGCGCTCACATTACGCGGGCGAAAGCGCTTCGTTGGCTTGCTCTGGGAAAAAATTCCTATCGGGATGGGATTCTGCCCGTTCGACCGCGGCCTCTTCCTGGTAGCCGGATTTCTCCTTCTTGAACTTCACGCTGAACTGCGGCACGTAGCGTGCATCCTCATCGACGATCTCCACGGTCTTGCCTTCGACATACATGTTGAGCGCCACGTCGGTCATCATCTCACGCTCGCTCGCCACCTGTTCCTTGATGCGGTCGAGTTCGTCCGCCTCGGAGAAACAGGCCACTTTGGCCGCGTTCTCGATGGACTTCTTCTTCTCGCGCAGCACTTTCAAGTCCTCGACTATCTTCTGATACTGCTCGTTCTGGGCCAGCTCGTCCTTGAACATGCGATTAAGTTCGCGGCGGCGGCGTTTGAGTTCCTCGAGACGACGATGGATCTCCTGAAGGTTTTGCATATAAGTGGTATTTTATTTGAAATAGGTGGCGGGAACCCCCCTTCGCTGAGGATTCGGAGGACAGGCAGGCCGTTCCTCGGGCTAGGCCCTCGTCAGGACAGTCCCCGCATTGCCCCGCCTCTGGCGGGACCCCGCTATCATATGGAAATGACAGAGCGGAGCGCGGACTTCGGGGTCAGTCTTGCTGAACTTCACCGAAAAGTTCGATTACAGGTTAACGCGAGTCATGATAACACCGCGCGCGCACCCGTGTCATCCCCAATCTCCTCACAGCCGCCCTTGACTGAAAACGTCGATGATGACAATGTCATATATCCACAGGAGTAAACGATGACAGTCAACGAAACATCAGTCGATGCGATCGTGTATACGGACAAGGATATCAAGACCTACCTTTCGCACCTGGCTCATTGGTATCTGACGGATCGCTCCAGGGAACAGGACATCCTCCGATACCCCACCGTCTTCCCTGAATCGGAAATGTTCCATCTTCGGACGTGCAGGAACATACGCGGATACAACAGGGAGTATGCGGCGGAATTCTCGCGGAGAGAGGTCATGCACATGTTCCGGAGATTGAGGCGAAGACGCAAGGCGGCGGAAAAGGGGCCATTCATCATCCGACCCAAACGCCTCATCGCCGCGATGCGCGCCATTCGTACGAAGAGAGCGAAAAAGACCGAAAACCGACCCGTCTGACGGGCCGGTCTTTTCTATCCCAGACGTTCGCCGAGCGGGACATCCCTGTCCGGTCCGGCGAGTATCACTTTCCTGTCTTCGTCGTAGAAACCGAGCGTCAGGACCTCGGACTCGAACGGACCGATACGTTTCGACGGAAAATTGACCACCCCCATGACCAATCGGTCCTTGAGGTCCTCTTTCGTATAGTAATCCGTAATCTGTGCTGATGATTTCTTGATACCGATCTCCGGACCGAAATCGATCGTCAGTTTCCAAGCCGGGACTCTCGCTTCCGGAAAATCTTCTACTTCAATCACCTTTCCCACCCGGACGTCCACCTTCATAAAATCATCGAAACTACATGTCTCCATATCATCTATCGAAAAATGTCTTACCTGTCTTGAGCGCTTCGACATAAAGACTGCATGCGCCGAGCATCGGCTCAGGCAGGTCGTCGAGGTCGTACCAATCCCAACCCTCCAGCTTGTCCGGTTCCAGGTTCTGCGGTTCACCGGACTTCAACTCGGCCATGAATCCCATGCCGACATAATGATTCGGTTCATATTCACGATAGTTGATGGCACACAGGAAACGCAGCTCACCCAACTCAACACCCGCTTCTTCCCGAGCTTCCCGCCGTAGCGCCTCCTCCACGGATTCCATGTTCTCCAAATGACCACCGACACTGGCGTAGACGCCCGGCGCCAGCTTACTCAACCGCTTACCCAAAAGCATCTTGCCATCCTTCATGACAAGGCACCCCAGACCGACTTTTGGACAGATCTTAGCCATTGCTATTCTATCGAAATAATCTGAATCCCCTTCTCCTCAATCTCTTCTTGGGACCAGAACAGCTCATCGAGCTTGAACTTGGCGACGTAAGTCACGGTGCGCTCGACCTTACGGCCGGTGTAGTCCTTGGTTTCCGGATCCCATTCCTCCAACACCAAGGTGTCACCCTCGTTTACCTCGAAGTCATTGAGTCACAACTCGCACTTCTTCTTGCTGGATCGCACCGCCTCAAAATACTTCGGCCTGATCTTTTTCTTTATGACCGCCATGCTCAAGCATCAAAAAACACCTTACCTGTCCTATAGGATTCGATGTAATTCTTCAGCGGCCCGAAAAGTGGTTCCGGCGTTTCATTCATGTCGAACCAACCCCATTCAACACATTTATGTGGTTCACACACCCTTGGCTCGCCGGACTTCCAGTCCGCAATCAAACCGATGTCAACATAATGCTTGGGTGCGTGATCTTTAAAATTAGTGACGCATAATAGACGCACGTTCTCGATCTCGATGCCGGCCTCCTCCATGGATTCCCTCCTGATACACTCTTCGATCGATTCCATGTATTCTAAGTGTCCGCCTGTCCCGCCCCAATGTCCAGCGCCATGAGCGTTGAGACGCTTGTGCATCAATATCTTTCCGTCTTTAATGACGAGACATCCGACACCGACTTTAGGCATCATTTTGATAACGGTCTGAGCGTTCATATCCGATGTTATTGATTGACGGTTCATATTCCACAACACTTCTTATACTTCTTCCCGCTCCCGCACGGACACGGGTCGTTCCGCCCGACTTTCTCCTGTGCCTTGCCGGCGCCGGCTTCGACAGGACCGTCCGATGTCTTCTGCGCGCCGGACAGCTTGATTCCCCGACTCTGCATGACTGACTTGGCCTGCTGTTGGGCGATACCGATCTTGTACACCGAGTACACGAGCTGTTTCTCGATCATCGCCATCAGCTCGTTGAACATGCGGAACGATTCCTTCTTGTATTGGACGAGCGGGTCGCGCTGGCCGTAGCCCTGCAGGCCGACTCCGGTCCGCATATGATCCATGGCCGACAGATGCTCGATCCAGAGCATGTCCATGGCCCGAAGCATCATGCCGCGTACGATGTCCGAATAGCTGCCGGCCCGATCCATCTCGGTGAGCGTTTCATTGACGCGCTTCTCGGCCTTGTCGTACTCCTCGACCGCGACCGCGTACAGATGTTCGATGATCTTCGTCCTCGCCTTGGCGTCCTCGACCTTCGAGCCGGCCTCCTTGTGGATCTCGGTCATGCCCTCACGCACTTCGTCAGACACCGGAAAGATAGTGTTGGCGACCTCGTAGACTTCCTTGAGGTCCCAGACCTTCTCATCCTCGGCCGCGGTATGGAACAGCACCACGCGCTCGATCTCCGACTCGACCATCTCCAGCGCGCGTTCGCGGATCGCTTCCGAGTCGTCCCCCGAAAGCCCGAGCAGTTCGTTGCGTTTCTTGTAGAACACTTCGCGATGTCGGTTCAGCACGTCGTCATACTCCAGCAAGTGTTTCCTGGTGTCGAAGTGATGACCTTCAACCTTCTTCTGCGCGGTCTCGATGGACTTGCAGACCATCTTGTTCTCGATCGGCATGTCTTCCGGCAGACCGAGCTTGTCCATCATCCCTTTCATGCGGTCCGAACCGAAGATGCGCATCAGGTCGTCCTCGAGCGACACGAAGAACTGCGTCGTACCCGGGTCACCCTGACGACCGGACCGGCCACGCAGCTGATTGTCGATACGACGCGACTCATGCCGCTCCGTACCCAGCACGAACAGACCGCCCATCTCCTTAACCTTGGCGGACGTCTCCGGATCCGTCGGGTTGCCTCCCAGGATGATGTCGACTCCGCGACCGGCCATGTTCGTGGCGATCGTCACCGAACCCGGCCGGCCGGCCTGCGCGATGATCTGCGCCTCGCGTTCATGGTTCTTGGCGTTCAGCAGTTCGTGCGGCACACCCTCGCGAGTCAGCAATTCTCCCAGTATCTCGTTCTTCTCGATAGACCCCGTACCGACCAGGACCGGCTGACCTTTCGCGATACGCAACTTAATCTCCTCGATCGCCGCCTTGAATTTGCCAATCTCCGATTTGTAGATGCGGTCGATGATGTCCTCACGTTGATTGGGCCGATTCGTCGGGACAACGGTCACGTCGAGGTCGTAGATCTTGGCGAACTCCTCGGCCTCGGTCGCAGCCGTACCGGTCATGCCGGAAAGCTTGTCGTACATCCGAAAATAATTCTGGAAAGTGATCGTGGCCAAAGTCCGACTCTCGCGCTGGATCTTGGCGCCCTCCTTGGCCTCAATCGCCTGGTGCAGACCCTCGCTGTAACGCCGCCCGTGCATCAACCGCCCGGTGAACTCGTCGACGATGATGACCTCGTCATCCTTCACGACGTACTCCTTGTCCTTCTCGTACATCTTGTCGGCGCGTAACGCGGCCTCCAGATGGAATATCGCCTCGGTGTCGTTCTCGTTCCACGGGTCAAACCCGAGCTGGTTGGCAACGGTGTTCTGTCCCTCCTCGGTGAAACTCGCCGCCTTCATCTTTTCGTCCTTGTTGAAGTGCACGTCCTCCTGAAACGGCTTGACCATCGCGGCGAACTTGTAATAAGTATCGGCCGCCTCCTCGGCCGGCGCCGAAATGATGAGCGGCGTCCGCGCCTCGTCGATCAGGATCGAGTCGACCTCGTCGACGATGGCGTAGTGAAGTTCACGCTGAACCTTCTGCTCCAGGCGCTGGACCATGTTGTCGCGCAGATAATCGAAACCGAACTCATTATTGGTGCCGTAAGTGATGTCGGCGTTGTAAGCTTCGGGCCGTTCGACCGGCCGCATGTAATCCATCTCCACCTTGAACGCACCGGTCTCGTCGCGATGTTTGTCGGTCTCACCTCCCTCTTCCTTCTTCGAGGCCTCTTCCAGATCATGCAGGGAAAGCTCGGCCGTGTTCGGTTCGATCTTCCATTCGGGATCGTAAAGCAGGGCCGACGCGTGATTGACACAGCCGACCGACAGTCCGAGCGCGTGGAAGACCTGCCCCATCCAGGCCGCGTCACGACGCGACAGGTAATCGTTGACCGTGATGACATGCACGCCTTTTCCGGTGAGCGCGTTCAGGTAGACCGACAATGTCGAGGTCAGGGTCTTACCCTCACCGGTACGCATCTCCGCGATCTGTCCGCGATGAAGCGCGATACCACCCTTGAGCTGAACGTCGTAATGACGCTGACCGAGCGTGCGCTTGGCGGCCTCGCGACAAAGCGCGAAAGCCTCGACCATGACCGAGTCGACCGGCGTGCCGGTGGCGATGCGGCGCTTCAGGTCCATCGACCGGTCACGTAAAGCCTCCGGCCCGAACTTCTCGAGCTTAGCCTCCATATTGTTGATATCTTCGACAAGCGGGTCCATCTCCACCAGGACCTTCTCGTTCGGATCGCCGAAAATCTTGTACAGGATTGACATGTGGTTCCGAAATCAGGTTCGTAACATACCTATTTATACACGTGTGGCGGGTGATAGTCTAGAGAGCGCTATAGTGGGCCGAATAACAGGTACGACGAGTCGTTTCAATGAAAAAAGCCCGACCGAAGCGGGCTATCCGGAGTTTTTCGACTTACTCACCGTCTCTAATCGACGCTCCACCGCGTTACGATCCCCGGACCGAATTCATCCTGCAGTTCGTACAGCGCCACGATATGAAGAGACTCTTCACCGCGCAGCGGCAACAGTAGCGCCGCCGCCACATCGACCAGATATCGTGACAGATCCCGGCCAAGCTGCCTCGCTTCGAATTCCTGCCACCCCGGAGTCGCTCCGCGTATGAAATTCGCCTCGGCCGACAGCTTATCCAGCCTGATCTTAAACGCTTCACTGTCTAGAGGACGATCGATAGCCATCCAAGAACCTCCTAATAAGTGTTTATACGACAAGTGGCGGAGCAAGGCAAAACGAGCAGGCGGAACGGAGAAAGGAGACAAGGCGGAGATTGGAATCTTCCCCCGCCCTCTCTGCTCTCTCTCCGCTTTTCACCTCACCCTTGACAACCCAGCCCGAATCTGGCATGTTTCAGTTTCGTCAGCACCTTTGAACAGACAGGAGTGGAAAGATGCTTCCAAATGCCGTTCTCAAAAGTCTTGCCAAGGCCAGGAACACTGGGGACGTAGACTTGCTATTCGAGGTCATGAAGACCATGAATGACTACGCGCTGGATCCCGAGGATTTCAATCTCGATCAGCGCACTCTGAGCGGACGCATCGTCGAGGTCTGTCTCGCGTCCTGCGCTCGAGAAATGAAGAGACCTTTCCCGGATATCTTGAAAATTAGCTTGGCGCTGACCATCGCCATCGATTATGGCCTCGACGCAGATAGGGCTGATGATATCCGGAAGGAAGCCGATCGCCAAAACGACATCGAGGAGATGGGGCTACCCAGCCCACACATGCCGAGGCCTAACGACCGCGACAGCTTCCCACTTCATATCTGATCGATCACGAGTCGAACAAGAGCCACCCAAAAGTGGCTTTTTTTTCATACCGAAAAGCGCGATCTTGGCGCGCTTTTCTTCTAGTGCTTTTTCTTGGATTCCAACGTGTCCTTGTAGTCGAGTATCTGCCGTTTGGCCTTGTCGCGCGCTTCGCGGACCGCCATGTACATGTCTTCGTTCTCGGCGTGGGCGTAGACGGGCTTGTTGGGCAGACGCACATGGACTTCCGCGCGGAAAAACGGACCTTTGGCGTGATGTTGCGTGGTCTTGCCGACCTCCACCTCGACGGTCACCGATTCACCGAATCGTTCGAGCATCGCATCGAGCTTGGACATCTTTTCCTCTACCGCGACGAAGATGGCATCGGTGAGCTCTATGTCTTTGGTCTTAATGTCGAAATTCATACGGTTGATTGGTTAATGATACATTCTCTCAACGCCGACGGGATTGCCGCGGCCTTCGGCCTCGCAATGACATAGGATGATGTCTTATGCACAGTTTGGGGCAAAAACAGGCAGCCTGTTTCTTGCGAGAAACAGGCTGCCTG
>JAYEJB010000051.1:0-2272 GCA_034716415.1 Patescibacteria group bacterium
GAGCTGTTGCGTCTGCAGTTGGTCATGGGTAGGACCAGGAGAATGAGAGAAGGCAAGGACGCGCCGGCGATACCGTTCGATCAGGATGCGACCAAAGAATTCGTCGATTCATTGCCGTTCACGCTGACCGGTGATCAGAAGCGTTCGGCCTGGGAGATGATCCGTGACATGGAGAAGAGCGCTCCGATGAACCGTCTGCTGGATGGTGACGTGGGAAGCGGTAAGACCGTGGTCGCGGCGGTCGTGGCAGCGAACGCCGCGCAGGCCGGCTTTCAGTCGGCGCTCATGGCACCGACCGAGATTCTCGCTTATCAGCACTACAAGACGCTGACGGAGATGTTCGGCAGAAAAGTACGGCTGGCGCTCTGGACGAATTCCTATAAGCGATTGTGGAGCGGTAGCAGGGAGACAGAGTGCAAGGGTAAGGACGCTGTCGTGCGGCTGGCTGAACGAATCGCCGACGGCAAAGTGTCTGTTGTCGTCGGAACGCACGCGCTCGTCGAGAAGACCCTGGATTTCGACCGGCTCGCTTTCGTGGTGATCGATGAACAGCATCGTTTCGGTGTCAGGACGCGCAGACTGCTTCGCGAGAAGGGGTCGGCCGGCAACACGGAACCGCACCTGCTTTCAATGACCGCGACACCCATACCCCGTTCGTTGGCGCTCACCGTCTACGGTGATCTCGACCTGTCCATCCTGCGCGAGAAGCCCAAGGACAGGAAAATGATCGAGACCAAGGTCGTGTCAGCGCGAGGCAGACGAAAGGCATATGATTTCATCCGCGGGCAGCTACAGGACGGTCGGCAGGCGTTCGTCGTCTGTCCGCTGATCGATAAGTCGGATATGCTCGGCGTCACTTCGGTGACCGAAGAATATGAGCGCCTGAAGAACGAGGTCTTTCCGGATATCGAAGTCGCGATGCTGCACGGCAGGATGTCCGCGTCCGAGAAGGAAGACATCATGGCGCGTTTCAAGGGTGGTGATTGTCGAGTGCTCGTCTCGACTTCCGTGGTCGAAGTCGGCGTCGACGTGTCGAACGCGACCGTCATGTGCATCGAGGGTGCGGACCGGTTCGGACTGGCGCAGTTGCATCAGTTCCGCGGACGGGTCGGTCGCGGTGAACACCAGTCATACTGCTTCCTGTTTCCGGCGACGTACGGACCGGCCGTACGGGAACGACTTGGTATCATGGAAGCGACCGATGACGGATTCGTCCTGGCGGAGAAGGATCTGAAGATGCGCGGTCCCGGCGACCTTTTGGGTGAGGAACAGTCGGGTCATTTTCCGGCACTGCGCATGGCCTCGATCGCCGATATGGATCTGATACGCGACGCGCGCGTTGTAGCTGAAAAGATTCTTGAGGATAACACGGATCTTTCTCATAATCCGGTCTTGAAAGAGTACTTAGGTGAATCGCTGCAAGAGACTCATCTGGAGTGACGGAGGGTTGACTTACTCGGTTTTTCTGGTAAGGTGTAAGTCCGGTGGTCGAATTGGCTGCCGTGGTTCTTGTTCAAGAAGGAGGAGAGAGTGGCAAAGAGAATGGTGAGTGGTACTCCAGTCTGCGTATACTGCAATTTGATGATTGCCCCGAGAGATCCGTGCAGGCAGAGTCGGATCATCGACGGCGAGACTGTCGTGGCTCATCGGGCATGTCTGAGTCGGCATAGTCTGGAGAAGGCCGGGCGGGCCGTGACGGGAATCGTCGAGGAGTTCGGCAGGGCCGAGGACAAGGTGGCGTTCAGGAAGACGATCCTGTCTGCGAGCGGATTCAACGCCAAGGTCAGCGCTTTGCGTGTCGGTCTGAAAATGACATTCAGGGACGGTGTCGCCCCCGAGAAACGTCGTCTGCGCGCGGTGAAGATTTGCGCGATAGAGATGGAGAAGCTGCTGCTCGATGATTTCACGACTTACCTGCGGGTCGTCGACATGAAGGTGGGCTGCTGCGGCGAGCAGGCCGGCCTCTAGTAGCTTCCGAAAAGATAAATGACAGCCTCTCGGCTGTCATTTTTCTATCCCAGGAAACACCGGGTGGAGCGACAGCGGACCCCGGGGAGGAGGTCATTATTAGTGGGCTATCGACTCGTCCCTTCGATCCCTTAATCTAAAGAGGTTGATTTTACCACGCTTCTATCGATACACAAGTTTTTTGGAAGATTATTTTTTCGATTCATGGGGTAGGTGTCTACCCCCACCCTAACCCTCCCCCGTTAGCGGGGGAGGGAACGTGAAAATTTAATCTATCCTCCCTCCCCCCATGCGTGGGGGAGGG
>JAYEJB010000052.1:0-9942 GCA_034716415.1 Patescibacteria group bacterium
CCTCCTGCCCCTCCTCCCACTCCTCCCGCTTCTGCCCCTCCTGCCCCTCCTGCCCCTCCTGCCCCTCCTGCCCCTCCTCCCGCTACCGGCAAACCGGTCGTCTCCGACGTCAAAGCCGCCCCTACGAAGCTCATCGGCCCGGTCGAGGAGATACGCTCCATCTCGGTCAGGGATTTTCGTCATTTGTCGAAGGACCCGAACGAGGCCACGCTCAAGATCAAGGACAAGATCGATCTGTTGGAGAACCAGTCCTTCTCTCACAAGACCGCCGGAATCGAAGCCTGGCGCGAATCCCCGACGAACAAGCTGTATCTCGACATCCTTCGCCAGAGTTTGGAGGGTATTCCTGTGGTCGATGTGATAGGTAAGATGGAGGAAGCAGGGAAGGAAGTGCTCACTAAAGTGGAATTCGACTCGATCATGGCGTTGAATCGAACGCTTAGGTTCGGTTAGAGTCCTGATGTGGTATAGTTATATAAATAAGAACAAGACTTTAGTCTTGAAACTTGCGTCTTGAGTCTCCGTTATGCGATTTACCGTCCCCCAGTTCATCGATGTCGAGGACAAGATCATCGGGCCGATAACGACCCGCCAGTTCCTGATACTCCTCGTGACGGCCGGGATCATGTTCGGTACGTACAAGCTGATCACCCTGAAGCCGGGGCGTTTCACGTACTCCATCATCGCCATCCTATTCGAGTTCGGTTTCGGCGGTGTCCTGGCGTTCCTGAAGATCAACGGACAGCCCTTCCATTTTTTCATGCTTAATCTCATTCAGACGCTCAGCAAACCGCAGCTTCGGGTGTGGGACAAGAACCTGACTGACGCTGAATTGAAGGAGATCATCACCGCTCCGCCACCGCCGCCACCGAAGAAACGGCTGATCAAGGAGAGGGTGGCGACGTCGCGTCTGTCCGAGCTGACGCTCGTCGTGAATACCGGCGGTGTCTACAACCCCGACGAGGTTTGATCGTATATCTACCATGGCTCAAGCGAACGACATGCAATCGAAGAAGATGGCGGGCTCGAAACCGGGGCCGTCGACTAAGCGCTACCTTGATTTCTCCGAAGTCAAGGATGGTGTCGTGGTGATGAGAGACGGCACGCTACGCGCCGTGATGATGGTCTCCAGCATCAACTTCGCGCTGAAATCGGAGGACGAGCAGAACGCCATCATCCAGCAGTATATCTCTTTCATGAACGCGCTTGAGTTTCCGATTCAGATTGTCGTGCAGTCCAGGAAGCTCAACGTCGACGATTACATCGCGAGGCTTAAGGAGAACGAGAAAGCGCAGGAGAACGATCTGTTGCGTATTCAGATCGCGGACTATCGCGCGTTCGTGACCGAACTCGTCGAACTCGGGCAGATCATGCAGAAACAGTTCTTCGTGGTGGTGCCGTACAACCCCCTGTCTGATAAGCGCAAGAATTTCTGGACACGGCTCATCGACACTTTTTCACCGGCGGTATCGGTCAAGCTGGCCGAAGAGAGGTTCAACAAACGCAAGGAAGACCTGATGCAGCGCGTCCGTGCCATCCAGAACAACCTGAACAGCATGGGGCTCAAATCGGTCACGCTGGACACACAGCAGCTCATTGAGCTCTATTACCGCGCGTATAATCCGGTACTGCTGGATACGGAGAAGATGCAGGACATCGGAAGTATCAGGGTGTCCGAGAACGAGGCAACCGTCTAATATGGCATTTGAAGCACAACAACCAGGACGTCCGGCCGTCTCCCCCACCAAGGTGAAGGAGCTGACCAAGAAGGAGGCTCAAGAGAAAGAGTCGCGGGAAAAACTCGCCAAGGCGAAGGAGACGTTGGAAGAGGAGCGGATATACCGCAAAGGTGTAGTTTCGGTCAAGGATATCATCGCTCCGGCCGGGATGAAGATCGAGCCGCGGCACATGGTTCTCGGCGAGACGTTCGTCCGTACGATTTTCGTGGTCGCTTATCCGAGATATATTTCGCTCGGTTGGTTCGCACCGGTCATCAACATGAACACCACGCTCGACGTATCGATGTTCTTCTATCCGGTGAAGGCGAGTATCATCCTTAAGCAGCTCAAGAAGAAAGTCGGAACGCTCGAGGCGCAGATATCCTCGGATCATGAGAAGGGTGCCCCGCGTGACCCGATCCGGGAGACAGCCCTCCGTGATATCGAGGCTTTGCGTGACGAACTCTCGCAGGGCACGGAGCACTTCTTCCAGTTCGCGCTGTATGTGACGCTGTACGCCAAGGACATGGACACGCTCGACGAGCTGTCGGAGGACGTCGAGTCGCTGTTCGGCGGCAAGTTGATCTACACCAAGCGCGTCTTCTATCAGGCCGAACAGGGTTTCAACTCGACGTTGCCCGTGGGCAATGACGAACTGATGATCACGTTCAACATGAACTCATCGCCGATCGCATCATCGTTCCCGTTCATTTCGGCTGACCTGTCGTCGGACAACGGCGTCTTGTTCGGTATCAACCGGCACAACAACAGCCTGATCCTGTTCGACCGTTTCTCGATGCAGAACGCGAACTATATCGTATTCGCCACGTCCGGCGCCGGTAAGTCCTACACGGTCAAGCTGGAGATCCTGCGTTCGCTGATGCTCGGCACCGAAGTCATCGTCATCGACCCGGAAATGGAGTACAAGCATCTTTCGGACGCTGTCGGAGGGACGTATGTCAACGTATCGCTGGCGTCGGACGCGAAGATCAACCCGTTCGACCTGCCGCGTCCGGTCGGCGAGGAGGTCTCGACCGAGGACATCATCCGAAGCGCGGTCATCACCGTGAAAGGACTGTTGCGCATAATGCTCGGCGAGGTCACGCCGCAGGAGGATTCGATACTCGACCGCGCGCTTCTCGAGACCTACGCCAAGAAGGATATCACCGCGGACGCGGATCTCACCAAGGTCGAGTCGCCGATCGTCCAGGATTTCGTCGAGGTCCTCGAAGGCATGGAGGGAACGACCGACCTGGTGGTCAAGCTCAAGAAGTTCACCGAGGGTACTTTCGCCGGTCTGTTCAATTCGCCGACCACGGTACACATGCAGAACGTACTGGTCACGTTTTCGGTGCGTGACCTGGAGGATGAACTGCGACCGCTTGCTATTTACGCGATAGTCAACTATATATGGAACGTCGTCAGATCCGAACGTAAGAAGAGGATCCTGGTGATCGATGAGGCGTGGTGGCTGATGCAGCATGAAGATAGCGCCAAATTCATCTTCGCGCTCGTCAAGCGTTGCCGGAAGTATTACCTGGGCGTGACGACTATCACGCAGGACGTCAACGACTTCCTGCGGAGTCCGTACGGACAGGCGATCGTCACCAACTCGGCCATGCAGCTGCTGTTGAGGCAGTCGCCGGCCGCGATCGATAACATTCAGAAGACGTTCATCCTGACGGACGGAGAGAAGTTCCTCCTTCTGGAAGGTGGTGTCGGTGAGGGTATATTCTTCGCCGGCAACAAGCACGCCGCAATCAAGGTAGTCGCGTCGTACGCCGAGGACCAGATCGTGACCACCAACCCGCAGCAGCTCCTGGAGATCGAACAGGCCAAGAAGGAATACGATCAATCGCTGGCGGAGGCTGAAGGTAGGGGAGGTAAAGACGGCTCGACACCAGGTGAGCCGGAACCGATGTTCTAAAGGATAATTCTGGACAGATGGAATCACGGAACAAGAAAATCCTGGGGGTAGTCATAACGGTCATCGTACTGTTTCTGCTTCTGTTGCTCGTGTGGATATCTACACAGCAGACCGGTCCGGGAGATATCACCATCACGAACACCGCGCCTGACCGACCGGCTGACACCGGGATACTTAATACCACCTTCGGTGCGGGCGTGGAGAGGCCGGTCCTGGAGGCGATCGGCCCGGCTGAACCCACGAGCGATCCGGAGGCTCCGGATCCCAGGTCGAACCTGAAGCGTCTGGCGCATTCTTTCGCGGAGAGGTACGGAAGCTTTTCCAATCAGGGTGACTTTGAGAACCTGAAGGAGTTGAGGGCTTTCATGACGGATTCCATGGTCAAAGAAGTGGATGCCTATATCGCCGAGGCCAGTGCGCGGGGTTCAGGGACGCCAGCGTATGTCGGCATGACGACGAGAGCTTTGAGTAGCGCGATGGAGCGGATTGATGAGGGGTCGGGAACCGCGTCGATCAGAGTGAACACACAGAGGCAGGAAACCACGAGCGCCGGGACTCGCGTGTTCTACCAGGAGATAACGATAGATTTCATCAGATCAGGAGAGATATGGGAGGTCGATTCCGCGGAGTGGCTGGGGTAGCGGGGAAGGCGGCGGATACCATCGGACGCACGCTCTTCCCTCACTTCTGTCTGTCGTGCGGAAGGGAAGGCGGACTGCTCTGCGACACATGTGAAGCGAACAGGTATGGCCCCGCAAGGGGCATTTTGTTTTCCCTGAAAGGAAATCATCGTGAGAAAACGGAGCGACTGCGGCGATCCTACTCACTATTTTGTCATTGCGCCCCGCCCATGGCGGGGTCCCGCCCTCTTTTATTAGAGGTATGTGGCGGGAAGGGAGGCCGCCCCGCCACTTATCTTAAATCAAAGAAGGCGGGGTCCCGCTACGGGCGGGACAGGCGACCGCGGCAATCCCGTCGGGATGTGGCGATCCGTTGTTTCGCCGCCGGTAGATATTCCGATCCGGTCCTGCGCGAGCTGCTCCATTTTTATAAGTACGGTCGAGTCGATGAAGCGGGAGAGATATTGTCGCGATTCCTCGCCGTGAAGGTCGGCCGTCATATAGGCACGCTGCTGGACGGCGACACGGATCCGGTCGTTATGGCCGTTCCGATGAATCCCATAAACCTGGCGCTGCGCGGGTTCAATCAGGCGGAGTGGCTGGCACGGGCAGTCGCCGAGGAGCTTGAGCTGGAGATGGTCGATGGTGTAGTACGACGACGATTCGCGTGGCGTCCTCAAGCTCGTCTTACGGATACGAAGAGGAGAGTGAAGAATATCAGCGACGCATTCGTGGCGACCGGAAACCTGGGTGGCCGCGACGTGATGCTGGTCGATGACGTCTTCACCACCGGCGCGACTGTCCGGGAATGCGCAACGGCGCTCGCCGAGGCGGGCGCCGGTAGGATTTCTGTCGTTACCGCACTCAAGGGCTAGTCTTTTTTCGCCAGCAGTAGGTCGCTATAAGACATGGAGATCAAATCGTCTTTCGGGATATTCAGCTCCCGAAGATAGTCCTGGCACTGTTCGAGCAGCTTCTCCTTGCCGAGCGTGCCCCCGTAGTCGATTGCCTCGATTTCCATGAAAGCCCCCAGCCCTTCGACGGTGTCGATGTGAAATTTCACGTTATCCAGGAAATATATCTCCCGTTTTTTGTCTACGGTCACCAGTTCGCCTAGTGATCTGCTCAGCATCTCTTTCAACGGGGATCGCGACTCTGTCTTGAACAGGATTACATCGGCTTGTTTCGGGCCTTCTTGATCGGGTCTTTCGTAATAGATAAGAAAATTCTCAATATCGCCTTCGCGGAGTTTGAGTCTGCCATTTGCAACTTTGAAGTACGTGTCGATCTGGTGATCAAGCCCTCTGGAATCGGCATCGTTCGATCTAAGGAATTCACGGATACTGTCGGGATTCTCACACTTCGCTTTGATTTCGATGTTAATATGGGGCATATAGTGTTGGGTAGACTGGATGGTTCAAGTATACTCGGGATGGATGTCGAATGCCAATTGATGTTATTTCGCTTAATTTAGCGAAATATAAGGTCGTGCCTCTTCACAAATTTTCCGATATAATATAGGATACTAGCGCTTTCACATGGAGGGCTGCGCCGAATGGTAAGGCACCAGTTTGCTAAACTGTGACCGTGAAAATGGTCTTGTGGGTTCGAGCCCCACGCCCTCCGCCACCCCCCGTCGCTCCAGCTCTGCTGGAGCTATGGGGGGTGATTGATAAATGGAGGGGTGGCCGAGCGGTTGAAGGCAACGGTCTTGAAAACCGTCGTGCCCGGAAGGGTACCGTGAGTTCGAATCTCACCCCCTCCGCCAACTAAACATCCTACCTGAGTCAGGTGGGATTTTTGGTCGCAACAGAAGGGATCCAAATGTACAGAGGTGAAATGTGTTATACTCTGTTACAGAATCGGTCTAAGTTTAAATTTCACATAATATGAAAAAAATACCGAAGTTAGATATATCGGTCACTAAAGTACTAAAGATCGCCGGTATCGTGGTCGTGGGCGTCGTTGTCCTGACGCTGGCACTGCGCCTACTCGGTTCGTCGTTCCAATACGCTTTCAGGGGTGTCAGTCCGAGCAAGGTGGTTCCGATGACGTCCTCGTTGGGTCTGGGTATGGAGGAGATGGCGATGGATTCCTCGATGGGAATCGGTCTGTCCATGCGGAACGTGGCTCCTTCATCGGTTCCCGTGCCGCCACCTGACGGTGGACATCAGCCCGGTGACGATGCCGAGGATTTCGAAGTCAAGGAATACAGCAGCACCATCGAGACGCGTCATCTGGATGATACCTGCAAGACCGTGGCCGACCTCAAGATCAAGGACTACATCATATTCGAGCGCTCGAACGAACACGAGACCGGATGCAATTACACCTTCAAGGTGGCGCATGACAATGCCAATGAGATACTCGCCGTCATCGAGAGTCTCGACCCGCGTGATCTGTCCGAGACTAGCTATTCCATCAAGCGCCAGCTGGAGGATTTCACCAGCGAAGCCGACATCCTCAAGGCGAAGCTGGCGGCGATAGATGAGACCGTCGCCATCGCGATAGCCGCGTACGACGACATTACCATCCTCGCCACCAAGACTCAGGACGTGGAAAATCTGGCCCGGATCATCGACAGCAAGATCAGGATCATCGAGCGGCTGACCCAGGAACGCATCAACATCAACAGTCGGCTTGAGCGCATCGAGCGGGCCAAAGCGCTTCAGGTCGATCGGATGGAATACACCTACTTCCGGGTGAGTATCTATGAAAGCAAATTCATCGACGGTCAGGTCATCAAAGACTCCTGGAAGGCAACCCTACAGGCGTTTGTCCGTGATATAAACGATGTGGCACAGGATATCTCGCTCAACCTGATACTGTTGATGATCAAGGTGTTGCTATACGCATTGTATATACTCATCATTCTGGTCGTCGTGAAATACGGCTGGAAGATCGGCAAATACGTCTGGAAGAGATAAGAGGTCACTGAAAAGGCGCCGCTGAACGCGGCGTCTTTTTGCATTAAAAAACGACCCGTTTCAGGGGGTCGCTGTGACGAGAGTCCTAGGCCACGAAAGTGATAAGAGTGCTTCTCGAGAACTTTTTGGCGCCGAGCGGAATCGTCAGCGGAAGCGTGTCGATGAGCGGCTCGATATTGGCGGCACTGCCCGACAATCCGGATATAAGATACCCGATATAGCAGGTCAGGGTGAAGTTGATGCATCGATACAGCTTTCGCCACAGGTCATCCGGCCAGATTGCGTCTTCCATGCCGTTCTTCAGGCTCTTCCACAAGGCCTTTTGCATCGCGTCCTTGATCAGCCCTTCCAGTTGAAAGACTGACATCGCCATGGGGCCGAGGCTCTGCCGAAGAATCGGATAGTGTACATCCACCATCTTGCGGGGCAGAGTCTGCATCAGGCCGTCCTCCAGGAACATATGTAGCGAGCTCTTGATCGTGCTTTCGCCGAAGAACGGCGGCCAGTCATCCCAGGGATCCGAGACCGAGACGAGTTCGACCTTCTTGACCGGTGACCCCAGTGCGGTCCTGATGGCGCGGGCCACGTCGGACTTTTTGACATCTTCCGCCCTGACGAATCTGTACAGGCCCGCGTCCGCGTAGATGAAGAACGGCTCCGTCTTATCCATCACCGTATCGACGGCTTCGGATTCGGCGCCCGATAACTCGATCAGTGCTTGTTTGAAACTATCCCTATCGATTGTGGTCATGTGTCGCCTCTATTCTAAAAAGGACGCGCCTCATGGGCTCTTTATATCTATATCCGCTGGCAGTTACTGTCAATTCGACTGCGGACATGTCTATGCTTCGGCTGGTATATGTCGGTGATTTGCGGTAGAATTCAAGCAGGAAATCAGGCTAAACAAGCCAAATATGGAGGAAAACGAACCGCAAATAGGGCAGTCAAAGGCCCTGGTCACATGGGAAGTGGATGAGTCCAAGCGCTACGAGAAAGGGCTTGGTTGGTACCTAGGTGCCATAGTAATCGGAGGGGGTCTCTTGATTTATGCCGTCATATCTGCTAATTTTCTCTTCGCGCTCATCATACTGATGGTGGCGCTCGTCATTTACATGACGTCATTGCGTGGTCCGGACAAGGTCAGCGTCAGCGTGTCGGAAGACGGGGTCGAGATAGGGGGGTCGTTTTACCCCTTCCGTGAGATGAACCGCTTTTGGTTCATCTACGATCCGCCGGCGGTGAAGAGTCTGTATCTTGATTTCAAGAGTGCCATGAGGCCGCGCATCGCCCTTCCGCTGGAGGATCAGAATCCGAACGATGTCCGCGCTATCCTGTCGAAGTATCTACATGAGGACATAACAGAGGACGATGAGCCATTCTCGGATTATCTGGGAAGATTGTTGAAATTATAGTAAGCGTGACAGCATGAAAGCACGCCCCCCTTCGCTGAAGCTTCGGGGGACAGGCGGCACGACAGTAATTAGCTGTCCTGCTGTCGAGCTTTTTATGTGTCCGTGCCCGACTCCCGGGCCGGGGCTGCGGTCCTCCGCCTGCCTGCCGGCAGGCAGGGGCCTTGGCTATCGTTAGTCACTCGGCGAACTGTATGTACCAATAAAATAATCCGCGCCCGTAGCTCAGTGGATAGAGCGCTTCCCTGCGGAGGAAGAGGCCGGACGTTCGAATCGTCCCGGGCGCACCATGTAAAGACGCCAGTAATCCTGGCGTTTTTGCGTTACAGTAAATTGCGCATAAAATCGCTGATTTCCTGTCTCGTTCTATTCCTTCCGTGGATGGTGACCCCCCACCCTGACCCTCCCCTGCACGAGAGGGAGGGAATATTTTTTCTATAATCCTCCCTCCCCCGCTGACGGGGGAGGGTTGGGGTGGGGGAAAACCAATCAATCCTTCTCCCGCTCTTCCCGCCTCTCCCGCTCCATCTTGCCCCGTCTCGCCCCATTCTATATGCTACCCCCGTATGGAGTTGAACGACCCGGCGACAAAAATTCGCGGCCTGACCGCGAAACACAAGTCCGCACTGGAGGCCATGCGCATCACGACGGTGCGCGACCTTCTTTTCCATTTTCCGTTCCGGTATGATGATTTTTCCAACATCGCATCCCTGGCGGAGTTGGAACCCGGTACGGAGGCCACGGTCATCGCGTGGATCGGGAAGCTGCGCAATCGGCGGAGTTTCAGGAGAAGGATGAGCATAACCGAAGCCGAGCTCGACGACGGGGAGGGAACCGTTACGGCCATCTGGTTCAACCAGCCGTACCTGACCAAGTATCTGAAGACAGGGGAGACTTACAGGTTCGCGGGCAAGGTGACGAAGACAAAGTACGGCTTGCGTCTGGCTAATCCCCTGTACGGTCAGCAGGACGGCGACTCCCGCGTCGTGAATCCTTACATGCCGGTCTATCCGCTGTCGTCGGGCATATCACAACATGTCTTGCGCCGGCTCGTCAGGAACGCCGTGCCCGCAGTGGAGGCGCTTCAGGAATATCTACCGGAGGATATACTGGACGAATACGATCTGATGTCACTGTCGGACGCCGTTCGGTCGGTCCATTTTCCGGAGATGGATGATGAACGCGAGGCCGCGCGTCGCCGTTTGGCTTTTGACGAGCTGTTGCGTCTGCAGTTGGTCATGGGTAGGACCAGGAGAATGAGAGAAGGCAAGGACGCGCCGGCGATACCGTTCGATCAGGATGCGACCAAAGAATTCGTCGATTCATTGCCGTTCACGCTGA
>JAYEJB010000053.1:0-9859 GCA_034716415.1 Patescibacteria group bacterium
GCAAAAACAGGCAGCCTGTTTCCTGCGGGAAATAGACTGTCTGTTTTTGCCCCAGACTGTGCATAAGACATCATCCTATTTCTGCCCCTTCTCCCGCTTCTGCCCCTTCTCCCGCTTTCTTTGCTGGTATACTATGAAGTGAGCGTAACATTGATAGCCACGCATATGTCTAAAATCATAACTTCGAAGAAAAAGTACACGGCTTTCGCGCCCGCGACTATCGCCAACGTCGGACCGGGTTACGATTTTCTCGGTTTCGCGATCGACGGTCTCGGTGACAAGGTTACGGTGACCAAAACGTCCAAGCAGGGCGTGACGATCACGTCGATCACGGGGGATGACGGCAGATTGCCGATGGAGACGATCGGCAACAGCTCTTCCGTGGTCGCGCTGAAGATGCTTGATGATGCTGGCGTGGAATTCGGGTTGGAGATGGTGTTGGAGAAGGGGCTGCCTCTCGAAAGCGGCCTCGGGTCCTCCGGCGCTTCGTCGGCCGCTGCCGCGGTCGCGACGAACGCCGCTCTGGATAATCGGTTCGATCCGGAACAGCTGATCGAATTCGCGCGCTATGGTGAGGAAGTCGCGGCCGGGGCGCCGCATGCGGACAACGTGGCGCCGGCGATACTCGGTGGATTCGTCATCGTCAGACACGCCGAGCAACAGGAGATCGTCAGCGTCGACCTGCCGAAGAACTGGTTCGTGGCGGTCTGCCATCCGCGTATCCAGCTTTCGACCAGGAAAGCCAGGAAGGTGATGCCGGAAAGCGTGTCGATGCGGCAGCTGGCCGTCAACGCCAGCAACGCGGCGACCATCATCTCGGCGATCCATCAGAACGACATGGAGCTGTTCGGCAGATCATTGATGAGCGACGTCGTGGTCGAGCCGGCTCGCATCGACTTGATTACCGGGTATGCCAAGGTCAAGGACGCGGCGCTCATGGCCGGTGCCGCGGGCGTGTCGATCTGTGGCGCGGGGCCATCCATGTTCGCTGTCTGCGGTTCACAGCTAAGGATCGACAAGATCAGCGAGGCGATGGCCGCCGCCTGGAATAAGATGGAAATTGAAACCGACAGCTATGTCAGTAGTTTCGGCGCAAAAGGCGCGAAGCAGATCAAGTGAAATGAAGGGTGGATCGCACCTCAGATGTGCGTCGTGCGGCGATGCCTATCAACTCAAGGAGCCGGTAGTGCATTGTAGGTGCGGCGGTCTTTTGGATGTCGCGCATGACCTGTCGCGCTGGCACGGCCGCGGTGAGGGGTTGAAGGCGCTGTTCCGTTCGCGACTGCTTTCCGGGAAAGAGGCGGACGCGAGCGGGGTCTGGAGATTCCGTGAATTGGTGCTGCCGGGATTCCCGCTCAAAAGCATGGTCACGCGCGGTGAGGGCAACACACGACACTATTCGTTCCGCAAGACCGGTGAATGGATGGGGCAGCCGAACGTCGTCTTTAAGCATGAAGGTGAGAATCCGACCGGTTCGTTCAAGGATCGCGGCATGACCGTGGCGGTCAGCCGGGCCAAAGCTGACGGAGCTAAGCGCGTGGTCTGTGCCTCGACCGGCAACACCGCGGCCGCAGTCGCGTCCTACGCGTCCTTGGCCGGCCTGCCGTCGGCGATACTCATCCCGGAGAACGCGACAGCTCTCGGCAAGATCTCGCAGTCTTTGGCTTACGGCGCGACGACGATCAAGATCCGCGGGGATTTCGATGCGGCACTGCGCTTAGTGATGGAATCGCGCGAGAAGCTCGGGCTGACCGTGCTGAATTCGGTGAATCCGTTCCGTCTCGAGGGTCAGAAGACGATCATGTTCGAAGCACTCGAACGTATGGGTTGGAATCCGCCGGACTGGATCGTCGTGCCGGGCGGCAATCTCGGCAATACTTCGGCGTTCGGCAAGGCTTTCACGGAAGCGAAGGAGATCGGACTGATTGACCGACTGCCACGCATCGCGGTCATTCAGGCCGAGGGTGCGTCGCCGTTCTTCCATAGTTATAGTGACGGCTGGAAGCCATATAAGATGGAAGCCGAGACCGTGGCTACGGCGATCCGTATCGGGGATCCCGTGAACCGTGACAAGGCGGTGCGGGCGGTGGATGCGACCGACGGCCTGGTCGCCAGCGTCACCGACACCGAGATCATGGACGCTAAGGCGATCGTCGATTCGGATGGCGTGGGCGCGGAGCCGGCATCGTGCACCTCGGCCGCCGGAATCAGGAAGCTCGTCGCTGAAGGTGTCATTAAACGCGATGAACGCGTTCTCGCCATACTCACCGGCAATCTCCTGAAGGATCCGGACGCCACCATCAAATATCACTCCGAATCATTGCCTGATATCATGTCCGCCAGTCCGAACCGACCGGTCACGATAGATCCGACAGCACGGGCGTTGGAGAAAGTGTTGTCATCATAAATAAAGCCCCGCGAGAGCGGGGTTTTCAGATGAGGAAGTGACCGGTATGGCGCATGAGGCGCACCGCTTGGATGCGCGATATGTTGTGCAGGACGAACCGTTCCAGCTCCAAGATCTCTTTTTCCGAACGGTCGGGATAGATGACGTGCAGACATTCATGGATAATGGTCTCCAGGATGTTTTCGCGGTAGTCCACCCAGATCACCCTCTGATCTTCGTCGACAAATCCGGTTGATGTCGGTGATACCCCCTCCTTTTCGCAAAGTCCGTAGTTGCCGCGGATGACATCATATCTGATCCGCCATCGGCCTTCGTTGAACAACACGTAGATCCTGCTCAGGATCCTGTATATCTGCCGCTTTTCCCGTTGCGACAGGCTATGCCGCTTCAAAGCGAGCCTCCTTCCTTATTCTCATGATTTCAGCTGGCGGTCCATCTGGCAAGTCGCTTGTCGGAGATCTTCTTGCGGCCTATACTGAACGCATATGAACAGCCGGACCAGCAAGGAACACGCTGAGCATTATCTGCGCGATATCGAACCGATGTGGCGCGCCTTCTGGTTCCACATGCACTTCTACGTGAAGAGCCTTGAGGAGTTCTGTGCCGGGCTTTCCAGCATCGACGACAACATCTACGAGTATCACGAGAGGGGTCATAAACATGACATGGCGCGTTGGGTGCGGGAGGTCGTCGGCGACGGCATACTGGCCGACGAGATGGAGAAACTGAAGACCCGCGAGGAGGCGATTCGGGTGGTCTGCGATCGAGTTGGTGAGCTGAAGAAAGCTAAGGAGCTAAGGAGCTAAGAAGTGCGGGAGTTTGGTTATATAAGAAATGCTCCTGAGCTCCTGGGCTCCTTAGCTTTTCACACCCTTGACGCATAGATTGAAACGGTACCTACAAAATAGTAAAGTATATCAGCGGCCAACCGGTGGATATCCGGCAGGGCCGCTTTCCGAAATAACATGAAACGGCTATGGGTAACGAGGTCGTCTTCGACATCGAGACAAGCAACAGTTTTGCCGACGTGGGCAAGTACGATCCGACACTACTGAAGGTGTCGTTGGTGGGAGCATATTCCTACGCGACTGATGAGTATCTCTCGTATATGGAAGAAGACCTGCCGAAGCTGTGGCAGTTGTTGGAATCGGCTGATCGCGTCATCGGCTACAACCTGTTCGGTTTCGACTACCAGGTCTTGAATACCTACTATCCGGGTGACCTCTCGAAATTGCCGACGTTGGACCTGATGAAAGAGATCGAAAAGTCCATCGGATTCCGGATCAAACTCGATGACGTGGCGCATGGTTCCTTGGGAGAAGGCAAGAGCGGCAACGGATTGCAGGCCATCGAATACTGGCGGCGCGGAGAGATAGACAAGTTGCGCGACTACTGTCTGCAGGACGTGAAGGTCACCAAGGAGGTCTATGAGTTCGGGCTGGAACAGGGAATAGTGAAGTTCAAGGATCGTGTAGGTCAGATGGTAGAGGCACGGATCGATTTCAAGCTGAACGCCGAACAAGCACGGCCAGTCAGCATGACATTGCCTATTTGATTTTTTAGCGGGACCTGCCTGCCGGCAGGGAAGGGGCAGGAGTGGGAGAAGCGGGAGAAGGATTCCTTTCGCCCCTTTGAACCAGTGGAGTAGATGTTTTATGCACAGTTTGGCGGAAAAGACAGACAGTCTGTTTCCCGCAGGAAACAGGCTGCCTGTTTTTCCGCCAAACTGTGCATAAAACATCACGGGAGGCAGGAAGCGGGAGGAGTAATATATTTCCCGCCTCGTGCCGCATCACTGAATCAGTAGCCGATCATTCGGAGCGGACGTTCTTTCAGAGTCAGAGTGGAGAGGAGGCCACAACGTCCGGATTTTTCATGTCCCGACTGTATTTTCGCGTGCCCCTCGCGCATTCTTGAAAGTGAGCAGAAGGCTCCCTTTTTATATTTGTTTATCCACATTACACCACAAGATATTGTGGTATAGTGTGGCTAGAAACCACAACATATTGTAATCATCAACAAGGCACTAACTGCCGGGCCTATGGACAACACCGCATCGCGCATCACAATCACGGATAGCAAGACCAGTGAGACAAGACGAGTCGTTTTAGCGATCCTGGAACAGATACCGGAACTCACGAAGGTGAAGCAGGTGCGGCGCAGGGACGGATCTGTCGTCGATTTCAAGCCCGAGAAGATTGGGCTGATGTTGTCGTCCGCGCTCACCGGTGCGGGAGTCAGTGATGAACAGCTGTTGGCGCGATGTACGCATCAGTCACTGATGCGGTTGGACCGGGAATTCAACGGTCACACGATGCCGTCGGTTGATGACGTTTCCCGGATCGTCGCGATGGTGCTTATAGACAATAATCTCGCTTTCGCGGCCAAGAATTATTTCAAGGAGTTGATGCCGGATTCGACTAAGCGTCCCGACCGGTTGAGCAAAGGCCTGCCGTTCAGGAGATTCTATACCAGATCCGGTGTCCATCCTTACGATGAACTCGAATGGGAGAGGCGTGACGCGACCATCAGGAACGCGCAGGGTGAAGTGGTGTTCGAGCAGAAAGACGTGGAGGTGCCGAAGCAATGGAGTCAGAGCGCGACCAATATCGTGACGTCCAAGTATTTTCGTGGTGAGATCGGCAAGGAAGATCGCGAGTGCTCGGTCAGGGAGGTCATGGACCGTGTCGCCAAGACGATCTCCGGTTGGGGTCGTAAGGACGGTTATTTCGCGACCGAGGATGACGCGGTTACGTTCGAAGCCGAGCTGACATCGATCCTGGTCAATCAGCGCGCGGCGTTCAACAGTCCGGTCTGGTTCAACGTCGGCATCAATCCGCGTCCGCAATGTTCGGCCTGCTTCATCAATTCGGTCCGCGACGACATGCGTTCCATTCTGACCTTGGCGGTCACGGAAGGCATGCTGTTCAAGTACGGCAGTGGGACCGGCACGAACCTGTCGAGCCTGCGTTCGTCCAAGGAACTGCTGTCGCGATCGAGCGGTAAGTCGAGCGGTCCGGTCTCCTTCATGAAAGGTTTCGACGCGTTCGCTGGTGTCATCAAGAGCGGCGGCAAGACGCGGCGCGCGGCTAAGATGGTCATCCTGAACGTCGATCATCCCGATATCGAGGAGTTCATCGGCTGCAAGGTCAACGAGGAGAAGAAGGCCAAGACTCTTGTCGCGGCCGGCTACGATTCCTCGATGGATGGTGAGGCATACAGCAGTATTTTTTTCCAGAACGCCAACAACAGCGTTCGCGTTACGGACGATTTCATGCGCACTGTCGAGAGCGGCGGCGACTGGGAGACGAAGGCGGTGACGACCGGCGAGACAGTCGGTCGGTACAGCGCGCGCAAGCTGATGGGGCAGCTTTCCCAGGCGGCCTGGGAGTGCGGCGATCCGGGAATGCAGTACGACACGACGACCAATAAGTGGAATACGGTACCGAACAGCGGGCGTATCAACGCGAGTAATCCATGCTCGGAATACATGTTCCTGGACGATTCGGCCTGCAACCTGTCGTCTCTTAACCTGATCAAGTTCCAACGTGAGGACGGTTCGTTCGATACGGAGGCGTTCAAGCATACCGCCGAAGTGATGATCACCGCGCAGGAGATCGTTGTCGACAACTCGAGCTATCCGACGCCGTCCATCGAAGAGAACAGCTATGACTACCGCGCGCTCGGTATCGGTTACGCCAACCTCGGCGCGCTCCTGATGGCGCGGGGCCTGGCCTACGATTCTGACGAGGGGCGCAACTTCGCTGGTGCGATTACCGCGTTGCTGACCGGACACAGCTATACCCAGTCGGCGCGCATCGCCGGTGTGCTGGGGTCGTTCCGCTATTACCGGCTCAACGAGCATCCGTTCCTCAAAGTAGTCGGCATGCATCGCGACGAGGCATACGCCATCGACACGGAAGGTGTGCCACAGGAACTGATGGAGAGTGCCAAGTCATCCTGGGACGACGCACTTGAGACCGGCATGGCCAACGGTTTCAGGAACGCGCAGATCTCGCTGTTGGCACCGACCGGCACTATCGGTTTCCTGATGGATTGCGATACCACCGGTATCGAGCCGGACATCGCTTTGGTCAAGTACAAATGGCTTGTCGGTGGCGGACTGATGAAGATCGTCAACAATACCGTGCGGTCCGCGTTGACCCGCCTCGGTTACAGTGAGAATCAACGCACGGAAATCATGGCCTGTCTCGACGAGAATGACACCATCGAAGGCGCGCCGCATCTCAAAGAGGAACACCTGCCGGTCTTCGATTGCGCGTTCAAGCCGGCCAAGGGTGAGCGAACTATCCATTATATGGGTCACATCCGGATGATGGCCGCGGTCCAGCCGTTCCTGTCGGGGGCCATTTCGAAGACGGTCAATTTGCCGTCTGACGCTACGGTCGAGGATGTCGAGAGAGCGTACATGGAATCGTGGCGTCTCGGATTGAAGGCGGTTGCGGTGTATCGTGACGGATCCAAAGGGCAACAGGCACTGACGACATCGAAGGAGGAAGAAGGGGAGAAGGGGGGAAGGGGAGAAGGGGAGGATGAGAGAAGGGGATCCACCTACGCCAATGAAGCTTCGGCGGGCAGGGAAGGGGAAAAGGAGCAGGAGGAGAAAGCCGTCGAGCAGATTGAAGAGGTGGTCGAGAAGACACGTATTGAGTATCGGCCGTTACGTCGCAGGCTGCCTGACGAGCGGAAATCAGTGACACACAAGTTCTCGGTCGCCGGGCATGAGGGTTACATCACGATCGGTCTGTACGACGACGGATCGCCGGGCGAGATGTTCATCAGGATGGCCAAGGGCGGATCGGTGATCTCCGGGTTGATCGACGCGTTCGCGACGACGACGTCGATAGCGTTGCAGTATGGTGTGCCGTTGAAAGTCCTGGTCAACAAGTTCGTGCACCTGCGGTTCGAGCCGTCCGGCTTCACCAGTAATCCGAACATCCGTATCGCCAAGTCGATCATCGACTACATCTTCCGTTGGATGGCGCTGAAGTTCCTGCCCTTGGAGGACCAGATGGCGGTCGGTATCAACATGGACGTGCAGACATTGGCGGACGCCGGACGCGAGGACGTGGCGGCGTCGATAGACAAGGAAGTACTGGAACGCCTACCGAGTACGCCGAGCGGCTCGGACGCCGCAGACGCGCATCGGGAGCATGCTAAGACACACGCGGTCGAGGTACAGGGGAAACAGTTGAATATCGGTGAAGCGAGAGAGTCAGAAAGTGAGAAAGTGAGAGAGAGTGGTATTGAAGAGCAGGGTGTGACATTCATGTATTCCGAGGAGACATCCAATTCGCTCACGATGAGTTTCGATACGCAGTCTGACGCGCCGCCGTGCGATACTTGCGGAGCGGTCATGGTGAGAAACGGCGCGTGCTATAAGTGTATGAACTGTGGGAGTACGAGCGGGTGTTCGTAAAAGAAAAGGGGTATTCGCCCCCTTTCAAAACCTTCCGGCTGGCATACTCCGAATACGGAGGTATACATCAAATCATATGGGCCATTTTAAAGTAGCCGTCGACCACAAAGAAGAAGAGATGTTTTTTGGTATAGAAAAAGATGGGGAGTTACTAAAGAAGTACGCAAAAGCGGTAATAGCAATAAATACTGTCGAGTATTTATTGTACGAAATGATATACGCGAGAGACGTAGAGAAGGCAGAACCGAAAGCGACCCTCGGTAGGCTAATAGGAGAAACGAGGGAAATGATTGATTTTTCTGGAAATTTGGATGAGTTGAACGAGATGAGAAAAAAGTTGATTCATGTGGTGTCCGCAGAGGGTGTTTCAATAGATAGTGTTACTAAACTTCCTAAGTCAAACGGTTGTTATTATTCTATAAAAAGAGATGGAACAAAGGTTGCAATAGATGATTTCTTTTTGGATGAGTGCATCAAAAAAGCCACCCGTTGTGTTAAGAAAATTTATGATTATATAGTCCGTCGTTTCGAGCATGGCGGAGGTACTAAGGCGTAAGCGCTTCGATGCCGAGTGGTTTCTTTCGTTTATTTCCGTCTTGTCTTGATTACCCTGTCGTACTCGTCGGCTAAGTAGGAGAAGGGGCAGAAGCGCCTAGGCTCCTAAGCTCCTAAGCTCCTAAGCTTTTTGTATGAAAGGTCTCATCCAAATCTATACCGGTGACGGGAAAGGTAAGACCACAGCCGCGCTCGGTCTGGCGGTTCGCGCTGTCGGTGCCGGCAAGAAAGTCGCCATCGTCTATTTCGACAAGGGTGGGGAGCATTATAGCGAGCGTAAGATTCTTATTGAACGTTTCGCCGGTGAGATAGATTTTATCGCCACCGGGCAGGATCGTATTGACGCGGATACCGGGCAGTTCAAGTTCGGTGTGGAGCCGCAGGATGTCGATGAGGCGAGGTGGGGGCTCGGGCAGGCTGAAGAGATAGTCCAGACAGGAAAGCACGACTTAGTCATTCTCGATGAGCTGAACACCGTCACGTCACTTGGCATGGTCACCGAAGATTCCGTGCTAGACTTGCTGCGCAATAAACCTGTTCACGTCGAACTCATCCTGACCGGACGCGGCGCACCGCAGTCGGTCCGCGATCTGTCCGATCTCGTGACTGACATGAAGTTGGTCGACCATTACTATTACCGAGGGACTAAGGCGAGGGAGGGGATTGATTTTTGAAAAGCGGGCCATGTCGTTCGCGAACGACGTGGCGGGAAGAGCGGGTCTCTCTTTTTTTGTCATTGCGAGAAGGCCGCAGCCGATGAAGCAGTCCCGTTCATTCCCGACGGGATTGTTTCGTCGCTCCGCTCCTTCCCGCCACATATCCCCAATTTAGAGAAGGCGGGACCCCGCTATCGGCGGGGCGCAATGACAGAAAGGGAAGGGTGTGAGCGAGGTGGGTTTTGAATAAAATGCTTTTAAGCCGTTGAGCTTTTCAGCTCTCCATAGAAAAAACCGCCTTCAGGGGCAGTTTTCGGTCTCGGCTAGAAGCCGAGCCAGGTGAGAATGTGATCGCGCCAGCGCAGTTTGAGCTTGAGGCTCGTGAGGCGGGAGCGGTAGATGCCGAGTAGTCGCTCTCCGGACTTTTCGGCCACCCTCTCCGCGTTCTGCAGATGGAACTGGGCCAGATTGATCTCCGTCCGACCGTGGAGGAAGTCCTTCTTCGCGAGCAGTCTTTCGGCTTCGGCCATGCATTCGTCCGCCTTTTTGGCGGCGTCCAGAGCGGTCCAGTGGTTTTCCATCTTTCCTTCTCCTGTTTTTTGGAAGGTGCCGCTCGATTTAGATTAACATTGTAGTATAGATTACGCCCACACTCCGGTCAATCTTTTAATGAAGATGTCAAAGGGAAGTTAAATCTTCCGCTTTTTTGGGAAGTTAAAACTTCCGGTTTGTAAGTTCTCATTTTGCCGCTCAGATTAGCGCCCAGGCATCACCGTGCGGTCGGTGGCAGCGAATGGTAAT
>JAYEJB010000054.1:0-9802 GCA_034716415.1 Patescibacteria group bacterium
TGAATATCAGGCACACGACCAGCGGAGACATGGTTGATGGTCTAGGTGCAGGTATTTACTTCACTATTGAAGACAGTGCAGCTGCTGAAAATCTGATTGCAGCGGTCGGTGCACAAAGGGCCGGTGCGGACAATTCCGGTGAACTATACTTCAATACTTACAATGCGGGTACTGAAGGTACCAGAATGACCATCGACGCAGATGGTGACCTTGACGTAGACAGCAATACCTTCTTTGTCGATGCATCAGCAAATGAGGTTGGTTTAGGCACAAACGATCCAAACTACGATCTTGATATTACCAGCGCCAACGCGGATACGACACTGGCGATTGATAATACCGCCACGGATGGAGACCCGAGGCTGAACTTCCAGCTCTCTGGTTCCAGTAACTACAGTATGGGGGTAAATGACGGAAGCACATACGACGACTTCGTAATCGCGGCCAGCTCAACGCTGACTACCAGCCCGGTCATCACGATCTACGGATTCGATGATTCTGTCGGTATCGGAGAGAGCACACCGGTTAACATGCTCGAGGTGACTGACACCTCCTCGTCGCCATTAGCCGTCAATCGTTTGAGCACCGACGGCACGCTCGTCAATCTCAAACAGGCTAATGTCGTAGAAGGAACGATTTCTGTGAGTGGCACTACGGTTTCATATAATGCGTTCACCGGTTCGCACTACGCCTGGATCGATGGATCCATGGAACGCGGGACACTGGTCAGTATGACCGGCGATAATCGGCATTTGCACGGTAATCCGGTAGCAGAATTGATATACGGCATAGCTGCGTCGAGCGTGGAAAACGATTTCCGCGTACTCGGTTCTTACCTTGGTCTTCAAGAGACGACCGAGCCGGCGAGCGATGAGAATCCGCATCTGGTCATGGCTGTCGGTAACGGTGACGTATGGTTAGTCGACGAGGGTGAAAATGTCGAGGTCGGTGACTACCTCATCACTTCGACCACAGCAGGGCATGCCAGGAAGGATCCAGGAACACATTTGGCTAGCTACATAGTGGCGCGGGCCACTGAAGCGATCGACTGGTCGATGGTCACCGAAACGGCCTCGAACGGCAAGAAACACAAGAAGATCATCGTCACCTTCGAAAATCTGGTCAGGTACAACACCGGCAGGTTCTTCTCCTTCCGCGACACCGAACCGAATGAGCCGGCGAATAGCGCCATTACCATGACCATGGTCACGACCGGTGAGGATGCCTACAAGTTATCGCTGACTGATGCGGTCGACGATGAGATCGCCTACTTCGGCAGTGAGGGCGATCTGGGCATCAAGGGCAAGCTGTACCTCTCCGACAGGGGAGCGATGCAGTCGAGTCGCTACATGTACTACGATGGCTCGACCGGTCCTGGCGGTGACTTCATTCGCACCAATGCTGCGGGCTGGGCGACCGGTAGCTACGACTTCGCCGAGATGTTCCCGTCAGAAGAAGACCTTCTGCCAGGTGAGATAGTGATGGTCGACATCGAGAATCCGGGTCACGTGAAGCGCGCCGATGACAGCGCGGAGATGAACGGCTGGCTGATGGCCGGTATCGTGAGTACCAGGCCGGGCTTCCTGGCCGGCATGAACGACGCTGGTAGTCACCCGATAGCGCTCGAAGGTCGCGTCCCGACTTCGGTCAGCGCGGAGAACGGCGTCATCGCGGTCGGCGATCCTATCACCTTGTCGTCCGTAGCGGGCGTCGGCATGAAAGCGACCGAGCATGGCTACGTCGTCGGTACGGCGCTCGAAGCGTTCGACGGATCGACCTCGGCCGGCACCATCATGGTGATGCTCAAGATGGGCTTCTATAACGGCTCGACCGTTTGGGACACCAATACAGATTCATCGGAAGGTACGCTCGGCGGTCAGGTCAGCGGCATCATCGATATGCAGGGCAATCCGATCGTCAACATCGGTGGCCTGCAAGGGATCGGCGGACTGTGGTCCATCGACAGCGAGGGCAAGCTCACCGCGCAGGCGGTCGAGACCAAGGATCTGCAGACCGAGACCATGACTGTGAAGGCGGATGACGCGAAGACGACGATTGGCGAGGGTGTGATGGATATCGGCAATTCGATCGCGGTGGTCGAGAATCCGGCGGTCAGGTACAACAGCCGCATCTTCGTCACGTTCTTCGGCAACGTCGGCGGCAACTGGTGGATCTCCGAGAGGCAGGACGGCCGGTTCGTCATCAACTTGAGCGCTGTCGCTGATACCGACATCCCGTTCGAGTACTGGATCCTGGACGTTAAGGACGACCGCACACCGGTCGATCCGACCGCCGAAGAGCCGCCTGCAGATGAGGAGCCGCCGGTCGACGAACCTCCGACGGACGAACCTCCCGCAGATGAGGAGCCGCCGGTCGATGAACCACCCGCGGATGAACCGCCGGTGGACGAGCCGCCGGTCGACGAACCCCCGACGGACGAACCTCCCGCAGATGAGGAGCCGCCGGTCGATGAGCCACCCGCGGATGAACCGCCGGTGGACGAGCCGTCCGCGGATGAACCGCCGGTGGACGAGCCGCCCGCGGGAGAACCTCCTGCCGAAGAACCCCCGGCCGAAGAGCCGCCTGTGGTAGACCCTCCCGCTGACGACCCCCCGGCAGACCCCATCGATACCGGAACGACAAGTTAACACCAAGGAGACCGGCCGGAAGTAAAAATAAGTAGCCTGTTTTATACACAGTCTGAAGAAAAAACAGACAGTCTGTTTCCCGCAGGAAACAGGCTGTCTGTTTTTACTTCAGACTGTGTATAAAACACACCCTTAACGCTTTCATTATTTCTAGCCCTAAACCGTCATATCTACTATACTTATACACGCAATAAAACCCGTGGTTACTTATCGCGGATATCTCGAATATCTCTTAATTAGGCATATGACTGATTTTTCTCAATCTAGTCCGGCCAGTACTCCTAAGTTCGTCGTCAAATTCTGCGACGCAACTATCAAATGGACCCTGCTGGCGCTCACGTTCCTGGTTCCGCTGTTTTTCCTGCCGTGGACTACGGAAACTACAGAAATCAACAAACAGCTCCTGTTGTTCATCGGCGTCGCCATCGCCGGCCTGGCTTGGCTCGGCAAGATGCTCGCGGAACGTCAATTCGAATACCGTCGCTCTGTCGTAAACATCATCGTCCTGCTGTTCCTCGGTGTCTACGGGATCAGTTCATGGGCCTCCCAAAGTACTTACATGAGTCTGGCCGGTGATTTCGGTCAGGAGCAATCGGGCTTCTTCACGATTCTCGCTTTAGTGGCTCTGTATTTCATCGTCTCCAACAACATCCGTACCGAAGAACACATCAAATGGATGCTGGGCGCGATGATGTTGAGTGGTTTCGTCGCCGCGCTTTACGGTCTGCTGCAGGGACTGGGCCTGTTCGTGCTCCCCTTCGGTTTCACGAAGACCGCGGCTTTCAACACTATCGGTACTGCGGCTTCGCTGGGTATCTACATGGCGTTCATCGTGGCATTGGTCAGCGGTTCGCTCCTGTATGGGCACGGTCAGAAGAAGAAAGACGCATCCAAGCTTGATATCGTGTTTAAGGTGTTCATGGTCATCACCGCGATTTTGGCCTTGTTCATAGTAGCTGTGATTGATTTCTGGCCGGTTACGGTTTCACTGCTCGTGTCGTCAGCATTAGTCATCGCTTACGCTTTCCTGCACGCCAAGTCGATGAAGGGGCTCGGTGGGATACTGCTTCCGCTGGCGGCGCTGATCGTCTCGTTGATGTTGCTCTTCATCCGTTTCCCCGCCGCACTGGGCTTTCCGGCAGAGGTGATGCCGTCCGCCAAGGCGAGTGTAGACATCACGATGAAGACGTTGGGCGCGCACCCGTTCTTCGGTAGCGGCCCCGGAACTTTCGTGTTCGATTACGCGCAACACAGGGCACCGGAGGTCAACAATACCGCGTTCTGGAACATCAGGTTCGATCGCGCTTCGACCAGCTTCATGACGATGCTGGCGACGATCGGTCTCCTGGGAGCGCTTTCCTGGCTCATGATTCCGTTGGTCCTGCTCGGTTCAGCCGCGCGTAAACTGTTGAGGTCCGATGAGCGCACCTGGCACATCCTGATCGGGATGTTCAGCAGTTGGTTCCTGCTGACGCTCGCCAAATTCCTGTACAGCTCGACGCTCTCGCTGGAATTCATGTTCTGGATCATGATGGCGATGCTGGTTGTCGTCCATAAACATGATTTCTTCTCCGTCAGGTTCGAGCGTTCGCCGCGCGCCGCGATGGCGATATCGTTCCTGTTCATTCTCGGTCTGGTATTCACCCTGTCCGGCTTGTTCGTCGAGAGTCAGAGGTATGCCGCGGAGATTTCGTATTCCAAGTCGTTGCAGGCGGATCAGGCCGGGGAGAGTGCGGATGTGGTCATCGAAAAGCTCATCAAAGCGAATCGGCTCAATCCGAGGAATGATGTCTATGTCAGGAATCTGGCGCTGGCACTCCTGATGAAGGCCGACCAGCTGCTGACTGAACCGCTGGGTCTGGAGAAGGGTGAGGAGGAATCGGATGAGGATTTCACGGCGCGCCAACGGGCCGAAGCATCGGAGAGGTTGAGGCAGGCCTCGGCGATTACCGCCAACGCGGTCAACACGGCTAGGAGCGCCACGGAGATGAATCCGGCCAATGTCGCCAACTGGACGGTTCTCGCGACGGTCTATAAGAACCTGATGGGCGTGACTGAAGGCGCGGACGAGTGGGCCAGGCAGTCGTACGAGGAAGCCATAGAGCGTGAACCCAGCAATACGGTCTTGAGGACCGAACTCGGTAAGATTTATGTCGTCCAGGCGGATGCGGCCATGGCAGGGCTCAACACCGAAGATGAAGAGGCTAAGGTTATTGTTCAAGCCAAGGTGGATGAGCTGTTGGGTAAGGCGGTGGATGCATTCAACAAGGCCGTTGAGTTGAAAGCGGACTACGCCGCGGCCCATTACAATCTTGGTCTGGTGCTCGACAGACAGGGCAAACTCGACGAGTCGATTGCGAGGATGGAGGGCGTCGTGACCTTGAATCCGCGCGATGTCGGCGTCGGATTCCAGCTGGCTCTTCTATATTTCCGGAATGACCAGAAGGATGAGGCGGTCGCTCTGATGGAGTCGGTGGTACGTCTCCAGCCGAACTTCTCGAACGCGCGTTGGTACTTGGCGGCGATGTATGACGAGGAGGGAGATATCGACAAGGCTATCGCGGAAATCGAGAAGGTCATGGAGCTTAATCCGGGTGATGAGTTGGTCGCCAAGAAGATTGAAGAGTTGAAGACCAAGAAGGCTGGTGGTCCGGTAGAGAGCGAGGAAGGTGAAGGTGATGATCTGCCGGAACCGGTCGAGGACTCCGGTGCGCCATCGGTAGAAGAATAGAAGCTAAAGACAAAGGCCGTCCCGCAAGGGGCGGTCTTTTGGTTGGGGTGGGGGTGGGGAGAGCGGGGAGAGGGGGCAAAGCGGAGAAAGCGGAGAAATATTTTTATTTCCACTCTGTCCCCCTTCTCCGATCCCTCCGTTTCGTCTTGCCCTGTTGTCCTCGCTTCCTTTTCGCTCCGACTCGGGTACCGGGGTGGCTCCGTGTTCCTCGCGAGAATTGGTAGATGTCTTATGCACAGTTTGGGGCAAAACACAGACAGTCTGTTTCCTGCGGGAAACAGGCTGCCTGTTTTTGCCCCAAACTGTGCATAAGACATCCTCCTTCTCCACTTTCAGATCTTCCGACCCTTCTATCCATTCTACCCTCAAATCCACGCGTCTTTATTGACATCAAGGTGTGGCTACGCTAGCATAATCTCTGCCGAGGGCCGCTAGCTCATTCGGTAGAGCACTTCCATGGCATGGAAGGGGTGAAGGGTTCGATCCCCTTGCGGTCCACCAGCATAAAAGGCTGTCCGAAAGGACGGCCTTTTATGTTGTCAAAATCTGATTTCAGGAATAGAATCCCAGTGTGTTCTTAAAAAAGGAGCAAAAAGATGAGCTTTGATTGGCCACGATCTGCATCTGAAGAGATCATGGAAGAGATGGCCCGGAATCCGGACTTGGCGGATTCGATGCCCTGGCCCGAGGACAGGCCGGACGCTGTCAGTCGGGCGTGGGAGGATATCTGCGACTATCTCCATGCTTCGACCAAGGAAAGCGATCCTTTCGAGATGGTCACCGAGTCCTTCAAGTGCCTCTGTGCTGTCTTGGTGCAGACCGGAACCGCGCCGACCATGCAGGATGCCGCCAAGCAGCTGACGGACCGCGCCATGATGCGTCTCCATGCCATGGAGGGCGAGTACGGGTCGGCGGACAACTACGTGAAGCGGAAGTCGAGCGGCGAAGTCCTGGTCTACGCGTTGGATCGGATTCAGACGAAGCTCCTGGCCTTGCAGGAGAAGGACGACGCCAATCTCTGGATCATGCTCGTTGATTCGGCCAACCACCTCTTCTTCGTACTCGCACGCAGGCGGATGTATGAGTTCGATAGCTTTCCTGGTCCGGGACACGAGCACGTCTGACACATCTCAAAGGGGCGACTACCGCCCTTTTCTTTTTGCCTGAGGCGTATTATGCTGGTGCCTGGTACTAATCCGATTTATGTCACTCAAAGTAGGGATCGTCGGTCTGCCTAACGTGGGTAAATCCACGTTGTTCAAGGCCGTGACGAAAAAACAGGTCGATTGCGAGAATTTTCCGTTCTGCACCATCGAACCCAACGTTGGTGTGGTTGCAGTACCTGATGAACGTCTGGAAAAACTGACCGAGATATCGAAGTCCGAGCAGACCATCCCCGCGACCGTTGATTTCGTGGATATCGCGGGACTCGTTAAGGGTGCATCAGAAGGGGAGGGGTTAGGAAACCAGTTCCTGTCGCACATCCGTGAAGTGGACGCCATCGTAGAAGTCGTGCGCGCGTTCCATAACGATGACATCGTGCACGTCTCCGGGAAGATAGATCCGGACGACGACATCGATATCCTCAATCTAGAGCTGATCTATGCGGACCTGGCGGTCGTCGAAAAGCGCCTTGAGTCGGCACGTAAACAGATGAAAGGCGCGGAGACACGTGAGATGAAGCTAGCACTGTCTGCATTAGAGAAGTTGTTTACAGCGTTATCAGCGGGCAAGGCGGCTCGAGAGGTGGAACTTTCTGACGATGAACGCGAAGCCATAAGCGAAGTGCAGCTACTCACCAGTAAGCCCCTCTTATATATAGTGAATCTGGACGAGAAGCAGCTGAAGGAAGGTCATAAGCTCGACACTATCCCCGAGGAGCTTCAGATTCCGCTTTGCGTGAAGCTCGAAGAGGAACTCGCTTCGCTTCCCGAAGATGAAGTGGAAGATTACCTGGCCGAACTGGGTCTCGAGATGACCGGACTCGACCATCTGATCAAGAAGAGCTATGAGTTGCTGGGTCTGATCACGTTCCTGACTTCCGGTGAAAAGGAATCACGCGCCTGGACCGTGCGGCAAGGCGCCAAGGCTCCGCAAGCCGCGGGTGTCATCCATACGGATTTTGAAAAAGGTTTCATTCGGGCCGAAGTCATCCGTTATGATGACTTCGTGGAGCTTAATGGGGAGCAGGGAGCCAAGGAGGCCGGTAAGATGCAGCTTGAAGGTAAGGAATACGTTATTCAGGACGGGGATGTCTGTCATTTCAGGGTTTCGACACAGTAAATTTGTCTAAAATTAGACAAAAAAGCGGCCCCAGGTCTTGACAGACGGGCCGTTTTTTTTTTGCTATATTGCGTTTTACAGTTATGGAGGAGGAAAAGTTGAGTAGACGTAAAAGGTGCGAGGGTTGCGAAGGGGAAGAGTGTTTGCGTTGTTCCGACATGGTGATGTCGGGGGAGAGGACCGATGATCACCATGACAGTCACCTACACGAGGCGTTCTACGATGACGAAGATCCGATGGATGTCCAAGATGTCGAGATCCGCAATCGGCTGAGGAACCAGAGGGATTGGGATTACGTCGACGAGCGTCGCGTCAGCAGCGCGCTGGGCACCCGTCGGAGACCGTAACGATCCAGGATTTCCACGAAATGAATCGCCCGACCGGCTTAACCGGTCGGGCTTTTTCTGTTCCAGGAAACCCCGGGCGGAGTGGAATTGGTAGATGTCTTATGCACAGTTTGGGGCAAAACACAGACAGTCTGTTTCCTGCGGGAAACAGGCTGCCTGTTTTTGCCCCAAACTGTGCATAAGACATCCTTCCTTTCTTCCATCGCCACCCCGTTCCTTTCTTATTAGTCTAGAGTTTAGTGATTCCGCCTGGTCGCTTCCCCCGCTTCTGCCCCTTCCCCCATCACGCCACCCTGAATCTCACGATCTCTCTCCAGACCTTCTGGTCGTTGCGTCCGTACGGCAGACCCCTATTCTTCGTTTCCTGAATACCCATGCGCTTGGCGAGCATCGGCGGGATTATATGGTCAGTTCTGAATCCGGTATCAGTAAGGTCGATGACATCGATACCAAGCCGTTCCAGACCGACTATATATAATGGAAGAGCCATGACAATTGCGCCGTTCGGTTTCAGCGACGGCTTCATGGCGACCAATGCGTCGCGATATAACTTCGTCAGCTCCCTGATGCGTTTCTCGAGCTCTTTTTTGGGTTCCCGACCGGTGCGCGGCGGACCGAGATACGGTTCGGTCACGATAGCGTCCAGGCTGCCGGGTCCTATCTCGGCGGGTGTCTCACGCGCGTCAGCCTGGAATATATTGACCCGCGCGGCCTGCGGTGAGAGCTTCCTCTCCTTCAGCCACGCGACGTTCTCTTTGGTTCCGTTCACTGCCTTGGGGTTCACGTCACTACCTGAAACATTCATCACCCCGAGCCGCAGCGCTTCAGTCACGACCGTCCCGGATCCACAGAAAGGATCCCAGACCTTTTCGCCGGGCTGGATGTTGGCGATATTGAGCATCATCCGGGCGAGTTTCGGAGGCAGCATGCCCTGGAGCGTATCGCGCGACGGCCGTCCGTAGTCGACCTCGCTGTATTCCTCGAACAGCTGGACCGCGTCCGTGATACCGAACAGCATCCGGTCGCCTTTGACGAGAATGATGAACTCGATGCCGTCCTTAGTCAGGCCGTTCTTATCGACCGCCACGGAAGTGATGGCCGAACCGGTCTTCGGGCGCACCCAACGCGAGGCGATGCCGGCTTCCTTCAGGATACGTTTCACTTCCATACCGGCGCGCTTCAGCTTACCCGCGACCGCCGCCGCTTTCCTCGAGGGCTTATCACCCTCAAGCGCGTAGACGCTGAAACCGAAGTTGACCTTGCCTTCGCTCGATCGCCCCATCAGTACCTCTGACATCAGGCGGATGACGGTCTTTTCGTCTATCGCGAACTCACCCTCCTGCAGTTTGCCTATCTTGACCGTCCCGCCGAGACGGGAGATGAATTCGCGCGTATCCACGTCTTCACGACCCTCGAATACCATGGCCTGCTTATGGATCTCGACCACGGCGAACGGATCATGATGCGCCGAAGCCAGGATTTCGGCGGCAGACAGGGACGGATTTGAACCGAGGATGAAGAAGTAACGCATATACTGATATGTTACCTGTGCTTTAGTTTCAATTCCAGTATTTATGGGGCCGTTCGCTCCGTGAATCAGCGGGGATCGTTCGCTTTGCGAACTAGCGGGGACCACGACCTTCGGTCGCTAGCGGGGATCGTCCGCTTCGCGGACTAGCGGGGAAAGAAAGATAAATAAGAGATGGATAGCAAAAAGATTGCGCTTAGCGCAATCTTTTCGCTATCCCCGCTATCCCCGCTATCCCCGCTATCCCCGCTATCCCCGCTACCTG
>JAYEJB010000055.1:0-9693 GCA_034716415.1 Patescibacteria group bacterium
CCCCTTCTCCCGCTTCTGCCCCTTCTCCCGCTTCTGCCCCTTCTCCCGCTTCTGCCCCTTCTCCCGCTTCTGCCCCTTCTCCCGCTTCTGCCCCTTCTCACCCCATACCCACAAAGACGTTTTGACACCCATTTCCGCGAAGGTTATACTCATTCCGAGCTTTTGTGGCTTTATTTTTACCCGATGCATCAATATTATAGAACGTCCGCCGTCGATCGGTGGCGAGATTATTTATGTTTCAGAAACAAGATATGCCAAACAAGGAAGGAGGCCACGAGGCCGAAACAATCATTTCCGCTTCAGTGAAGGTTGAGGGCGATTTCGTCAGTCAGGGAAATGTCCTCATCGAGGGTGAGGTAGAAGGGAGCATGAAGACAGAGAAGGATTTGCATGTCGGTGAGCACGCGCGTATCGCGGCTGACGTGGCTGCGGCAAGCGCGACGGTCGCCGGAGAGATTCGAGGTAACGTCGACGTGAGTCAGCGACTCCAGCTGGAGCCGACAGCCAAGGTCTACGGCGACATCAAGACGCGCGATCTGGTTATCGCGAGCGGCGCGGTAGTCAACGGAAGGATAGTCATGGACGCCGAAGAGTCGGCTGCGCGTCCGGCGAAGGCCGTGAAGACAGCCGTGAAGACAGCCGTGAAGAAAGCAGAGAAAGCGGAGAAGACGGAAGAGAAGATTGAGGACGCCCCGCAAGATGCGACCGAAGAGGCTCCCGAAAAGGAGAAGGAGGGCACCAAGAAGACGATTAACGCTTTCTTTACCCGCTAGGGAGCGGTTATCGGTAGCGAGTGCAGGGGTGAATCCATGTATTTCTATATCTACGACAGTTTCCTGTCCGAAAAGAAGCATGAGCGGACGCTGGCGGCGGTGGAGACACGGCTGACGGATTTGGGTATCAGCGGAAAGATCGGCCGTCTTTCACCGTTCACCAGCGCGAAAGGTCTCATCCGGGACGAGGCCAGGCGCGGGACACAGACAGTGGTGGTCGTCGGGAACGATGAGACGGTGGCGAAGGCGGTGGAAGGTATCGGAGAGGTCAAAGTGACTTTCGGCATGATTCCGGTCGGAACACCGACGACTATCGCGAAGGCACTGGGGATTCCGGAAGGAGTGGAGGCATGCGATGTTCTGTCGAAACGAGTGACGCAAAAGATCGACCTCGGGAAGGTGAACGGCAAGTTTTTCCTGTCATCGGTCCGGATTCCTGGCGACCGGGTCGTCATCGAGGGTGAGGGTCAGTATCGCATCTCGACCTTGGCGTCGAACTGCGAGATCATAGTCAGTAATCTTCGGAGCGGTGACTTGATGGAGGAGGGAGAGGGTTCCCTGCGGAATTCGGGCGATCCGATGGACGGCCTGCTGGACACGCTCATCATGAACCGCAATGGCGGCTTCTTGGGTCTCACGAAACAGAACGGAGGTTCGAGTGTCATTCCCTTGCGAAAGATGAACATCAAGAGTGAGGAGCCGATTGAGGTCGTGGCGGACGGGAGTAAGTTCACGAATGACACGTTCAATATAGAAGTCGTGCCGGATTGTCTTAGGGTGATTACCGGACGTGAAAGGATCTTCGCGCAGATATAGGGGGAGAAGCGGGAAGGAGTGGGAGAAGCGGGAAGAGATTTTTCCCTGCTTCTCCCGCTATTAGTATGTGGCACATCTTGCAAGGCGGATGAAAGTGGTATAGGGTGTCATTTGATAATGAGAGGGTTACAATATGCGGACGTGGTGGAATGGCAGACACGCTAGCTTGAGGGGCTAGTGGGGGTAACCTCGTGAGAGTTCGAATCTCTCCGTCCGCACCATCCCCCGTCGCTTCAGTGTGACTGGAGCTATGGGGGGTGTCACCCGAAGCCTTGTGCGAAGGGTGACCATCGTATGTAAAAGTCCCATCTTAACAGCTGGGATTTTATGTTAGCTCTCAATCGAAATCTTGCCCGACCCGGCACTATCGGTTATTATTTAGTCATAAATTGAGATTATGTGACGGATGGAGGAATGATGCCTGGCACCGGGGTTGTCTGAAGGGAAAGCGGCGGCGAAGCCAGGCATCTGCCGTCCGCTTCGCTCCCGGAGAGGAATGATGCCTGGCACCGCGTATTATATGGACGATTAGCTCAGTTGGTTAGAGCATCTCGTTTACACCGAGAGGGTCGTAGGTTCGAATCCTACATCGTCCACCACCCCCCGTCGCCTCACATAGCGCTTTGCGCGTCGTGGGGCTATGGGGGGTGCCCCTCTGTAGCCCGTCAGGGTGAAGGGGGCCGGACGTCGTTGTAGGAGGAAACAAGTATTTTTTATGACCGCATTACGTATAATTGGAGGACTACTCATCGTCGGGGTCGGCGTGTTTTTCGTCATCAAGACAGAGTGGTTCATGCGCAACATCGGTCGCATTCAATGGGCGGAAGAGAAGCTCGGCGATTCGCGTCTTTTCTATAAGTTGCTCGGCATCATCATCATCCTCATCGGTTTGATGTTGTCTACCAACATGCTCGGCGGATTCCTCGTCGGGACCGTCGGCAAACTATTCGTGTCGCCGAGTCAAAGATAGAACATATGGTCTACATCCCCACAGGTAATGAACTCATCGATCCGTTCAAGGTCCTCGAGGCCGCGGGAATCAGGTCAGGCATGCGCGTAGCGGATTTCGGCTGCGGCACGCTCGGCCACTATGTCTTTCCCGCCGCGCATCTCGTCGGACCCGAAGGTAAGGTCTTCGCTGTCGACATATTGAAATCGGTGCTGAACAGCATCGAGAGTCGCGCCAAGATGGAAAGTGTCACGAACGTCGAGGTGCTGTGGGGCGATATCGAGCGGTCGAACGGCATGCATATACCGGACAATACGCTCGATATCGGTCTGCTCATCAACAACTTGTTCATGTCGAAACAGAAAGAGGCGATGATGAAGGAGTGTGTGCGCACGGTCAGGCCGGGTGGGACGTTCGTGATCATCGACTGGAATCCGGCCGGTGTTAACTTCGGCCCCGACGGCGCGTCGAGGGTGACTCCGGAAGTTTCGAAATCGTTGGCTGAAGCGGCGGGATTGGAATTCGGGAAGGAGATCGATCCGGGGCAGTATCATTACGGGTTCGTGTATCTGAAACCGTAAGTCGAATCAGTAAGCTCGAAGAGACACTCTGCCGAAAGGCAGGGTGTTTAGGTCTCCTTGCGGGAAGCTTGAAGCGGGAAGCGGGAGGTATTGCGCTTCCTGCCCCCGCCTCCTGCCCAGCCCGTCTACCACCTCTTGCAATTAAGGACGCCTTACCTTACAATTTCAATTCGTCAGACACTATACCGAATTCGATATGCATTTTCTGGCTGGTTACGCAGTCTTGCTGGACTACCAATACTGGATCAACCCGCGGCCGGTGCCGCTCGGGCCGTCGCTCGTCGGTTCTGTTTTCGCGTTCTTCGGCTGGTTCGTCATCGCGTCCGTCGTCCTGTACTTCCTGGCCCGCCATTTCAAGAAACGTGATCACCTGAAAGAGGAAGTCATCCGTCGGTTCGCGCGCGCCCTGCTTCTGACCGCCGTCCTCGGTTACATGTTCCTGTTTTTCTCGTACGAGCAGTTGCCGCTTCTTGGGATGCGTTTCTGGTTCCTCCTGACGTTCCTGCTGTTCACTGTCTGGCTGGTGCGCGCCATCCTCTACACGCTCAAGGATTATCCGCGGATGCGCAGACAGGAAATCGAGCGCAAGCGCTACGAGAAGTACTTGCCGAAAACGAGCTGACATGGACAGCGAGGCCTTGGGGAGAGCCGGCGAGAAAGCGGCCGAACGATACATGAAAAAGAACGGATATCGCATTCTGGACCGAAGATGGCGGTGCCCTGAAGGGGAGTTGGACCTCGTTGCCGAGAAAGGCGGCGAGGTCGTTTTTGTCGAGGTGAAGACACGCGCGTCGGAAGTGTTCGGTGGCGCGCGACTCGCCGTGGACGCGCGGAAAGCCTCCCGGCTCCGCGTCGCGGCCTATGCGTATCTCGAGAGGCACTTGCTGTGGGAATCACCCTTCAGGATCGACGTGATCGCCGTTACCGCGACACCCGACAGCAGGACAGCCAGGCTGGAACATCTTGTCAGCGCGGTCGATGAAAACGTCTCATAGGGTCCGGCCTACTTGCCAAACTGCGGGTAATGGTGTATGGTTTCCAGCGATGACTAGTTCCGAATGGAGCTGGTCATTTTTTAACCGGAAAGTCAGAGAGTGAGAGAGCAAGAAAGTGAGAAAGCATTGTAAAAATGATACTTTCTCACTCTCTGACTCTCGCACTTTCTCACTCAAAAAAATATGTCATCACCAATTTATCAAGCGATAAGACAGGTCAGCGAGGAGAAGGATATACCTGAAGAGTCCGTCATCGAGACTATCGAGGCGGCGCTCGCGGCCGCCTACCGTAAGGACTTCGGCGAGAAGGATCAGAACGTCAAAGTCACTTTCGAACCTGAAAGTGGCGATTTCGACGTGTTCGACGTCAAGACGGTGGTCGAGGATATGGAGATAATCGAGGAAATCGAAGATGGCGAAAATGGGGAGGAGGTCGTCGTGACGAAGGTGGTCAAGAAGGAAGTGAAAGTGGAGGAAGGGGACGAAGTGAAGAAAGAAGAGGAAATGAAGAAGGAGGTGAAGGAAGAAGAGGAGGATGACGAGGCGTTCGGATTCGGAATGAAGGAGCCGGCCGGTGAGCAGGAGGCGGGAAGCGGGAAGCAGGAAGGTGTCGTTGAAGAGGTGGTCGAGGAAGAATCGACTGTTGAAGGTGAAGAGGCAGAAGATGGTGAATCACCTTCTGCTGAAGTTGCGGGGGACGAGGAGGAGGACGAGGGTCCGAAGTTCAATCCCAAGACCGATATCATGATCACTGATGCCCAGGAACTGAAGAAGGGCGCGGAAATCGGAGAGGAGATCAAGACTCAACTCGAGGTTCCGGCGGCGTTCGGCCGCATGGCCGCGCAGACCGCCAAGCAGGTAATCATCCAGAAGATACGCGAGGCCGAGAGGACCAAGCTGTTCAATGAATTCAGGGATCGTGAGAAGGAGCTGGTCAACGCGACCGTGCAGAGGCGCGAGGGCAGGCTGGTGCTGATAGATCTCGGTCGGGTTACGGCGATCATGCCGCCGGACGAACAGGTTCCGAGCGAGAGATACACTCCCGGCGACCGCGTCAAGGTTTATGTCATCAGTGTCGAGCTGACTACCCGTGGCCCGGAGATCGTCGTTTCCCGTTCGCATCCCGAAATCATCAGGAAGCTGTTCGGACTCGAGATCCCGGAGATCGCCGCCGGCACGGTCACCATTCACGCCGTGGCGCGTGAGGCCGGAGCGCGCTCGAAGGTCGCGGTGTCGTCCAACCAGGAGAACGTCGACCCGATCGGTTCTTGCATCGGCCAGCGCGGCACCAGGATCCAGACGGTGATCGCCGAGCTCGGCGGGGAGAAAGTCGACGTCATCCAGTTTGATGAAGATCCGGCGATGTTCATCACCAACGCGCTGTCACCGGCCAAGGTCATCGAGATCGAACTCGACGAAGAGAACCAGGTCGCTGACGTGCTCGTCGACGAGGATCAGCTGTCGTTGGCGATCGGTCGCGGCGGACAGAACGTACGTCTCGCTTCGCGGTTGACCGGATGGAAGATTAACATCAGGAAGATCGGTGACGAGGGGGGTGAAGCGTTTACGGTGGATGAGAAGGAAGAGGGAGGTGCGGAAGCGCAGGATGAAGAAGGTGAGAAGGAGGCTGAAGGGGGCGCGGAAGCCGAGAAGGTTGAGGAGGAGACCGTGAGCGAGGAGCAGGAGACGGGAGAAGCGGCAGAATCTTCCCCCGCTGAAGCTACGGAGGACAAGGAGGAGAAGGCGGAAAAGAAAAAGAAGAAAAAGGTGAAAAAGAAGAAAGCGGAAGAAGATGTCGAGAAAGGGGACAAGGTGGAGGAAGCGGAGGCTGAAAGTGTGGAGGGGCTTGCCCCGCACCCGAGCGAAGCGAGTGGTACAGGGGCCGACGAAGGCGATAAGGAGGAGAAATAATCGTCAATAGAATATGATCGGTCTTTTTGACACGTTCCTATATCAGCCGATATTCAACCTGCTCATCGGGATCTATAATTTCATTCCGGGCAATGACATCGGTGTCGCAATCATCATCCTGACGATTCTGGTCAAGACGGCGCTTTGGCCCGTTTCGGCGCGCGCGCTCAAGTCGCAGAAGTCGTTACAGGACATCCAGCCGAAGCTCGAGGAACTCAAGAAGAAGTATCCGGACAAGGAAGACAAGGAGAAGCTCGCCAAGGAGATGATGGAGCTGTACTCGAAGGAAAAGGTCAATCCGATGGCCTCCTGCCTGCCGCTCCTGATCCAACTCCCGGTGTTCATCGCGCTCTACAAGTCCCTCATCAAGGGGTTGGAGTCCCAGGGTTTCGACCATCTCTATTCTTTCGTCGCGAATCCCGGCACGATTGAGCCGATCTTCCTGGGTCTGGTACAGCTGGGTGAAGTCAACATCTATCTCGCGGTGCTCGCCGCCATCACGCAGTATTTCCAGGCGAAGATGATGGTGACCAAGCAACAGCCCAAGAAGACGCCAGGCGCGCAGGACGAGAAGATGCTCGCCAACATGAACAAGTCCATGGTCTACATGATGCCGGTCATCACGCTGGTCATCGGACTGCAGTTCCCGGGCGGATTGACACTCTACTGGCTCGTCATGAACCTGCTGACCATTTTTCAGCAGAAGGTCTTCCTCAAAAAGGACGACAAGGAGAAGCCAGCGGAAGCCACGGCATAATCAAGGTGACATATGCGATATCGCGATTCTCAATTGACCGGAGTGCCGGTCTACACCCGTAGTGGAAATCACGTCGGGCGTCTCGTTGGATTCGTCATAGAGAGCGATGCGCATGAAGTCATCCAGTACGCGGTCAAGAAATCCGGCACGTTCGAGTTGTTGCTGCCGAAGGAATTTCTCGTCAATCGGAGTCAGGTACTTTCGGTCAGCGAAGAGAAGATGGTGGTCGAAGACGCGGCCGTGACAGAGAAAGCCAAGGCGAAGAAGAAAAAAGTCGCGGAGTCGGCACCGAAGACAGTCGGGGTTACGCGGTCGATGGAGTGAAGACGGGGCGGAGACTCCTTATCCATGATTCCAGTCAAAAAGAACCAGGTTGTTTCATTCCGAAACAACCTGGTTTTTTTGGTATCCAGTCGTTGATAAGAAAAACGGCGCATCACGCCGTCTTGGGTCGTCAGTCTTTCTTGTCGAGCGGTTCACCGCACATACTGCAGACACCATCTTCCGTCGCGCACTTGGCGCAGAACTTGAGGGTGGCGCTGTTCGTCAGGCCACCGCACTTCTCACAGTGTCCAATCATCGTGATGCCTGATCTGTTAGTCAGACACTTCTCGCAAAGGACGTTGGAGAGGGGATTGCTTTCTTGTTCTTTTTCCACATTACCTCCCGTATCTAATACATTAGCGGTCGTAGGGTGGTTGTCAATGTTTGAGTGGTGGATTTTTTAGGGGCAGAAGGGGCAGGAGCGGGAGAAGGGGCAGAAGGGGCAGAAGGGGCAGAAGCGGGAGCCGTCCGGTATCCCCGGCATTCCCGGCATTCGCCGGGCACGGTGCCGGGCACGGCGCCGGGCTAGTGGGAAGAGAATTTCTTTTCCCGCCCCTATCGATGCGTGCTACGATACATGCAGTATGGAAGGTCCGGAGGACAAGGGGAATAAAAGTTTGCGCGACGCGGTCCTGGCGACCGTGGTCTGGTTCGATGTCTTCGGGTATCCGCTGACGTTACCGGAGGTTGCGCGATATCTGCCTGTCGGTGGCGGTCTCAAGGGTGTGTCGCTTTCTGATGTGGCGGCGATGTTGGATTCATCGGAGTTCAGCTGCGGTGACGGTTACTATTCCCTGAAGGACGGAAAGGGAGCGTCAGTCTTGCGTCAGCGGAGATATCGACTGGCCAAGCGGAAGCTGGGACGTGCCCGTCGGGCGGCTTCGTTGTTCGGTCTCATGCCCTCTGTCCGTCTCGTCGCGGTCTGCAATAGCCTCGCCGTGTCGAACGCGGAGGAGGGGAGCGATATCGACCTGTTCGTCGTGTGCAGGCCAGGCACGCTCTGGGCGACCAGGTTCGCGCTGGCCGGAACGTTGAAACTGTTCGGACTCCGACCCACTCCGGAAGAACAGAAAGACAAACTCTGTTTGAGTTTCTGGGTATCCGAATCGGAGATGGACCTTTCCCGTTATGCCCTGCCTGGTGGTGATCCGTACATGGATTTTTGGATAGCGACACTGATGCCGCTCTATGACGCGGGGGGTGTATTCGATGAATTTAGGAAAGTGAACGAGGTCGGAAGGTCGGAAGGTCGGAAGGTCGGAAATGGATCGGGCCGAATCGAGAGACTTGCTAAACGGATTCAGATGAGGAAGTTTCCCGAACGCATCCGTGCCATGGCTAATCTCGACAGTCGGGTCGTCGTCTCGGATGACGTGCTCAAGTTCCACGTCAATGACCGCCGCGCCGTCTTTAGGGGCAGGTTCAGGGAAAAATTGGATTCGTTAAACGTGAAAGAGATATGAGGACAGCAAAAATCGCCAGGATACTTTTTTATATCTTGCTCGCGGTCGCCCCGCTCGGTACCCGCTACATCGGCTACATGGGCAACATCGGTGGTGTCGATATCGAGGCGGGCACGGTCAGCATGTTCGGTACGCAGCTTATCGCGATATTGTTCATTATCCTTGCGTTGATGGTCGCGGTCGATAAGGAAGAAGACGTGCCAGCGTGGAAAAAGGACTCGTTCTCGTTCGTGGCGTTGTTGATTGTCGCGTCCGCGTACGTTTCAGCGGCGTTGTCATTGCGTTTCACTTCGAGTCTGGTTGTCGCGTCGTGGATCGCTCTTGGCGCGGCCGTGTTCGGTAGCGTGCGCATCGTGAAGCCGTCGACGGCGATTTCGGCGATCGCGCTGGCGGTCGGCGCGGTACTACAGGCGCTCTTGGGAGGTATTCAATTCCTGATGCAGGAGGTCGTGGCGAGCAAGTGGCTCGGCATGGCCGCGCATCTGCCGTCAGAGGTCGGCGCTTTCGTGGTCGGGACCGATGACGGTCGGTGGCTGCGCGCGTACGGGACACTACCGCACCCGAACGAACTCGGGATGTATCTGGCCGTGGCCGCCGTGCTGTCCCTGGCATACGCCGCCGGTCGCAGCGGTTGGGCGAAGCGGCTGGGGGTAGTCGCCGCCATACTCTGCGCGTTCGGTCTGGTGCTGACATTTTCGCGGAGCGCGGCGATCGGTTTCATCGCCGGATTGGTCACGTTGGCGATTCCCGCACTCTTCTGCGTCGGCAAGTGGAAGCCGCGCGCATCCGGAACACTGATCATAGTCGCGGTCGGTCTGATCGCTTTCGTCTCGGCGTTCATCGTCATGCGTGATCCGGCCATGTCGCGTGTCTCGGCTGAAGGTCGGCTGGAACGGATATCAATTGAGGAGCGGAGTTCTCAACTTGTTGACGCGCGCGTCCTTTTCTTGCGGAACTCCCTTGTCGGAGTCGGGCCGGGCATGATGCCGTACGCGGCCCATGAGATGGATTCCGGGCGCGACGCTTGGGACTACCAATATGTCCACAACGCGCCGTTGTTGGTCGCGGTCGAAACCGGATTCTTCGGAATCATCGCTTGGACGGTCTTTACTTGGTTGTTGATC
>JAYEJB010000056.1:0-29997 GCA_034716415.1 Patescibacteria group bacterium
GAACGCGAAGCAATCCCGACGGGATTGCTTCGCGTTCGCTCGCAATGACAAGGTGGTGGTTCTATTGCGCCTGACATTGACCGATAGGGGTGTTCGTGATATATTATTTCCGTCAAAACTCGGTCCCATCGTCTAGCCCGGTCTAGGACGTCTCCCTCTCACGGAGAAAACAGGGGTTCGAATCCCCTTGGGACTACCATGTGAAAACAACCGCTGAAAAGCGGTTGTTTTGTTTGGTGCAGAGTGTGCACGATTGGAAAGTGGAGACATGACCCCAAATCACGGTTGTCTGAAGCTGGGTCATTTCTTTTTCTTTAACCTCTCTACCTCGCTGACCGGTACGATATAGTTCCTGCCGACCTTCAAGGCCTTGAGTTTACCGGACTGCGCCCAGCGGAAGACCGTGGTCCGCTCCTTGCCTATGCGGCGGGCGAGCTCGGGGATTGAGATATATTCCTCCTTCATTGATGTGGGGGTTAACCGTCTTTATTGCAACATAGGTTGAAGGTGGAGTCAAGTTCCACCTGTGTGCATTGATTCTGTCCATGTATTTACGCGCGCTAATGAAGTATAATTTTAGCAGGCGTCTGTCTTGACAAAAAGCGCCAATAAAGCATAATGGCCCATATGGCGATTCAACACATCCCCAATCCGGATAACGCACCCGAAGATCAGATGCGTAGTTTTGCATTCGACAACGGAGACCTGACTGCGTTGCGGGATGCTATGGAGAAGTACCGCTTCCGGGACGAAGAAGCAATGTTTCGGTTCGCGTTGGTGGCGCTGCTTCGAGCAGAGGATAATATCATTTATGTTGACGAGGGCGATAAGACGGTTGAACTGACACCAGCACCAGATTTGATTAACCAAGAGTAAGCGCACGACGACAGGCTATGTCTGAAGAAGGTGGACAAGACCAAGGGAGCCCACCGAAGCCGGCACTTCCGGCTGAGCTTCAAGGTGTTGCTCGTGAAAAAGACGTCACTGACTTGGAGGAAAGACTGGGAAATAGGATAGATAAGTGCTACACGCACGAGGACTACGAAGGATTCCAATATGCTGTTGGGACGATTGTTCTAGACAAGCTGGGATCGGACGACGGAGTTAGAAAAATCAAGGATAAGAGTCTCGAGGTGCTCGCTTCTGACGAAGGAACAGCAAAGATCAAGGACAAGAGCTTGGATGCAATGCAATCTGAAGATGGTCAGAAAAAAATGAAAGAAGTTGCTCGGCAAGAGGCCGTGAGTGTGTTCGATGAAAAATCATGGAAGTCGCGGTCGTTTTGGGTGCCAACCATCATTTCCTCAATCGCAGCAATAGCAGCGATTACAGCCCTGCTCGTAAAATAGTAGAGAAAAATAAAGACCACCTCTTCTCTCTTGAGGTGGTCTTTGATTATCTGACGCGGAACTGACCCGCGAGCCAGTTGCGGAACGTCAGCTCAGGGACACCGAGTGCCGGATCAGCCTCTGCGATTGGCTCAGGCTCCTGCAGTCTCCGCAGCACCCGTGCGTATGCAGCCGCATAGTCGTAACCCCTGTTGTTCGCCATGTAGCTGAGGTAATTGTGGCATGCCCGACAGACGACCGAGGCGTCCTCAGGCCTCTCATCGCGCAGGTTGTCGTAATGCCAGTGATGGACATCGGTCAAACTTTTCTGTTCAAGGCAGAACGTGCAGCGATCACCGTCCCGCTGCCTGATCGTTTTGGCGAACGCCTCCCATCTGGGCGTTTTGCGATATTCACCGTAGTCCACTTTCCAGGTCATATGTTCAGCAATATCCATATAATAAGGGATGAGCCTAACACCAGCGCGGCCATCTTGTCAATCGTCCCACCCTCCACCTTGACACCCGCCGCCCGAAACATATTGACGTGGTAAGGCTAATATGCTAGGGTCCTCTATTACGAGAAGTCACCATTATGACCATCAATTTTATAGCCAAAAAGAAGCAGGTGCCTGACTGGCTGACTAGGGCGGGCAACGAGGCATACGGAACCGTATGTGCGATTTTTGCTCTCTTCACATACCTGCTGGCTGTCTTTTTCGGGGGGCTGTGGCTGGTCGAGCCCATGCAAAGGGCTTTTGGGCCTGCGGGGGCATTTCTCGCTATGCTGACGCCCTACCTCATTCTTGGTACGGCGATAGTCATTAAGTTGCGCAGGGACATTAAAGAGAGCGTTCGAGAACTTATTCGCGACCTGGTCAAGGTGGATTGGGGCGAGGTCGTGGTTAATATATTCAAGTACGTCGGCATTATCATCTGCGTCATCGTGGCCATCCCGCTCGCGATCCTGCTGTTGTTCCTGCTAAGCCGCGTCCACATCTCGGGCACGGTAGTCATCGCCATGTTGCTCCTGTTCGTCATCATGCAGATCAGCGCGCTGGGCAGTGCGTTGGACTCTGCACCCAGGCGTAATGATGTCTGGTACGACTAAGCCGAGATTAGGGCTCCGTGGTAACGCATATGAATCAATCAGAAGAAATAAGAAAGCGTGAATTATCTCGTGATGATTTCATGGGTCTGGTAGCTGAGTATGAGCGACAACGACTTGGTCAGGAGATTGATCACAAAGAAAATGCCGAGCTATCGACGCTGCTCGGATTATTTGATTACTACCACTTCACCGGTGATGATATTAAGCATTTGTGCCACCTGTTTGTCCGTTTTTTTTCTCGCCTGCCAGAACAGGATCAGCTGACGATTACGGACCGCATAAGGGAGATGAAAAAGCACCGTGACCTGCCGAGGGGTGGTCCCACATCAGCTATACCCGGATCCATTATTAATCATGCTGCATCTGTGATGGAAAATCAGTACGAAGGAGACTCGATTGACTACTGGTGCGGCCGGTAAGGCCTGATACACAGATGTAGGCGGGTCGTTTCGGAATAATCAAGCCTTATTTATGCACAAAAACGGCCCCGCCCTCGGCATGAGCCGTTTTGTCTTGCTCCGGACGAGCTGACCGCTACAAACCGGCTGACCCCAGCCGCGACTTCGGAATGTAATAGACGTGGCTGCAGTCCGGACAGCTGATCTGGCTGACATTGAAGTTCTGCGTACCAGGTTTTCGCTGGGCTTCCTTGTGGGCACAAGCGACGCAGACCTCCTTCTCGACACCCTCGACCTCGATCGTGGTCTTCTCGTACATGCCCTGAGTCTTCATGACTCGATGCGGGTTCACGTTCGTCTTCTCGCAGCCCTGTCTTATGCTGTCCGCCTTCTCGCGGAGCTCCTCCTGGTGGACGCGATCCTTGACCGCGTTGACCGCCGCGTCTTCCTTGAGGCGCTTACTGGCGTGACGTGCCACGACTTTCGCGGCGACGTCGTTTACTTCTTGTGTGTTCATATTTTTCACACTTAAAGCCACTCACGGCGTGAGCAGCTGATTTAATATCGATAACGTGTTAGCGGGGTTCGGGTACAGCGTGGACCAGTCCAGCGACTTCAGACGAGGTAATAAGGCTGAAGGTTCGAACTGTGTCCATTTGGGACTATCATAAAAACCGGCTGACTGAATGTCAGGCGGTTTTTATGTGCCGGGACCCGAGGGGAGATTCGGAGTCACATCGTAATCCAGAGTTACATCTTTGCTTTTAGACATTTTATGCGTCTGAAAACTCTTAATGCAAAGATGTGACCCTGGGAGAAAGAAAGGATCGCGCGTGCACTGCCGTGCCAGATCCAGAGCAATACGACGGTGCGAAGTATCGTCACGAGGTCGTATGAGATATGGAACGGGTCGATGGTGAAGAGGACGGGGAACTGCAGATATATTAAGAGGTCGAACGCCAAAAGGGCGAGGAGTGCGCGGCGGTTAGCGACGAGCAGGACAAGGGGAGTAATCCAAAGTATCCACTGCGGCGAGAAGAAGCGCGCGAAAACAGTGAGCGGAATCAGGATAAAGAGACACGCGTGCACGAACTCCGTTTTGGTGCGTACCCGCGCTTTCGCCGTCAGCACCACGAAGGGCACGAACTGACAAAGCAGCATCGCGGCAATCACGAACGGTCGAGCGCCGTCCTGATACGCCATCGGCAACAGGGCAAGCAGCGCGCTCGGAAGGGATCCGCGCTCGACATCGCGCATCATATGGAACGCGAGCGGTGCGATCATGTCGGCAAAGCCGGCGAAGAGCGCGAAACCGCCACAGACCACGAGCGTGATGAGTGCCGACCATGAGAGCCATTTCGCCAGTGATGCCCGTTGCGTCCCGCTCAATACGCGACTGCCTACCAGCATGAACAAAGGGAGAAGAAAAATGCCCGGATAGACTTTGTAGAGAGTGCCGACGACCAGCGCCAGAAAGGCGACTCCGAACACCCCGGCGAAGACCGCGCCGATCGCGACCGTTGTCCAAAGGGCGGGAATCACATCGTAGCGCCAGAGCGTAAAATACATGAGTCCCGGCAGGACAAAAAACCAGAGACGGGTGTACGGCAGTGAGCGTTCGGCGAGGATGCGGCCGGTCACGAACACCAGTGCGGCGTAATGCGCGATCATGACGGCGATCATGACGACGGAAAAACCCTCCGCCGATGACGTCAGAAGGCGGACGAGCGCGAACATCGCGACGGCAAGCGGTGGATATTCCTGAGCGTGAGCGTGGGAGTACGGGATACCGCCCTCGTCGACCCACGCGGCGCGCGTGTAGAACACGTTCAGGTCGCCGTCGTTGCGAAGCACGTCCATGCGATCCATATACCACACATCGTCCGTCAGCGACGCTTGTGGTATCACGCTTCCGACGACAGCCAAAAGGACGATGACGCATGTGCAGGCGATGGCGAGCAAGGGAAGTCGTTTCATATGCATGACGGGGTCGCTGATTTGAATTGGGGTCAGGTCTTGTATCTTAACATTTTCCAGTCCTGGCATTGATTCACGCGATGTTAAAATACAAGACCTGACCCCGAATTATGTATTTGTCATTGCGAGGAGCGGGGCGACGCGGCAATCCCGACGGGATTGCTTCGCTCCGCTCGCAATGACAAAGAATTGACTCCGTGACATCGTGAAAGTATGGTTTCTGTAGTAAGGAGGTCTTGGCATGTCCAGAGAAACCCTTTGCGACAGATGCAGAAGCATCGAACGCGTGCGTACCGATCTCCAGACCGATGACTGCGTCTGTGGACGTAAGCTCAAGGATACCGGCGACCGGCAGGAGTCGTACCGTTGTGAGGTGTGCGCCCGCAGAGAAGGTGTCTGTAAATGGTGCGGCGGTGCTCCCGTTACCACCGCATAGTCTAAGCCGCCCCGTAATGGAGCGGTCTTTTTTGTTACCTTTCCAATTTGTCCTGCTCCGTCTTATCTTGTCCTATTCGTAATCTGCCCCCACCCCAATCCTCCCCCCTGCCACTACCTTGTCATTGCGCCTCGCCCATAGCGGGGTCCCGCCTTCTCTAGATTAGAGATATGTGGCGGGAAGGAGACCGCAGTCGACGAAGCAATCCCGTCGGCCCAGGCTCGGATTACGGGATTGCTTCGGCCTTCGGCCTCGCAATGACAAAAAAAGGGGGGCGAGGGGAGGGAGGATTTTAATAACTTGAGTCTTGCCGCGTCCCCCGGCTCGCGGGCCGGGGCCCTCGCAATGACAAAGGAGTGCAGGGGTATTGTTTTTATCTACGCCACCTCTTTCTCTTCTATCGGCGCGGCGAACGCTTTTGCCATCTGTTCCGTCCATTCCCGGCTCGGTTCGTAGATGGTGAATTCGATGCGCGCTTCGTCGCACCATTGGGCGATACCGCTGTCGCGGTAGACCTTGCCGGCCACGATCCGTTTCACGCCGCCGACGACCAGTTTCTTGAAACAGTGATAGCACGGCGAGTAGGTCGTGTAGATCGTCGATCCGACCGTCGAGATACTGCCCATGAACGCCGCTTGCAGTATACAATTCTCCTCACCATGCACCGTGCGGATGCAGTGGCCGTTCTCCATCTTGTGTCCCTCTTCGCCGTCGCAGTGCGGCATGCCCGGGGGAGCGCCGTTGTAGCCGGTCGAGATGATGCGGTTGTCCTTCACCAGCACCGCGCCGGCGCGCAGGCGGTCGCAGGTCGAGCGCGTCGCCACGATCTTGGCGATGCTCATGAAATAATCGTCCCAGCTCGGTCTTTTGTATGACATACGGTCGGTTTAGGCGGCTCGGGCCGCTTGTTCATTTATTGTATTTTGGACTAATGCAGAGGGGAGGGCAAGGGGATAAGGAGCTTAAAAGCTTAAAAGCTGATAATGTGTCCGACCCGTGGCCGGACTTCTTATTTGAGGCTTTTCAGCTGTTAAGCTTTTTAGCTCCCAACAAAAAAACCGTACCTACAGGCGCGGTCGAGCTTGGTCAGCTCGCGTCGTCTCTTGAGGCGGGGTCCAACAGACCGAGGAACGCTTCGCGGATGTGTTCCGGCCAGGGTGCGTTGATGTGCCGTATCTCGCGCCGACCGTTCGGCCAGATCCGGATGTGGAGGGACATATACGTCGCCCCTTCACCCCGCTCGAACACCGTCGACCTGACGCGTCGTCCGTCCCGGACGTAGTCGACCGCCATTCCCACGCGGTATCCTCCGCCGTACTCGCATTGGGATATTTGTACCCTGGTGCCGTCGTCGTGCTTCATGATGAAGCCGCCCGGAGAGAGTTCCGCGAAGCACTAACCCCCCGGCACCGGAACGACATCCTCATCCGGCGTGATTTCCTGCGCGAACGCGGCACCGGTCATCAGGACGGACGCCAAAAAAATCGACATGACCGTCAGGCAGCGCATTGCCGTCTCCTTTCTAGGAATTGTTGTTTTGCCTGGGGATGAACAGCAGGTACGCCGTCGAGAAGACGAACGTCACCGCGAACAGGATGAAGACGTACAGGCTCCACGGGAAGAGTACGATATAGCCGATATTTTCCGTGGTGAGCTGCTGGCTCAGCAACACGTCGACCATATAGCGTCCGGTGAGCAGGCTGCCCAGGAAAGCGATGATGCCATTGGCGGCAGCGGCCATGCCGTATTCGATCTTCTTCTTGTCCGCCGCGGCGGTGATGACGAACACGATCATGAACAGCGTGAAGCAGACCCACCACGAGGGGAACCAGAGGAAATACGGGTACGGCTCGAGTAGGATCCAGTCATCGGTGAAGATCCGTGAGCCGAGGATGATTCCGGTGAACAACACGCCGCCCCAGGAGGCGAACAGTACAGTTTTGTAGTATTGACGCATATGAATTTGGTCAGTGCCCGTATGACTATATCATGCTAGGCTGATAAAAGCTCATTAGAAAGGGGGCCGTCATGGCCATCGATTGGGACGAGATCAGAGGTCAGTTTCCTGACCTGCGATACACCGTCATAGAACAGTTCCATCGTTCGGGGCACGAGGTAGCCATCGTGCTGGTCGAGAACACCAGCGTGGAGCATGATTGCAGTTCGGTCACGCTTGAGTGCGAGTGCGACTACGAGATGGAAGAACGGGAACACGAGGGCAGAAAGTATCAGGTGCACTGTCGCGACAGCGGGAAGTGCAGGGCCAAGCGTGATGTCCGCCGCCACATCGTCAGGCGGTCCCGTAAACGTTACGGGGACCGATGGGAGTCGCTTGGTATCAAGGAAGCTGTCATGGACGTGCAGGGGCGGGTCAAGGCCAGGGAGTTCATGGGGCAGTCGAGCGGTAGCTGCATCTACGCGCAAGAGGTCGCCAGACTGTTGGACTATGAATTGGACGAGATCTTGGAGGCATGTGCTGAACTGTTCGTCGAAGAGCGGTTACAACTCAACGGGATGATCCTCTGGGATTACGAGGTCCGGTTGCGTTTTCCGCGTCAGGTCCAGATGGTGCTCGTCCATCTGTCCGACGAGTACGGCACGCATTACGAGAGCATTGAGGTTGCCGTCGGCGAACAGACCGAGTACACGCGGGGGCACGATGCGTTCGGTGAGGTGAATTACCCGGAAATGGACAAGAACATTCTCGTCGAACACGCCCTGAAGCCTGTCATCGCGAAGCTGACCGGAATCGCGGCAGGATCTGACGTGTCCGGTGATCTGCGAGCCGTCATCGAGAGCGACATCCCTGCCGACCTCGACGGCTTCGCGGCAGCGCATCCGGAGATAGACCGCGCGGTCTTCGCCGAGGTCATCCGTTGGATGTATAGGCTCGTGCTGGAGCAGATCGAGATCCTGGAAAAGATGGCGACCTGCCAGGATCCACCCAAGAAGATCGTCAACATGGCTATCCGGTCGCTCGAGTTGCTGATCGAGACACCGGCGTCCTGGTGACGCAAACCTCGCTGAAGAGCGGGGTTTTTATTTCCAAAAGCGCCCCTGTGGGGACGCTTTTCTATCGTTTGGGTCGATATTACCCTGCTGATTTTTCCATGCGCTTCGGCCCCAGCAACATGAGCGTGGCCGAGAATACGAAGATGGTCGTGAACAGCGTCAGGACGTACAGGCTCCAGGGGAACATGATGACGTAATCGGCCGGCGGTAGATCCTGGCCGAACTGGGCCAGTATGACCTCGGCCACGAGACGTCCGGCGAGCAGGCTGCCGAGGAAAGCGATGACCGTATTCAGGGAGACCGTCAGCATCTTTTGCTTTTCGCTCTTGCCATGGGACAGTGCTGTCGACAGGAATACGGCGACGAACAGGCCGAAACAGAACCACCACGACGGGAACCAGAGGAAGTACGGCGAGGGTTCAGCGAGCAACCAGTCGCCGACAAAGAGCTTTGTGCCGCAGATGATGCCGGTAAAGAGCACGCCACCCCAGGAAATCAACAGGGTCGTCTTCAGGTAAGAATTCATATGCTTAGATATGATTTTACTTCAGCAGTATATCACACGCGCCCTCTCGCTGTATTATCGTTTCGGTCAATCATGTCCCGGCTTCGTGGAAGCATAACCAACCCCGAGAAAAATCCGAAAAGTCATGTCCGAAAAAACCACGCGAAAAGAATGGTATTTTTATGCGGTAATTATTCCTTTACAGCACGTATATCTGATATATCGTTCCCATATCTCCAATGTCATTCCCGCGGGGGCGGGAATCCACGGAACATCAGCTGTGGTGTCCCCGTATCGTGGATCCCCGCCTCCGCGGGGATGACACGGGGTGCGGGGATTCCACGAAGAGATGACACCAGAGAACGTACTCGGCATCAAGAGATATTCATCTTTTAAGTTAAACCCGATAAGGCTGAAAACGGGGTAGTATTGTGCTCCTGGTGTCAAAGGTGGTAAGCTGAACTACGATTTATCCACAAAAATCAAATGCTATAAATAATTTAATCTGTAGCTATTATGGGTTTCTTCGACTGGTTGACAGGTAAGAAGAAAGAAGAGTCGGCGCCTCAAGAGGCACCAGCACCCGCTCCGGAGACGCCGGCAGAACCGGCACCCGCTCCGGAAGAGCCAGCTGGGGAAGAGTCCTCGGAAGGCGGCGAGGGTGGAATGATGTAGGTGTCCGAGAATAACGGAGGCCGCCTCGCCTGACGAGGCGGTTTTTGGTTGGGGTTTAGAGAGCGAGAAGGTCTGGGGGTATGGAAGTACAGGGGTGGGGAAGTAAAGGAGTGTGGAAATATTATTAAAAATCCTCCCACACTCCCGCACTCCCATACTCCTATAGACTCTCCCCACCATTTTTTGGAGTAACAGTAGATGTCTTATGCACAGTTGAGGGCAAAACACAGACAGTCTGTTTCTTGCGAGAAACAGGCTGCCTGTTTTTGCCCTCAACTGTGCATAAGACATCATCCCACTCTCTAAGGCGGCACCAACCGAATCGTGTTATACCCTTACATATATAAGTGAAGCACGCATGGCATTATATTACGGACTTGCATTCGCCTTGATGGCGCTTGGGGTCGTACATCTCATATCGGCTTCCGCGCGCTTCTATTTGATTTTTCGACGGACAAAGGCGGTAGAAAGAGGGGGTAAGGGGAGAAGGGGCAGAAGGTGCAGAAGCGGGGTGCTGTAGCCTAAAAGCTGAACAGCCTAACAGTTCAAAAGCTTTTTATTTAATAGCTCAAAGCTCTTTAGTTATTCAGCTGTTGAGCTTTTAAGCTCCCGGCGACGGTGGTGGCGGTACGCCTGCTCCGGACTTGAGCGCGGCATCGACCTGGTCAGCTGGCCATCCGGCCCCGATGAGTGATTCCTTGGTCTTAGTATCGTCCATGCCGCTCTGGCGGGCTTTAGCGACATAACCGGCGAGTTGTGGGTTGACCTGCATGGTCGGTGTCACCGTCGGGCCGGCTTCGGTCGCGTCATCGCTCTTGCGGTGTCTCTCGAAGTAGTAGACCCCTCCGGCGACGGCGACGGCCAATACGACAATGAGCGCGAGCGGGTTATGCAGGAGTGCGGAAACGACCATGGTCACGACAGACAGCGCCAGCGCGGCAAGGAAAGTGACGAACGCCACGGCGCTGCGACTGACCTTGCCCATGATCGGCAGGACATCGAGGAAGACCGACAGCGGCGCGAGGAGCATCATCAGGCCAATCCACATCAGGATGAAACCGAGCGCGCGGAATGCCCAGAGCGCCATCAGGTATTCCTGGTGCATGTTGGCGAGCGCCGCGTCGCGTGTTCCCGGGTAGAGGTAGTGCAGTTTGGTGTCGTCCTTGAAGTACGCGCCGATCGTGCTGTCGTTGAGCTTGCCGAATACCGTAACGTTCGTGCCGTCACGCATCACCTCGTAGCTGATGCGGATGTCGCCGACTTCGGGTCCGCTGACTGAGCCTTTACCGATGAACACATAACCACCCTCCAGTTTAGCTCCTTCGGTCAGGTTGGTGATTGATTCGTCGAGCGACAGCGATTGGAGGTTGCGCAGATCGATACCTTGCATGTTGACGGTGTAGGCGCCGATGTTCGCGTCTTCGACCGTACCGTTTTCGCCCACGACCGCCATTTCCGGATTTTCATGTCCGGACGGTCGTTTGAAGCGTGACGAGTCTTCCGGATCTTCAGTCCAGGTCTTGCGATAGGTATAGGTCGTCGTCGTGGTCTCGCCGCCACCGAGTTCGGTGTCGGACTCGCTCTCTTCGTCCTCTTCCCAGGCGTACATCTCCGCGATCCGTTCGTACGCCACGTATTCACCCGGTTGCAGGAATAGCCCGTCGTCGAGTTGCTGCTCTGATGTGATATCACCGGTCAGTGAGACCATTCCTCCTTGGATATCCGCCTCGGTCGTAATCGCCGTCGGATCGAGCTCCGTCGCTTTCTTGGCGATGTCGGAGAGATCGACACGCCCCTCGTTCCAGTAGATCAGGACGAAAGAAGCCACGAACAGGATAAGTCCGAACAGCACGCCCTTGATGGAACCGGTGATGCGCGAGCCCCAGCCTTTATGCGTGACTTGAGTGAATTGGTCTGCCATACGCAGGGTGATGAATGATTACGTCAATCATTATATATGAAAAGCGGTCGGCGCCGAAATTTGACTCCGTCCGCCACGCGGACTATAGTGGATTCTCGTCCCGATTGTCGGGACACCCGATCTTTGGAGGTGAAAGATGCTTATCGATAAGATCAAGTCTGGTTGGAATTGGCTATTCGAGACCGTCGGCAGTTTCGTTCTCGCGCCCTGGCTCGACCGTATAGGGCCGCTCGTCTAGAGGGAAATCATGAGTGACAGACCTGTAGAGGAGGGCGCATGTCCGACCTGCGGTGAGTCCGACTGGACTCTTCAGACGTTGGGTTTCGGCTACGGACCCTTGAGTGAGAATATGCATCCATGCCACATCGATGGTCCTTCCGAGTGTTATTGCAACAACTGCGGCACGCGTGTCGGAGTGTGGACGCGTCGAGTTCTCAAGGAGGGTGAGAAGGAGGGTGAGCATGAGCCGCCCCACGGCGGATCGCATCGCGAGATCTGTCCCTTCCACGAACCGGAAAAGGTGGAAACAGTCTGACAAAACGAGCGCCTCTCAGCGCTCTTTTTTATTTGGGGAATATACCCCTATATATAGTTCAAACAATCGGTAGGTCTTCAATCCGGAGCTTGCCTGCCGTGAGTCTGTCGAACGGTCGAAGGACTCAGGCAATAATTATTTTCATCCCCCGAGCGGGGCGTGGCGTAGTCGAAGGGGATGAAAGCTTCCTTCACACTCTCACTCTTTCCCCGCTACCTACTTGCCTGCCTGCCGGCAGGTCCCCGCTAGCGGCCGAAGGTCGCGACCCCGCTATCTCCGCTTCGTCTGCCCCGCCAGCTGTCCGCAGGCCGCGCGTATATCCTCACCGAACGAAACGCGATGCGTGGCCGAGATGCCGCGCGTCTTGAGTCGTTCGAGGAACGTGTCGCGTCGGTCGCGCGGAGAAGAGGAGAATCCGCCGGTCCGGTGGAAGCGGATCAGGTTTACATGATACAGATGATTGTCGCCCAGAAGGTCGGCCAGCGCGTCGGCGTGCTCATTCTTGTCGTTGATCCCGTCGATCAGCGTGTATTCGAACATCACTCGACGGTTCGTGGCGGTGGTATATGATTCGACCGCGCGCATCACCTGACCGATCGGGTAAGCGTCATTCGCGGGCATCAATCGCGAGCGCAGGGCGTCGTTCGGCGCGTGCAGTGATATCGCCAGGTTGATCTGCAGAGATTCATCAGCGAGCCTGCTGATGCCCGGCACGATACCGCACGTCGAAACGGAGATACGGCGCGCGCCGATTTCCAGTCCGTTTTTGGAGTTTATGGTACGGATCGCGTCCATTACGGCGTCGAAGTTATGCATTGGTTCGCCCATACCCATGAAGACGACGTTGGTCACGTCGGCCTTTTTTTGCCTCAGCTTTCTAGCGAAGTGCAGGATCTGATCGATTATCTCGTCAGCGGTCAGATTGCGTCTGAAGCCGGCTTTGCCGGTCGCGCAGAACGCACACTTCATCGCACAGCCTGCCTGTGATGATACGCAGACGGTATTGCGTCCGTCGCGGTGGCGCATCAGCACGGTTTCGATCTCGTTCGCATCTGCCAGGCGTAGCGACACCTTGATCGCATCGCCGCGCTTCGATGTCACTTCGGTCACCGGTTCGACGGTCGAGAGTGGTACGTTCACCTTCAGGTTTTCCCGTAGGCCGTACGACAGGTCGGTCGCTTCGTCCCAATCGGAAATCAGACGGTCGTAGACCGCCGCCTTGATCTGCTTGGCCCTGAAGGGTTTCTCACCCGTGGACTCCAGCATCTGTTGTAGTTTCAGTGAATCCATATCGACCATGCACCTTACAGCAATCGAGTCTGATTGGCAAGGCTCGAGGAATCAAAAATGCCCCGCACGGGGCATTTGACCGTTACGGGCAGGAAAGCCTTATTCTTCGACCTCTTCACTTTTTTCAATGACGAATTGGCCGTCCTTCACCAGTTCATCTTTGACCAGATCGTTGTAGCCTGGATCTCCGTGGCGCAAGGTCTCTCCGGTGTCCGGATTCCGTCGCGGGCCGATATCGATATCCTCCGCGGGGCCGTGGTCCTGACCCTTACCGTCCTCTTTTTCGGGATCCATGCTGAAGACCCTTGCGTTCCCTGGTGCTCCCTCATTAAACATATGTGTCTGACTGATGATATTTATTAGGCGGCCAGGTCCAAGTTTTCCACGACCCGTGTTTTTGGAATCTCCGACCATTGTTCGTGCCATGATTCGGAGTTCTGCGGCAAGGTGCCGGTTTCGATTATCTTGTCCACCCGTTTCGCGGTCTTTTTCCAGTGTCTTCGCGCGCCATCTTCACCCCAGGCTATCACCATCTTACGGAACATGGGGCTTGATTCTCCAGCATCCATCATTTTCTTGATGCGATTGACTCCCGTCAAGGTCTCCGCGGACAACTGCTCGACACCTTCGCGGCGGAGCAGTTCCAGCGCTACGCTGTTCGTACCGCAATCTTTCAACCGTTGTTTGGCATATTTCGTCACTTGGCTTTTGACGGTTTCCGGTAATTCATCGTAACTCATGTCCGCGTAGCTGGAGTAGTTGGGATTTTCGCGGAAGATGTCGCCTTTAATCGCTTCGTATGATTCCTGGTCGAACTCGTCATCAGCGAAAGCCGCACCGAGATCGAGGCTCAGCAGTTCGCCGTCAGCCACCTTGAGGTTGCCGGAATGTCGGTCGGAATTCATGATGATCCAGTCCAGCACGCCCATCAGCTCCATCTGTTTAGCGAATTCCGGCTCTTCGGCAACCTTTTTTTGGAGCTTCGCGACGTTCGGAATGGCTTCACCACCCACCCATCGTTGTACTGATTCCGTACCGTTCTTGTCGACGTCCGCGATGACCTCCGGTGTCTGTATTCCGATCAGAAAAGCGTAGTCCTGGCCGATATTTTCCGCGTCAGCGGACTTGCCCGGCTCAATGGAGAGACGTGTCGCCAGCATGCGTTCCGTGGCGTAAGCGCGTTCGAAGACCCTGGCCTTGCGGACAGTGCGGTGGTCACCGACCTCGGCGAGCATTACCGTGTTGATGCCTTCGTTGATGTTGCTCATACTACCAACCTGTTCTCCGCGCAGGTCCATGGTTCGTTCAAGTCGTTCCTGTGCGCCGAGTTCGGGGAATCTGGCGGCGACATCATTCAGGAATTCGGTGCCGGCTTCGTTCATTTCACCCATCTTCTCGAGCTGTTGCCGGACTTCGAACAGGGGCTCACCCCCTTTCGCCTTGAACACCTCTGCCATGAGCGTATCTTTGGTGTTTTCGGGCGTGCTTTCGATTGCGCCGATCAGCTCATCAGCCGTCAGTATCCCTTTCCTCAAGAGATAATCCGGACTCTTTTCCCCTTCGGTGATCCATTCTGACGCGATCTGGATACGCTCGTTGCGCGGAATGAGGTCCGAGCCGCCGTAACCGAACGCCTCGACGAACGCTTCGGGGTTTTCCTTGAATATTTTTCGTCCCACTTTGCGGTGAGCCTCGATCCTAACCGCCTGTTCAGCCCGGGCCTCTTTACCTGTCACGAATCGGCGAGTTTCTTTCAGGTCGAGTATTGAAGCCTTGCTTGGGTCAGCTTCGATCATCAGCGCGATGCTTTCAGCATGTTCCATGACTTCCGTGGGGATCGGTCGGGTTGTCTCAAGTGAGCCTGTCGGATCGAACTTCTTGTCAATCTCGCTTTGCGATTGTATCATCGTGAGTCTCAATTTTGTCTTCTTCGGACCGGATTTCATTTCGGGGGAAACGATTAGGGTTTCTGGTAGGGTGGGTGAAACGATTTTAGTTTCAGGTACCGCCATCTTCTCGGGAGGTTCAGATAAGGCCACTTCATCTTCCATGATGGGGGGTGTCTCATCGATCTTCGTAATGGCTTGATCGATTGATTCTTCTTCGGGCTTCATCTTGTCCGGGGAATAGCCGATATTGGTGCCTGGTTCCATAATTTTAGCGTTAGGCATTCTCTGGGTCTATTTTGTAGGATGCCTTAGTTTAGCCGTCATGGTCAATTAAAAAAGCCGGATATCTCCGGCGGGGATGGCGGTCTCAAATGAGCGCCTCGGTGCACAGTTGTGTTGCGCGTTGGATGTAGAGTTCTGACCGATTCGGATCGAGCGGTTTTCGCTGGTCCTTCTCCTGATGCAACTGACCGCACGCGTCCAGGCTGATGTCCGGGAACTCCTCGAAGAACGGTTCGACGAAATGCAGTGTGTCCGGGCCGAGTCCGCCCGCGACCGCTAGGGAGAGATCCGGAATATGCGTGCGGATGGCGCGCAGGAACGGCAGGAGCTCATCCGGATTCAGGGGTTTTCCCTGTCCTTCGCTCTTGTCCAGCAGGACGCAGTCGACCGCGCCGTTGTAATCGGAGAGCCATCGCACGACCGTGGCCGGATCGTCGCCGGCCATCTTAAGCGCCACGGTGTTGAGCTGAAGGACAATCTGCAGGTGTCGGTAGATGTCGCAGAAGGTCATCATGCCGTCTACGTCAGGCCAGGGCACATCGATTTGGATGGCGTCCAGCTCATAACCGCCGTAGCCGGCCGCGTGGGTCAGGCGTGTCAGCAAATCATCGAACCTGTCATCCACGTAATGGATCGTGTTCATGGCGCGATGATGATCGGTGAAGATGTGCCGGATCTCGTCGCGGTCCGGCCAGACATCGGTCCACTCGCTCGGCTGACCGTTCAGCGTCTCCCGGTTCATCATCACTCCGACCATGAGCCGGCGATCGCGGTCTACGGCGCAGTTGGCGGATAGGACCTGACACATCTTGGTGGCCTGCTCGGCGTTTTCGAAACCGGTGATTCCGATGTATGGCTTGAACTTTCTCATCAGCATCTCCTGTGAAAGGTCAGTTGACCACCTTAACAAGGCGGGGCTGGTTTGCCAAACCGCCGCGTGTTATCCACACGAATGTCTTGTCGTTCATTTTTAGTTTGATACTGTCCGGTCAGAGTCCTTTAGGAGGTGAGAGAATGAGACATCCTTTGCAGGCACTACTTATCGCGCCGGATCCGCTGATGCGGGAGGCGGTCGAAGACGGTCGCAAGCGCATCACTCTGCGCGAGGGGCATCGCGACTATCGACCCGGTCCGGTGATGCTTTGCTGTCAGATCGAGCCGTGGTGTGTCATGGCCGACATCATCGAAGTGCGGCATTGCAGGTTGTGTGATCTTACTAGGGAAGAGCTGGAAGCCGACGGGTTCATCGATCAGTGGCAGATGCTGAAGCAGATGCACCGGTTCTATCCGGACCTGGACTGGGATTCGCCGGTCACCATCGTGCGTTGGGAAAACGTTCGCGGCAAGCTGGTGGACGAACGTCAGGCGAAGTGACTCCATCGTGAACGACCTGCGTCATATGGCGCGGGTTTTTTAATCGGCTTGATCCCCGTCTTCCTAACTTATACACAGAAGCTCATCGAAACTGCCTGTCAGTTTTGATGGATATCTGTGGATAAAATAGATTTGGTCGATAATTTGGCTTATTTTAGCCTAATTTATTAATCATTGAACAATCTACCGCGATGTATTAGGTATAGGGCATGTTCATTACAACTGGCGGTCAAACGCCACGAAAGGAGACATGAGATGGGACGCAAACTGGATGCTTTGCTCGTGCTACCACCGATGTACCAGAGCGGCCGCACGCCGGATTACAATCCGAAAGAGCCGATGGGGCTGATGTACCTGGCCGCTGAACTGCGGAGAAGGGGACTGTCGGTCGAGATATTGGATGCTGATCTGCAGGCGCTTACTATCGAGGAGACCGTGGGAGAGATCGTCGCCCGCCCGGCGGCGGTCATCGGGTTCTCGGTATTACAGCGCGCTTTGCCGTCATTGAAGCTGGTGGTTGAAGGGCTTAGGGGCAGGGGGGTGAGTTCACATATCTGTTGCGGTGGAGTGGGAGCCACGTTGAGCGTGTCGCATGTCCTCAACGAGATACCGGCCGTCGATTCGGTCGTGCTGGGTGACGGTGAGCTGACGTTCGCCGAGTTGGTGGAGCGGGTCGTGTCAGATGCCGCCATAAACGATGTGCCGGGGCTCTGCGTGCGCGGAGATTGTGGGCTGTCGTTCAAGGGCCGTCCTCTGAAGCCCGATCTTGATAGTCTGGCCGCGCCATCACGCGACCTGTCACGGGTGTGCCTGGACAAGACGGGGTATGTTACCGTCGTCGGAAGCAGGGGCTGTTACGCGGCCTGCACGTTCTGTTCGAACAGCGGGTTCGAGCGCGTGTCGTGCGGGCCGGGCTGGCGCGGGCGTGACCCCGTGAGCATCGTCGATGAGATCGAATATCTGCACCGTGAGTTCGGTGCGACCGCGATCAAGTTCAACGACCCGAACCTGTTCGGGCCGGGTAAGGCCGGGCGGGAGCATGTCGTGAGACTGTGTGGGGAGTTGATTCGGCGTGGACTGAACGGATTGCACCTGATGGCGTTCACGCGAGCGAGCGATCTCGACCGAGCATCGTGTCATATGCTGCGTGAGGCCGGATTCGAACGTATCCTCATCGGTGTCGAGAGTTTCGATCCGAAGACACTGAAGATGTTCAGGAAAGGCGAGACAGTGCAGGATATCGAGCGTGGCATCCGTTGTCTGCGCGGGGCCGACATCAGTATCGTGCCGGGCTTCATCATCTTCAATCCGTACACCACGCTCGCCACGCTCCGCAACGACCTCGTTAAGCTCGAACAGCACGGATTCGCGGTCACCCTCTCGAAATCGATGCGCGTGTTCGATGGTACGGCGCTCGAAAAGATCATGGAGGATGAGGAACGTCTGTATCGTCGCAGTCCGTTCGAAGGATATCACGAGTTCTCCGTCAGTCGCGATGTGGCCACGGTCTACATGTGCCTGAAAACGGTCGCCGTGAAGTGGTTGGCGCCTATCGTGTGCCGCTATCAGGATCGGCTATGGGACATCAAGAAGGCCCCGTCGTTCAGCGGGCGCAGGCGGTTCTATTCGCTTCAGGACGCGTCGTACGAGATTGAGTCGCGAGTGCTCAAGAGCGCCATCGACTGGGTGGAGAGCGGTTTTTCCCGGGATGCCGTTCGGCGAGTGTTGCTGTCGTCCCGGAACGCGATGAGAGAATTGGAGTCGGCCATCATCGGAGCTGAAGCCGAGTCTTCGGGTAGCGGAATCGCGAGTGGATATTCGGTGAAGAGTCTCACCGAATCGATCACCGGCATTCTTACGGAGCGGCCGTACGACACCTTTCCGGAGAAGTATCGCTGGGCGGATGACTGATGGTTTGAGGTCTAAAAATAGGGCGGAGAGCTTATCTCGGTCGCCCTTTTTATCCGCCTCCGCAGAAAATTACGGCTTCAGCCCTGCCTGCCGGCAGGCAGGCCGTGGATGAACGCCCCCACAGCTTCAGCGTGCCCCTCCGAAGCTTTAGCGAAGGTGGAGCGAAGGGGGTAAGCTTCGGCGGATGAGAGAAGTCGTGATTATCAGATACCCCGAGCTTCAGCCCGGGGAGTCTTCATCGCCCCATCCGTGATTTATAAAATAGTCCACAGTCGTCGCTTGCCACTTTATCTGATTTGTACTAAAAGATATTCGTCTATGGATGTCGAAAAAATCACAGAATATATGTTTTTCAAGTCGCGGCCCGAGTCCGCTGATTTGGCTATGGTCTTCGGAACGCAATATCGGGAACCGCTAAAGCAGGTCAAAAAAATCTATTACGATCGATTGACAGAGAAGATATTGTTGAGTGGCGGCAAGAACCGCCATACCGGCAGGAACGAGGCCAGGGAGATGGCGCTCAACCTGATTGACATGGGTGTAAACCTGGCCGATATCGTGATTGAGGACAAATCGACGAATACTCTCGAGAACGTATTGTTCTCTAAGCAGATCATCGAAGAGGAAATCGGTTTTCAGGATGTGCGACGGATATTGGTGATCGCGAAATGTTATCACGTCAGACGGGCGCTCATGACTCTAAAGCGTCACTTTCCGGATAATATCGACTTCTTGCCCGTCACATACGATCTATTGGGATTCGGTCAAAATAACTGGCATGCATCTCCGGTCGGACGCGAAAAAGTCTTATCCGAGATGGATAAGATCAATAAATACTTAGTAAAGGGTGATATTGCTGAATTGTAGGGCCAGGCTAGGTCGGTTCTATCAACGACGCGTCGTCGTTCCGTGGATTGTTGACTCGGGTGCTTACCCGATAGGATTCCATTCCTGAATCAGAATAGCGACCCATCATATCGATGAGGTTGTCCATTTCGGTTTCCGGATCGAGCCAGCCACCCACGAATTCATCTTTGAGGATTACGGGCATCCGGTCATGCACGGGCTTCATGATACCGTTCGATGGGCCGGTGATGATGGCGAAAGAGGGGGATTTTTGCCCTCGGAACGTACCGATTTCCCAGATACAGGCCAGGGAGAATACCTCATCCTCGGCCGGCCTGAACCTGAACGGTGTCTTGCGACCGCCGCTCCTCTTCCATTCGTAAAATCCGCTGACCGGCAGGATGCAGCGGTTCTGTTCCAGCCGGTGCCGGAAGAACGGCTTATCGAGTAAGGTCTCCTTCCACAGATTAGTCAGGTCGCGACTCTTGAACTTGAACCAGTCCGGATGCATTCCGAAGCGGGCGAAGTCGAACTCGCGTTTCGTGTCCCCGAACAGCACCGGAGCGAATTGCGCAGGCGCGATGTTGTATCGCGGCGTAAAATCTTCGATATTCGCGATATCCGCCTGATATATCTTGCCGAGCGACTCGGTCGGCAATTGTATGTCGAAACGTCCGCACATATATCGATATTCTATCATCAAAGGATTTACCCCCATACTTTATGGATAGGAGGTGTTTTTTATCGGAGAGAGAAAGCAAGAAAGTTAAGATAAGTGTCCGGCCGCAAGCCGGACTCCTGTATGACTCTCTCACTCTCTAACTCTCTCACTTTCTAACCCCAATAAAAAAAAGTTCTGTTTTATACGTAATTATCGACTTTTTTGCTCTCTTGGACTTGACAGGGTCAGGTATAAGTGCTAAATTGCTCTGTTCGTACATTTTGCGTTTGATAGCCCTATAACTCCGCCGTGTGCGGAATTGAAGGAGAGGGGAAATGGATACGTACATGATGTGTGTGACTGTGATGGTGGCGCTTGGTATCGTCGGGATGGTGCTCGGCCTGGTCATGCTGGTTCGGAAAGAGAGAGAGCGCGTTCGGCAGCTCAAGCTGTCCGTGGAGTCGGGTATTTCATCTGACGACACCCGGGACGTTCCGGATGGGATGGAGCAGGCGAGCGTATCGGAACCGGACGAGGAACAGGAGATGGTTCACTTCTTGCTCTGGGATCCGCTCCGGTGTGAACCTCAGGACGAGGCAACTGCGGCGACCGTGCACATGACGGTCATCGATGAGGACGGGAAAGAGGTGTTGGTCTCGTTCGCTGTCCTGCCTGAAATCGCTGACCGCTACCTGTCTCGAGACGGCGGCCCGGTCGCGTTCAAGGATGCCATCATGAAGATGAAGGGTCGTCCTGGAATGTGTCTTGTCGCTATGTCGGATGAGACGATGCGGCCGATGCCGATGAACGACCTGTTCGACATCATCGTCGGACCGGCCGGTAGCGACGGTAACATCGACGAGTGGCTCGATATGCTTCAGGCGCATTGGGTAGAGGACACAGGTTACTACGAAGACACGGGTGCCCGTGACACTAGCCCCGACCCTTGGCCGGCGGACGAGGTCACGGACAGGATCGACATGCGTCTGGTTCACGAGCCGCTCGACAGGGCGGAACAGTCGGCGACCGGCGCTGTCGTGATCGAAGTTCCACACCCGTTCACTTTGAGCGATTGAACCGAGAGCTTCTCGGTGCGACAAGCCCTTACCCGGATTCGGGTCGGGGCTTTTTTATCCACCCCCCGAAGCCTTGGCGAAGGGGGAGTAGGCTACGGTGGATGAAAGCGGTTCGGATATCAGATACCACGGGCTTCAGCCCGGGGAGTCTTCATGCCTATTGTCATGGGTGGTATTGACAGGTTGCGTCCGATGTCGTAAGGTAGCACGTCCCGCAATCGATTGATGAGGAGAGGAGGAGGGATGGATTACTGGTTCTTTCAGGGCGATTGGGCGACGATCCTTTTTTTCTTGATGTTAGTGGTCTTGGTAGCCGGGTGTTTCATCGTCCCCCTGGCCAAGTGGGCTCACGGAGGTTTGGATGTATCATCCGGAAAGGCGAGAATACCCTACGGGGAAGCGCGTTCGACCGCGCCGAGCTTGACCGTGAAGAGAGTGTCGGCGGTGTCGCACCCCGAGAAGGATCTCGTTTCAGCAGAGTTCTTGGGAGAGCATTGCGTCAGTATCATCCTGGATACAGTTGACGGTCTGGCGGCCCGTCTCGTCGTTAACGTGTCGACGGTGGCGGCTATCCGACATCGTGGTATCAGCACGTTCCGACCTAATCTACGCGTCCTCATGCAGGAATTCGAGAGGTCGGATTATCTGATTACCGTCAGGTTCGTCGATGGAAGGGTCACCTGGGTGACACCCAAGGAGTGGTATCGGATGCTTATGGGGCCGCGATTGCGGCAGAGTACCCCAGCCTTGCCGTCGGCTCCGCACGTGCGGCAGCTACCCTCCCCGGTTGAGATGGCCTTGCTGGCAAAGACTGAAGTTCCGGAGATCTGGCATGGAGGCGAGGTACAGGGACATATCGCGGAGGCCGTAACAGAACCGGCGGAACGTGTGTCCGTTACGCCGATCCTGTCGGTGGGTTCCGTCGACAGTCCCACCAAGGAGAACAAACAGGATCCGTCCGGCGGATACTACGAAGAATACGTTGTCACGTTCTTGACCTAGAGGCGTGACAGGAAGCCCAAAATAGGGCTTCTTTTTTATCCATGAGGTGTTTATCCCTTCTCACCAAGTAACCCACCCTCTCAGAGGGGATAAGCACCTTAAATAAAAAACGCCGTTAGGCGTTACTGGCCTTTAAAACCTTCGATGTCCGGCGCGGGATGTGGGAACTCACTTACGGACGCTTTTTGCGAACGAAGAAGTGAAACACCTTACCGTCCTTCCGGTAAATGCGCTTCCCTTTCTTCGTGATGTACCTGGTAAAGACTTCTTCGAGGTTTTCGGCCCCGTCGGAGTTCTCCAGTTCATCACGGAGAGAGTGCCCACGCGGTTTGCTCTTGTCGTGAGACATCGGCGTGAGGGTTAAGAGTTAACTGGGGTGTAATCCCCACTACGGGAAACGATTACTCACGTCCCGTAGAGGGAACAACCCCAGTAACTAATTAACGCAACACGTTTGCCCCGGACAATAACCCCGCACCGGGCATTGAGGGTTTTAAAGAGTAGCTCGAACTTAGCAAATTTCAGGTCAAAGTCAATATGACAAGTAACATATGAAACATGATATATTTGGATGGCTAAGAAAAATATTTAATTCCAAGCTTCATATGGGAATAAGATTAGGGCCATTTGACCCAATTCAGTTGGTTTTCAATCTGATAAATCTTTTGATGAAGAAAGGCGTAATAACGCCAGAAGAATCAGAATCAGTAATCAAGCTTTCATTGCCAACTGAATGGACGGTAGATCAAAAGGACGAATTTTTCAGGTCAATAACAAAACCAAACGAATAGTTATATGCCTGGATTTCAATTAGATTACCAGGAATATAACGAGATGCGATTTAGTCTAATCGAGCGAGAATTATCAAGCGCAATAAATCTTGTAGAAAAAAGCAAATGGGTAACAGGGGCTTTTATCGTTGTAATTGGATTAGCTATTATCGCGGGAGCCTATGATGCCCATATCTACCGAAAGCAACTTACTGACCAATATCTTGAGGAAACGTTAAAGAAAAATCAGCAAATTTTGGAGCTTAAAATCGAGAATAGGATTTTAGAAATGGAAAAAGACCTTTTTGATACCGGAACAATATGAAAAAGAAGACAAACAATAGGAGCGGGACCTGCCTGTCGGCAGGCAGGGAAGGGGCAGAAGGAGCAAAAAGCTTTAAAGCAATGTCCGGCCTGTAGCCGGACTCCTTAATTAAGGCTTTTCAGCTCTTTATATATAGTCAGGTAGATGTCTTATGCACAGTTTGGGGCAAAAACAGGCAGCCTGTTTCTCGCAAGAAACAGACTGTCTGTGTTTTGCCCCAAACTGTGCATAAGACATCATCCGCCATTAAGCTGTTAAGCTTTCTTTTATTGACATGCCGCCTCTCTGGAGGTAAGTTGCCGTGAGGTCTTTGAAAGGGGAACCAGATGAGTAAAAGGAAAGAAGACTGGCGGCAGTTCGTTGAAATGTTGGTCAGGGTCGGAGCGCCGCACGATATGGTCAAGCGCTTCGAGGTTCTGACGAGGCATTTCTTCCGGAATGCAGAGCAGGGCTTCTGGCCGCTCACCAAGAGCGCCAGATGCGACGCGATATTCGCGGCCGCGGTCATCTCCAAGCTGACCGGTTCGAAGGTGGACAGCATCAGGTTCGTTGGCCGGAATGATCGATCTCATGTAAATCTCGGACATGGCATCGGCGATTATCTGATCGAAGGTCACTGCAATAGGTTGCTCGAGATTCTCGGAGAATGGGACCACGTGAGACTCTCGATGGTCAACGCCAGGACTCAGACTTCAAGGAAGCTGGCCATGGTCATGGACAGTATTGGCCCGGAGAATGTCGGCACCAACGGTCATCTGACAGTTCTCTATTTGGCCGGCGCGGCTGCGGCAGAGGACCGTAAGTTGTTCGACGCGCTAGGTTCCATCGCTGTCGCCATGCAGGACATGATTCCGCTCGGTGAGGACCGGGAGGATCCAGGCACTTGGTTCGTCCTGGCCGGCTGACGCCGGCAGAGCTTGACGAATTCTGCGTAAGGGGCAAAGTGGAAGCATTGCCCTTTTTAGTTCAGGAGGAGGAGCATGTCTACCGGCAGAGAGGAGTTTCAGAAATCCTTGCGCGGTCGGCTCGACCTGACGGTCGTCGGAGGCGTCATGGATACGTTGGGGGAACTGTTCACGGCTGCCGAAACCGGTCAGGTACGATTGGCCCCGAAAGACAAGGTCGATACCGAGGCCTTGCTCGGAGCGGCCAAAGATGTACTGCAGGACGATGAGCCGGGCGGAATAAACAAGTTCCGTGTCACGTCCGTGAAGTTGGTGCGGATCTGGGAGGCCGGGCATCTGCGGTCAAAGAGCATCGGAGCGATCCGTCCGACCGATTGGCCGCCATCGGGCATCAGTTCGTTCGGAGTTTCGGTGCTGTTGTACCTGCGTTACTCGCCGGACATGCGGGACAACTTGTTCCAGTCGGTCCATAATCTTGTCCATGTGACGCTGCTCCGAGATTTGCGGAAAGCGTGTTTGCCCGATGGCGGACAGTTGGGTGGGACATGGATCGTTCCGTGGACGATCGTGAGCGATTCCGTGCTGTTTCTCGTGACCCATACGCTGTTGGGCCTCGATGAGGCGGCCGGGAATCTTGAACGCTTCGTGCGTTTCATGCCCGGAGTCCTGCCGATCGGCTTCACTTGCGATGCTGGGGGCAACACCTCAGGCGAGCTGGTGGTCATCGCTGGCTAGGAAATCGACCCGTCCGTAAGTGCGGGTCTTTTTGTTTTAGAGTTAAGAAAGTGAGAAAGTATTTACGGACGACTCTCTCACTTTCTAAACTCTCTAACTTTCTCTCTTTCTCACTCCACCCCCTCCTTCAGCCAACTTTCACTTTAATATCCGATGCGTTACACTTTCTTCAACCAAACAAGAAACTAATAACTCTCACCCAAACCATATGGGTCTGTATATAGGCATATTAGTAATCATCGGTTTCATCCTGCTGATCTCCATCAGGCAGGTGAACCAGTACCAGCGCGGCGTGAAGTTCCGTCTCGGTAGATATGTAGGCATGCGGATGCCGGGCTGGCGTCTAGTCATTCCCATCTTCGAGTCGATGCGGAAGGTGGATGTCCGCGTGAAGGCGGTCGATGTCCCGGATCAGGAAGCGATCACCAAGGATAATATCTCGACGCAGATCAACGCCGTCATCTATTACATGGTCGCGGACGCGGCAAAGGCGGTCATCGAGGTTGAGAACTACCGTTACGCCGTCAGTCAGCTGGCGCAGACCACGATGCGTAACGTGGTCGGTGAACTGGAGCTTGATGAACTCCTGCAGAACAGGGATGAAGCCAGCACCAGGATCAGGCAGATCGTCGATAATCTCACGGACCCGTGGGGTATCAAGGTCGAAAATGTAGAGCTGAAGGATGTCGTTCTGCCGGAGGACATGAAGCGCGTCATCGGTAAGCAGGCCGAGGCCGAGCGTGAGCGTCGCGCCGTGGTCATCAAGGCAAGGGGTGAGGTCGAAGCGTCGGACAATCTCAGGCAGGCCGCTGAAACGCTCGCGAAGACTCCGGGTGCCTTGCATCTCAGGACTCTCAACACGTTGAACGACCTGTCGTCCGATCAGTCGAACACCGTCATTTTCGCGCTGCCGCTTGAAGTGTTGCGCGCTTTTGAGTCTATCGGTGACCTGGGTAAGAGAAATCAATAGGCATCGTTGCTAGACATTGAAATGGCTCCTCGGGTGAGGGGTCGTTTTTGTAAGGAGGGGGGTTGGAGAAGCGGGAGAGGGGGCAGAAGCGGGAGAAGCGGGAACCACGGCCTGCGGCCGTTAGCGGGAAGATCGGGATAAGACCGATTCTATTCCCGCTCTCCCCGCTCTCCCCGCTGTCGAGTTGCCTGCCCACCGAAGCTTTAGCGGAGGTGGGTCGTGCTCCTCCAACTGTGGACAAAATGTCTTCAGGCTGGGAAAGTGCAATTAGAACATTGAAAGGAGGGGTCATGAAAGCCCAGGTCCTATCGGTCATTACGACCGTCATTATCGCCGCTTGCGTTTTTGCCGGTTGCGAGTCTTGCGGAGCGAGGGTGGACAACACGGTCACCTTTGCGGTCATGCAGAACCAGCGCGTCAGGGAAATCATCTGCCATGGGCATGATGGTAGGCCGGTCACCGTCGCCAAGATCGACGTCTTCAGGTCCGAACATACGGTCGAGGTGGATGTGACTCCGCTCGGCGGCCACTTGATAGATTGCGCGGCGGTCTGCGTCAGCACTGTGTCGGCGGACGCTGAAGACTGTGGCACGTGGGGACAGGCCAGGCGGAATCGGAACGGAAGTTTTTCGCTCGACGTATCTGAGACCGCTTACGATCCACAGCTTTGCACTCAACTCTATTACGTTCACGTGCGGCTGAGGGTCACCCATCACGGCTCTTGCGATCTGTAACTTACGACTCAGTCGAACCGGCGTTACTCAACAGCGCTGGTTTTTTGTTGGGGGGGAAGGCGAGGAGGGGAGGAGGGGAGGAGTGAAGGAGCTAAAAAGCGGAGAAAGCGGAGATATTATTTTTCTCCGCTCAATTTACACCTTCTGCCCCTTCTCCCGCTTCTGCCCCTTCTCCCGCTCTCTTATACACACACCCTTGACCTCTTACCTTTACTGATTTTTCGATTCATCGTAGAATTATCCAGTAATCTACCGCCACGACTATGTCAAAGAAAATACTCTGTATAGACGACGATCCGTTCTACGCCAGCCTTTACCGTGAGATCCTGTCCCGGAGAGGTTTTACGGTCGAACACGCGTTCGATGCCGCGTCCGGCTTCGATGCGGTCAAGAGATTCGGTCCTGATCTCGTCACGCTCGACGTGATGATGCCGGAGAAGAAGGGGATGCTCGATGGCTACGGCCTGTTGGAATCCCTGCGCGATCACGATGACTACAAGGATCTTCCGGTAGTGATGATCAGCGCTTTGGGTGAAGAGAGCGACGCTCGGCGGGCGATAGATCTGGGTGCCTCGTCATATATCCCGAAGCAGAAGCTGTCACCGGATTTACTCGTTGAGCAGATCAACAAATATTTAAATAGTTGAAGTCTCACATGGCTGGGCGACCCGTCCGGACAGGAATGACGATAGGGGCGACCGTCGCGCATAGGATGCTGGCGGTCGTTTTGGGTATGGTGGTCCTGTTCCTGTTCGCGCTACCGCCGGTCACGGCGTCAGCTCATGAAGGAGCGTCAGTACAGGATGAGTTCATGCTCGGCCGTATCTTGGAGATAACCGACGAGGGTATCGAAGATCTCGGTGGCGGCTTCACCCAGCCGTACAGGACGGTGCGTCTCGAGATACTGAATGGTCCAGAGAAAGGCGTTGAGCGCGAGATGACGCAGTATGGCGATAACGTGTCCGCTGAAGGGGGCGGATTGAGTCCGGGGGACAAGGTCGTCGTAGGCAGGAGTCCCGCGGCTGGTGAAGAAGGGTGGTTCATTCTCGATAACTATCGCATACCGGCGGCCGCGCTGGTGTTCCTGGTGTTTCTGGTCCTGGCGGTCATCTTCGGTCGGCTGAAGGGGATTACGGCGACGATCGGACTGCTGTTCAGTGTCGGTGTGTTGGCGTTGTACGTCGTGCCGAGTATTCTCGACGGCAAGAATCCCCTCATCGTCAGCCTGATCGGCGCGTTGGCCATCGCTGTCTTTTCGCTTTTTTTGGCGCACGGCTTTAACAGGCGGACGGGTATCGCGCTGCTTGCTACGTTGGCGACTCTCGCTATAGCCGCGGTGCTGGCGGTGGCGTTCGTTTCTCTTGCCAGGCTTACCGGTTTCGGCAGTGAGGAGGCGTTCTATCTGAAACTCGGACTTGGGGAGATCAATCTGCGTGGACTCCTGTTGGGGGGTATCATTCTCGGCGCGCTCGGCGTGCTCGATGACATCACGACCACCCAGGTGGCCGCGGTGGATCAGATCAGAAAGGCCAATCCGAAACTATCGGTCCGAGAATTGTATCGTCGCGGCAATTCCGTCGGCGTGGAACACATCGCTTCGATGATCAATACGCTGGCGCTCGCCTATCTGGGCGCATCGTTGCCGCTCTTTCTTCTTTTCGCCGCCAATCGGTACCAGCCTTTTTGGGTAATTCTGAACAGCCAGATCATAATGGAAGAGGTGATCCGTACTCTGGTTGGGAGTTCAGCGCTTATTTGCGCCGTGCCCATCAGCACGTTGCTCGCGGCGTATATGCTAAAGAAAGAAAGTGAGAAAGTGAGAAAGTGAGAAAGTATTTACGGACGACTCTCTCACTCTCTAACTCTCTCATTCAACCCTCTATGGACCAACAATTCGAAGCCAAACTTAGTGAACTGACGGAGAAAATCGATGCTACCTATCGTTCGGTCGAGAAGATGCGTAAATTCTTCATGTGGACGCTGATTATCACTGCGGTGATGTTCATCCTGCCGCTCATAGGGATAGTCATCCTGATTCCGGTCTATCTGAATACCCTGGGCGGACTCGTGACGATATGATTCCGTTCAGGAGAGACGGGGGCCTCACCCTGATCGAGATATTGACAGTAATCGCCATAATTGCTGTACTGGCAGGCGTCGTCGTCATTGCGACCGGCGGTGCCAGGCTTAAGGCTCGCGATACCAAGCGTAAGTCTGATCTGGCCCAGTTCGGCCGCATGCTCCAGTCATCCTGCTACATGCCTGATGACGGGGCAGGTCAGCACGACCTGTCGATAATTGTCGAGGAGCTGAAAGTGAAATTCCCGCAATACGCCAAAGCCATGGCGCGTACGCCCAAAGACCCGAAGACCGGGAGTGATTTCGACACCGGTTATACCTATACGGTCACGGCAGACGGGAAAAAATGTGCTTTCTATGCTAATCTTGAGTATAAGGAAGAAGAGGTGACTTTGGAGCTGCTTACGGCCCCCACAGCGGGCGGCGGAAGCGGTGTGCTGAACGCGACCGGTGCACCTGGTCGTAACGGGACCACGCTCTACTTCCAGGTATCCAACTGACCAACAATATATGCGAATACAGCTGTCTGAAGGCAGTCTGATAGTGGAACTGACCGCCGCAGAGAAGATCTGCAGTTGCAGGCGCTCGATCGCCGTTTCTGCGGACCATATCCGCGAGGTCAAGGCGGGCGTGCCGGAGCCGCGCTTGCTGGAAGTGCGGGTTCCGGGTACATTCATTCCTGGAGTCATCAAGGCTGGGACGTATTGGACCAGGAAAGGTAAGGAGTTCTGGTACGTCAAAAGAGGTAAGCCGTATTACGTCACGATCGAGTTGGCCGAGGAAGCGCCGTTCAGGCGCATGGTGCTGGGACTTGATGAAGATGAACAAGGATTCCTGGAGGAACTCGAGCGGCACGGTGTGACGGTGACCCTCGAGAAATCTAAGGCCGCGCAAGTAGTATAACGATATGAATGTCAAAGAGATCACAAGCGACGATCTGAAGAAGCTCATGGATACAGGGGTCGAGTTCGTGCTCGTCGATCTTCTGGGTGAGAAGTCATACGAGAGCCTGCATGTACCGCAGGCGGTTTCAGTCGAGCCTGGTGAGGGCTTTATCGAGAAGATGATCGAGCTGGTCAAGGGTGATCTGGACGCGTCCGTCATCGTCTACGCCGCGAATTTCAGGGACGAACTCTCCACTATCAAGGCGCAGCAGCTTTTAGGGGCGGGTTTCACCAACGTCTTGGATTTCAAAGGGGGATTGAAGGATTGGGCGGCGGAATTATATCCACTGGAAGGTGCCCGCGCTCC
>JAYEJB010000057.1:0-9267 GCA_034716415.1 Patescibacteria group bacterium
CACACCCGCGCGCGAATGAGACGAGCACCTCCTTTCCTTGTCATTGCGAGGAGGCCGCAGCCGACGCGGCAATCCCGTTCTTAACACACCCGCGCGCACGAATGAAACGGACGCCTCCTTTCCTTGTCATTGCGGGGAGGCCGCAGCCGACGCGGCAATCCCGTTCTTAACACACCCGCGCGCGAATGAGACGAGCACCTCCTTTCCTTGTCATTGCGAGGAGCGGAGCGACGCGGCAATCCCGTTCTTAACACACCCGCGCGCACGAATGAAACGGACGCCTCCTTTCCTTGTCATTGCGAGGAGGCCGCAGCCGACGCGGCAATCCCGTTCTTAACACACCCGCGCGTAAAACCAAAACCGGCTCCTTTCGGAGCCGGCTTTCAATATCTGGTCTAACGCTTCGACCACTGCGGGGCGCGACGCGCTTTCTTCAAGCCCGGTTTCTTCCTTTCCTTCTCCCGCGGGTCCCTTGTCAAAAAACCCAGCTTCTTCAGGCTCGAACGGTATTCAGGATTCAACAGGAGCAACGCGCGCGAGATGCCGTGCCTGGCGGCTTCGGCCTGTCCGCGGATCCCTCCGCCCTGGACCTTCACTTCAACCTTGGTCTTCTCCATGCCGACGGCCCTCAACGGAGTCTCGATCGCTTCCTGCAACGCGAACACCGGGAAGTAGGCCTTGTAATCCTTACCGTTCACCATGATCTCGCCCTTCCCCTCCGGGTAGAACTTGACCTGGGCGACGGCACGCTTCCTGCGACCGACTGCGTAAAAGTATCCGTCCGGACGCTTCTCCTTCTTCTCACGCCTGGTGGCCTTGCTCGTGTCAGCGACCTTCGGCTTAGCCGCGGACTTCTTGGCGGCAGGCTTCTTCGCTACAACCTTCTTCGGTGCAGCGGCCTTCTTCGCAACCGGCTTCTTTGCCGGAGCCTTCTTCTTGCCCCCCGCAGCCTTGGCAGGAGGGGATGCCGCTGATTTCTTGTCTTTCTTCTCTTCCGCCATAATTAGTCGTTGTGAATCTTGAGTCTCTTCATCCTCCCCTTGCGGAGCTTGTTCTTCGGTAGCATGTTGTTGACCGCCCGCTTCATTGCTTCCGCCGGGTCCTTGGCCATAACATCCTTGAGCTTCCGCTCCTTAAGACCGCCCGGCCATCCGCTGTAACGATAGTATGTCTTCTGTTCCAGCTTGTCGCCGATGATATTCACCTTGGCGGCGTTCCTGATCTCAACCGTGTCGCCAAGGTCGATGTGCGGCTCGTACTGCGGCTTGTGCTTACCCTGCAACAATACCGCGGCTTCGCTCGCGACGCGTCCGATACTCCGGCCCGTCGCGTCGATCTTCACCAATTCCCTTTTGATTTCAGTCGCCATAACTATACCAATTCAATCTGAACCATCTCAGCACCGTCGCCTTCGCGAGTCCCGATGCCGGTTATCCTCGTGTATCCACCCTGGCGGTCCTTGTATCGCGGGCTGATCTCCTCCATGACCTTCTTCACGGCGTTGTCACCGTAGACCACGCGATTGACACGGCGTCTGGCAGTGAGTGTTCCGTCCTTGCCGACCGTAATCAGCTTTTCAACCATAGGACGCACGGCCTTGGCCTTCGCCTTGGTCGTCTTGATCTTCTCGTACAGGATTACGCTGGTGGCGAGACTCCTAAGGAGTGCCTCGCGCGGCCCTTTCTTCCTGTCTAGCGTTTTTCCGGACTTGCGATGTCTCATAGGCTTAGGTCGGCCTTCATGCTACTTTTTGGCCTTCTTGGTCTTCTTCTTAGGCTTCTCTTCCTCCTCGTCATCAACCTCTTCCTCCGCTTCTTCTCCCGCTTCTGCCCCTTCAACGACCGGCTGGTCAGTCAACATCGAGAAGTAATCCAAGAGAATGCTGACCGTCTGGTCAACGGCTTCCTTCGGCGTGATGGTGCCGTCTGTCTCTATGTCCATCACCAATTTATCGTAGTTCGTGATGTCGCCGACGCGCGCGTTCTCTACCTTGTAGCCGACCTCGCGGACCGGTGAGTAGACGGCGTCGATGGCGATCGTTCCGAGCTCCAGCTTCTCCTCTTCGCGCTCCTCGACCGGCACGAAGCCGCGGCCGCGGCCGACGAAGATATCCATCTCGATCTCCGACTTCTTGTCGGTCAGCGTGCAGATGTGCTGTTTCGGATTGGCGACCTCGACGTCCGAGTTCGCCTGGATGTCAGCGCCCGTCACCTTCTTGGCGCCCTTGGCGGTGAGATGCAGGCGCACCGGCTCGTCGGTGTGAACCTTCATGCGCAGTTCCTTCAGATTCAGGATGATCTCCAGGACGTCTTCCTTGACGCCGTCGACGGCCGAAAACTCGTGTTGCGCGTTGTTGATCTTGACCGCGATCACAGCCGCTCCCGGCAGGGATGACAGCATCACCCGACGGAGCGCGTTACCGAGCGTGGTTCCGTAACCGTAATAGCACGGCTCGACGGTCAGCATCGCCGTGTTGGCGGCCTCTCCCGGGGTGACTTCGATCTTAGATGGCAGTAATACTTCTTCCATATGATTGCTCCTCCTTTTTTATAGCGAGGGGTTACCTCGAATAGAACTCAACGATAAGTTTGGGATCGAAATTCTGTCTCAGCTCCTCGTCCTGCGGGGCGTGCAGTACCTTGCCGGAAAACTGTTCCGCATCGACGTGCAGCCAGGTCGGAGTCGTGTACTGGTCCAGGCGTCCCATTTCGCTCTGAAGCAGGGTGCCGCTCTTGATCTTGTCCGTCAACTCGATGACATCGCCGGCGCGTACCTGGTACGACGGGATAGTGACGGTCTTGCCGTTCACGAGCACGTGGCCGTGGTTGACGATCTGACGGGACAGCGCGCGCGACCTCGAAAGGCCGAGCCTGTAGACGACGTTGTCGAGGCGCTGCTCGAGGAGTCGGATCAGCGTGTCGGTCGTGTTTCCGGTCACCTTCTTGGCCTTCTCGAAGTAGTTGCGGAACTGCTTCTCCAGCAGTCCGTAGCTCGCTTTGGCTTTCTGCTTCTCGCGGAGTTGGGTGCCATACGGCGTCATGCGGACGCGCCGCGTCGGACCGTGCTGACCCGGGCGGTAGGCCCTCTTGATCATCGGGCACTTGGCCGTCATACACTTCTCACCCTTGAGGTTGAGCTTCATGCCTTCGCGACGGCACTGTTTGCATTTGGGTTCTAGATTCCTTCCCATAGTATTTCAGCTAGATGCGGCGGGGCTTCCTTGCCCGGCAACCGTTATGCGGAATCGGAGTGACGTCCTTGATGCCCATGACGTTGATGCCATTGGCGTGCAGGGCGCGGACCGCGGCCTCGCGACCACTGCCGATACCACGTACGAACACGGCCACTTCCCTCAAGCCGGTGTCTTTGACTTTTTCCGCGGCGTCTCTGACGATGATGCCCGCCGCGTACGGAGTGGACTTCTTGGGGCCGCGGAAACCGCAGACGCCCGCCGAAGACCAGCCCAGGACATTGCCGTTCGGGTCGGTCAGGGTGACGATGGTGTTGTTGTAGGTCGCCTGGATGTAGCAACGGCCGGTGCTGACGTTCCTGATGGCGCGCTTTTTGCCGCGTTTGCCCTTGCTGGCCTTCTTGGACTGGACCGGCCGGGACTTCGGAGCCTCGTCAGCGACGAGCGGAGCGGTCGCGTTTGACGCAGGAGCAGCCTCAACGACAGGCGCAGTCTTAGCGGTCTCTTCTCCCGCTTCTGCCCCTTTTGCTCCTTCTCCCGCTGTCTTATTGGTGTTCTCTTCAGCCATAGCTCTACTTCTTCTCAATCTTAGTCTTACCCGAACCCATGGTGCGGCGGACGTTGCCGCGGCTGGTCCTGGAGTTCGTCTTGGTGCGCTGACCGCGGACCGGGAGGCCCTTGATGTGACGCATGCCGCGCCAGCAACCGATCTCCTTGAGACGCTTGATGTTGGCCGCGGTGTCACGACGCAGTTCGCCTTCGACGCGGTACTTCTTCTCGATCTCCTCACGGAGGCGGTTGACGTCCGCGATGTCCATGTCGTTCATCCGAATGTTCTTGTCGATTTCGAGTTTCTCGAGAATCTTCGTCGAACGGGTCCGACCGATGCCGCGAATATAAGTCAGCGCGATTTCAGCGCGCCTGTTCGGCAAAGTGATTCCTGCAATACGTGCTACTGCCATAATATATGTTAGCCTTGCCGCTGTTTATGCCTCACGGTCTTGCAGATCACGTACAGGCGCTTGCCACGCCTGATGACCTTGCAGTCCCTGCAGATCTTTTTTACTGATGCCCGTACTTTCATAATCTATATCGATGCATGGGAGTCCACGATCTAGCCGCGACAATCCCTTTTTTGTCATTGCGCCCCGGCGTTAGCGGGGTCCCGCCTTCTCTGATTAAAGATGTGTGGCGGGAAGGGAGCCCGCAGGCGACCGCGACAATCCCGTTGATCAGCCACAGGTCCTCAACACCCTCTAATAAAACAACAACCTCCCATAGCCGGAGGTTAATTCAGGCCATTGGGTTCATGCGCCTGACACTTTACAGGAATAATCCGGACTTGTCTAGTCGTAGACCCCGAGTGACCCCATAGAGGGAGCCGAAGGGCCCAGCTAGCCTTAAATCAGTACCGGAAAACTATCCTGCCTTTAGTCAGGTCGTACGGCGTGATCTCGCATTTGACCTCATCGCCGGGTAGGAGGCGGATTCTGTACATCCGCATCTTGCCGGAGAGATGGGCGAGTATCTCCTGGCCGTTTTCGAGACGAACCCGAAAAGTGCCTGCCGGGAGGCTTTCCTCCACGACGCCGTTTACCTCGATGAACCCCTTGGACACTGACTGAGCTTCTTTGTTGCTGTCACCGTCCTTGGACCTCTTCTTCTTTCCTTTCTTTCTGCGCGAATATCTAGCAGCCATAACAGGCTGATTGTACCTAAGGAAATTACTTAGGGCAAATTTGCGCTCTCCTCGGGGTGGTGTTTGGCCAAGCTTGATTATCCGCCCGACCTCCCCATATCATCGAGGCTGGGGGTAGTTTAGCATGATTGGTGGGGGTGTCAAGGGATATATCCCCTGGTTGCGGATTCAGAAGCCAAGCTCAGGCTTCTTCCTCCATTCGCATTCTCCTTTGCGATAACGTCTCTCCCTCATATTCCCAATAATCCGGTCCGGCGTAAGATGTGCCACTGTATCCCTTCTCGCGCAGGGCAATCATCGCAGCATCCGATAGGCTAGTTTGCTTGCCACGAAACTCGATTTTCTTGGCGTCAATTACGCGACATGTCACTTTGGAATCTTCGCTGAACGTCAATATGCTCTCTGGTTTTATTCCGAGCATGTTGAAATTGAAGGGTGGACGACGTTTTCTTGCCACCTCCACGGCATGCTTATCATCAACTGTTTCAAAAACTTCATTGCGAGGAGTTGCGTCCTTGATCGCAATCAGCTCTAGGACAGCCCTGACACGCTCAGGAAGTATTCGAAAAAACTCTCGCCTGTCGTTCATTCGCACGTCCGCGAATGCAAAATGCAGTTTCTTTTCAACTAAAGCAGCATCTTCGACTTCGGCAGCATAGAAGCATTCAAACGATAACGGAACGCCTGAGGTATAAACTTCCTTCATCCGGCGCTCAACATCATCGGTAATGCCAATCTTAACACAGCCTGGCATGGCCTCATTGGTGAATATATAGACGATGTTATTTTTCATATTGTGTGAATGACTTAACCAAAACGCAATTCTAACTTCTCCTTAACCTTCTGCCATCCAGGATACATTCTATCAAGAGAATTGTAGAACGGCTTATCATGACGTTTATGCTGTGTATGGCACAGTTCATGGGCAATTACATAATCTATGCAATCTTTGGAGGCCCTGATTAATGCTGGGTTCAGAATGACTTTTCCGCGCAGATAACTCCCCCAACGGCGGTTCATCTTTTTTATATGCAAATCTGGCAACTGCTTCAATTTGAATCTATCCGCCCCCACCTGTAACCGTTCGGCAAAAATAATTACCGCGCGCTTTCGATACCATCGTGAAAGCATCTGGCGGTTATGCTGTCCGTCACGCACCGACTGATTGGTGAACAGAAGTATTCGTCCGGGGTTCAATTTCACTCCCTCCACCCTGCCACGTTTCACCTTCAGCATGTATTGCCGACCAAGATACAAGAAACTCTCACCAGAAACGTATTCTTGTACGAGCCTGATCTTTCTGCCCCGCTCAAAAAAATTCAACTGCCGATTCAACCAAGCCCACTTCCTGCGCAGAAAGGCATCCACGTCTTTCTGTTCAATCTCAAGCGGACACTTCACCACGATACTTGAATCAGGCCGCACGGTCAGCCCCATGGTTTTGCGCTCGCGCCGCATCAACTCATACTCGAATCGAAGCCGGCCGTATTTAAAGCATAACCGCTTCATACGGAAAACAGTTCATTATTGTTCTGCGCCAATTGCAAAGCCTGTTCGACCAACAGCTTCCGTCCTTCTTCATCCAATTCCACGCCCCGCTCAGTTTGAACCACGTCATACAGATAATCATCCAGTTTTCCCCTGATTACCCGCCGCACCTCCATATTTCGATACCAGTCTACGATCACCTCCGCCTCCAGCACTTCAAACAACCCCCGCACCGTCTCCTCGACCGCCTTCTCGTCAAGTCCCCTTTCGGCTAACTCCGGACCGATGTTGCGGTAAAAGATTCCTAATCCTTCACTGTCACGCAACCCCACCGGCACACCGTCGTCTTTCTTGTTGATTACCTTATCCTTGATCAGCTTCAACTGCTTCAGAGCTTCGACATCTGCCATCTTGCTTGCGTGCATCTGCTCAAGAATCTCCTTGATCTTATCCGAGAAGCGCCGATAGAACTCCGGATCGCGAACCAAGTTTTCAGTGATGCTTTTCTCAGTCTGCATGGCGATAGCTTCGGCCTTTGATCGGTCTGAACCCAATTCTTCGATGGCTTGCTCGAACTTTTCCACGTCGGTGATATTGACCGGCGTAGTCAGCAACTCCACCTCCTCCGCGTTCACGTAGACATCCAGGATATCTATCAATCGCCGACGGTATTCCGACAGGTCAACCTCATCGGCGTAGCGTACGCTGGCGCTCTTGCGTAGCTCAACGAACTTATGCAGCTCGCGACGATACTGATCTACCTGCTTGAACTCACGACCGAAATCACGCAGTGCCAGACACTCGCTGAACACCCGCACAAAATCCCTTAACTTCTCATAAAATTCATCACGCTCTGCGTCGTCGTTCAAATGCTGAATCAGTATCTCGTCATCGGCCTTTGGACCCAGCCCCTTGAATACTTCATGCAGGGCCGCATAGCTTTTCTCCAATTCGACCACCTTATCGCGTACGTCAATAGTCACCCCTGCCACATCCTCTTGCTCAAAATTACCGAATAGCTTCATGGCCGTATCGATGTTCTTGGCGTTCTCCGAATAGTCGATGATGTATCCGGCGGTTTTGGGCATCTCCCCGTCTTCGCAAAGCCGGTTCACCCGGGCGATAGCCTGCAATAAATTATGGTCACGGAGATCCTTAGCTAAATACAAAACCGTATTGCGCGGTGCATCAAAGCCAGTCAGCAACTTATCGACGACGATGATTATTTCCACGCCGTCTTCGTTGTGCTTAAAGCTCTCGATAACCGCGTCCTCGTATTTTTTCAGGCTGCTGTGCTTGGCGCTAATTCCCTGTAGATATTCAATGACTTCCTTACGGTGCGTATCGTCCTCGGCCACGATGCCCGACTCGTCCGAGATTATCAGCGCGGTATTCACCTGCCCGCTAGCCATGAACGCCTTCTGAAACATCACCGCCGAATACTTTGACGGCGCGACCAACTGTGCCTTCAGTCCACTCCCCTGAAACTCATGAATGTAATGTCTTTCGACATCAAACGCGATTTCTGCAATACGCTGCGGATTATTCGCAATGGACATTTTATCAACCGACTGCTGCAATTCGCGCTTCTGCTCGTCCGTCAGTCCAGCAGTAATACGTTCAACACTGCGGTCAATCTGTTTCTTGTTCTGCGTCAGCGGTACATAGCGCCCCTCATAAATCAACGGCAAAATCACCCCATCGCGCAAGGCGTCATCGATGGTGTATTTGTCGATGTATCCGCCGAACTTGCGCCAACTTTCCTTTTCTTTCTTCATGAGCGGCGTGCCGGTAAACCCGATATAGCAGGCGTTCGGAATGGTGCGTTCCATCTCAAAATTGGCGAGCCCGCTTTGAGTGCGGTGAGCCTCGTCAATCAGGACGAAAATATCCTTGGATTCATCCACAAACCCGACTCGCTTATTGGCGGCGCTCTTGAACTTGTGTACCAGCGTAGTAATCACGTTCAGATGCCCATCCTTGATGAGCTTCAGCAGGTGCTCCCCACTAGTGGCCGGGGTTACGCCTTTCTTCAGATTGCAGTCGCGAAATGTTTTGGCAATCTGCTTATCCAAATCAATCCGGTCCGTGACTATGATAATCCGCGGGTTTTCTATATGAGGGTGTTCGATGAGCGCTTTCACGAACATCACCATGGACAGAGATTTGCCGGAGCCCTGCGTATGCCAAAGCAGTCCGCTACCGCGCCGCTCGTGGCCATCCACGGTTTCAATTTTTTCCACGCGCCTGAGCATCTTCTGAATGGCGAAATACTGCGGATACCGCGCGATTTTCTTGATGCCCGCGTCGTACAGGATGTGATTCTTGGTGAGGTCAAGCAGACGCTCCGGTTCAAACAACAGCATAACCAGACGATCCTGTTCGCTGACTTCACGCTGTAGGTCCTGTTTATGTCCGGCGATCGGTCCATTCAAATCAGCCAGAATCTGCCGATGTATTTCTGCGTCAATCGGCTTGGCAATCAACTTGCACACCTGCTCATTCAACTCTTCCTCCGGCACGAAAGAACCATTGTCGCGCTCCTTCCAGACGTTATAGAATTTATGCGGTGTAGCCGTGGTGCCGTATTTAAACTCGCTTTTATTGGTCCCGACCAATAGCTGTGGGTAGACGAACAGCTTCGGGCACTTCTCCGGCTTCTGATTGCGAATCATCTGATTTATGGCCTCGTCCACCTTAACGCCGGATTTCTTGTTCTCGATGACCGAAAAAGGAATGCCGTTCACAAACACCACGATATCCGGTCGGATATTACCCTTGCCCTGCGCCTCAAACTCAACGGTGACGTGATAGGAATTGTTGTCCGGATGCGCGAAATCGATGAAACGAAAATTCTTGGACAATTTCTTGCCGTTCAGGGTGACCGGAA
>JAYEJB010000058.1:0-9098 GCA_034716415.1 Patescibacteria group bacterium
AATTACCATTCGCTGCCACCGACCGCACGGTGATGCCTGGGCGCTAATCTGAGCGGCAAAATGAGAACTTACAAACCGGAAGTTTTAACTTCCCAAAAAAGCGGAAGATTTAACTTCCCTTTGACACAACGTTTTCCCTAGTTGACAGCATGCCTGTTGCGGAGTAATTTGATATCTTGGCTTTTCCGCTGGATTACAGCAATGGTGCTGACCACACGAGGACCAAGAAGGAGGCCATCATGGCGAATGGAAGTCTGGAGGGCGCGCCGGAGGGCGCGCTCCTTATCGCACGGGACCGCATGCGTCCGAACCCCTCTCAGCCCAGAACGCATTTTGACAAGGCATCGCTCAGGGAGCTGGCCGAAAGCATCAGCGAGATCGGGCAGACTACGCCCGTCGAGCTGCGACCGCTTTCGGCCGGTGATACGCACGATTTCGAGATCACGGATGGAGAACGCCGCTGGATCGCCTGCAAGGCGGCGAAGGTGGGCAAGCTCCTCGCCTGGATCAACCCGATCGATGACGAAGATGACGTGTTCGTGCGATCTGTCGTCGCGAATTTCGGTCGTGAGGGTCACACGCCGCTCGAGACCGCGAGAGCCATCAGACGCATTCTCGAGAGCAAGCGCTTGCAGAAGTGCCGGAACAGGACTGAACAGCTGGCGATGATTGCCCGTATGTTTGCACGGTCGCCGGCATGGGTGCACACGCATCTCGGTATCCTGAACCTGCACGAAGGAGTGCTCGCGCTCATGGAGTCATCTGTCGAGGGGCCTAAGCGAATCGGATCGTCCATCGCCACGTTCCTCAACACGATCACCGACCGGGATCTTCAGTTCAAGATCGCGAAGCAGGTCTCGGCGGAAGGACTCAATCTCCGACAGGCCCGGGCCCTCGTGCGGAAAAAGGCTCAAGAGGCCGGGCTGACGGCCGGAAAGCGTGGCAAGAAGCCGTCGGATCACTACAGGACCCTTACCCGGTTTCTCGCGACGTTCCGCATCAATGCCGGGGAGATCATGGAGATGCCCGTTTCCAGCTTTGAGCAGATCTTCCGTCGGCGTTCACCGAAACAGCAGCGTGAGACGCTCGAGCTCATCGAGAAGACGGTCAATCTGCTGACCGAGCTAGAGCAGGCGCTGAGTCGTACGCAGAAGCGCGGCTAGACCCCCTGCGGTCGCTTATTACCCGCCCCCGGTATTTCCGGGAGCGGTTTTTCTTTGCCGAGAAGCACCACCTTGTCTCGCGGTCATGGATTTATAAAAGGGCTAATTTAGGGTATATTTTTCGGTTGAAATATACCCTCGCGGCGAGGCATACCGCTACTTAAGGAGGTAAAATGCTGACCGAAAAGTATAAGGGCCTTGAAATCACTGTTGACACTGATTGGGGATAAGACAAGCCAACTCGTCTGGCCCCGTCCTATCCCTCCGACCCAGCTGCGCTCATTCCCGCCAACCGTCCTGTGGCCCAGGAAGCCTGGAGATTGAAGCCGCCGGTGAATCCGTCTATGTCCATGATCTCTCCGGCGAAATAGAGACCCGGACAGATTTTCGATTCCATGGTCGAGGGGTCGATCTCTGGTCTCGGAATACCGCCCGCGGTCACGAATTCATCTCCGGAGCCGCGATCGACGACGTTCAGGGGAATAGCTTTCAGCCATGTCGCGACGGCAAGGATTTCCTTCTTCGCGGCTTCCGCCGCGTTCTTGTCACCGGAGACGCCTGTCTCTTCGATACAGATTTCAGCTAGTGATTTCGGAATGAGGGTGGCGAGTACGTTCAGAAAGCTGCGTGTGGGTGTCTGTTTCGCCGCGCTACCGATGCGCGCGGTCATCTCTTCCGTGGATTCATCGGGAAAGAGATCGATCGCGACGCACAAGGGATTCAGGGCGTCATACTCCTCGAACGCCACCAGGGAAGAGACAGCGAACACGGCCGGGCCGCTGATTCCCTTATGGGTGAAGAGGAAAGGTCCGGTATGCGCGTAGGATATGTCGCGATCGGCGAAGATGGTGGCCTGCGTGAATGACATGCCGGATATCTTCGCTGGCCAGCTCTCTTCAGTGGTGAACGAGTTCAGGCTGGGCGCGAGCGCGGTGAGAGTGTGACCTAGTGATATCGCGAAGGCGTAGCCGTCGCCCGTCGAGCCGGTCTGGCGATAGGCTCGGCCTCCTGTCGTCAGGATGACCCTGTCGGCGAGGAGCGCCTCTCCGCTGTTCTTGAATGAGATTTCGAACTTGCCGCCTGCGGTCTTCCTGACATCGCTGACGCATGATTTGAGCCAGACACGGACACCCGAATCCTTGAACGTCTTTTCGAAGACCCCGACGATGTCCTTCCCGTCGTCGGACCGCGGGAACACGCGGTTGTCGTCTTGTGTCTTCAGGGGGACGCCGTGGGATTCGAACCAGTCATACACGTCGCCGGGCGGGAAGCCGTGCATGGCGGAGTTCAGGAATTTGGATCCGCGCGGGTAATTCGTGAGAAGTTCACGGACGTCCCGAATTCCCGTCGTCACGTTACAGCGACCTCCGCCGGAGATGATAACTTTCTTCCCGAGGCCGTCATTCCGGTCAATCAAAAAAATATCCGCGTCCGGTCGCGTGGTCTGCAGTGTCGCTGCTGCCATGAGTCCGGCGGCTCCTCCGCCTATAATCGCCACTTTCATGGCTCAGATATAGCATGAATCCACCCGCCTGCCCAGGATGGAGGCCTTTTTTCGTCAGTTCACGGCCTAAAAATACCGATTACGCCTGACTCGGGTAAACATCAAGAAAAGCCCGCGCATACCGGGCTTCTCTCGTTTCTCGGTCGAAATTACACTCGTGTCATTCGTTTTTCTGTCCTTCCATGAACCTGACGTAATCGACTGATTCGCAGTCTGACGCGCAGATATACGGTAGGTCGAAGTCGGCTACGCATGGTCCGTTGCAGGTGTCCATGACTACGAAGAAAGTGCCTCCTTTTTCAGTGCCGCCTAGATGTTCAAGGCCGGGGTGGTCCTGGGCGTAGCTGTTGAAATCGAAATTCACCTGACCGACCTCTTTGTGGTTGGTGAAATCGGAGATGTTGCAGTTGAACGCCAGGTCGAACGGCTCGCCGGGCGTGACGGAGGGCGGCAGGTCGAGCCAGGCCGCGTCGGTCGACGGCGGGATTGACGCACCTTCGAACCCGGGCGGGAAATTGACGCTCAGCGGACCCAGCGGGTCGGGGCAGGAACTGGTACCGATGTTATGCTCTTTCCGGACGACGTTGTCCGCGAGGGGATTACCGGCCGCGTCGAACATCTGAAGCTGTCCGGCGTCGTTGGTCGTCATCGGCGGCGGGATCGCCCCGGGGTATTCGGTCGGCGGCTCTATTGATCTATCAAAGATGCATGACGACCCCATCAGCACCAGGGACAGTAAAAGAAACGCAAGTCTTTTCATATTGATTCGGATTATTTCACCCGTAAATATAGTATATCATCGGGCCGGAGTATTTGGGGAAGATAGGTGATTAGCTCTCCAGGCTGTGGCGGGAATTCAGGGAGCGTCGGCTGTGGCGTTCTTGTATCGTGGATCCCTGCCTCCGCGGGGATGACGTTGGAGAGCGTGCTTGGCATTAGGGGGTATTCACCAAAAGAAAAAGAGGCTGAAGCCTCTCGATGAACTAGAAGTTCCTGGTGATTTCGAGGTGCAAGCCGAGCTTGGACCATTCCTGGATGAACCGTCTTGTCGGAATCGACTCTTTCAGCTTCATGACACCGGTCTGCTTGATGGTGCCGCGCGCCAGCATCATCGCGACGATCGCCGCCGAGAATCCGGTCGTGCGCTGCATGGCGGTGAGTCCGGTCTCCTTGTCGGCCACATCGATGAGCTGCATGGTGACCAGCTTCTCACCGTGGCGGACGGTGATACGCAGGAGGAGCGCGTCGTCGCGCGTCTTCGGAAGCCGGGCGTTGAGCAATGCCTCGGTGAAATCACGCGGCAGTACGACCTGACCGTGCCCGGTCGTGATCAGATGGTGCTCATCGAGGAAGCCCATGTCGCGCAACAGCTGCATCTTCTGCCAGTGTCCGGGATAACGGAGTGTCTTGTAGTCCAGGTTCCGCACCCGACCGATCAGCGTCTCCGGCATCGTCGAAAGGCCGCCGGAAGTGTATGCCGCCTCGAGTCGTCCGTACGGCTCCGGGAAATCGATGGATTCGACGTTTTCCATCGTATCCACTGTCTGCAATCTACCGTCGCGGATGACGAGCGTCGGTTCGATGTACTCGTTGGTCAGCCCCTTGATGGCGAACAGCTGTGAGTAGTTGAGCGGTCCTTCCGGTCCGCTTTGCGCCAGCCCGCCGACCCGGATCTCGACCGAATCGATCTCACCTTCCTCGTCGATGATCTGCAGTCCGCGGTGCACGAGCACGCTCGCCGCGCCCGGTGCGATGCCGTTGTCGGGGACGATCTTCGAACCGCTTCCGATCGCGGTCTGATCCAGCATGAGCTGCTTCCTGACCACGGTGTTGTTGCCGCCCAGGTCGACGAAGTGTTTGCCGGCCTCGATGCAGGCGTGGGTCAGTGCAAGGTTCGCTTCGTAACTCATCGCTCCGATCGTGACGTCGTGCTGTTCGATGAGGTCTGCGATCTGCCGTGTGTGCTTGATGTCGATGACCCGTGCGCCTAACCGCCAATCCAGTAGCCGGTTGACGGCCGTGTTAAGCGCGGTCGACGACCTGTCCACGAGCGTGATATAGATCGTATCCTCCTGTTGCAGCAGCGCGTGGGCTATCCCCGTTCCCATGTTCGTGCCTAAAACCAGGTATCTGTGCATCATGCACCTCCGTCTGTCGAATGTCCGCACTCAGACCTTAATCGCTGCGGATATTATTATCAAGGTCAGAATCCACGTCCGGGAGACTGCGCGAGTAATTCGTATCCATCTTCATTGCCGCCACCGTCCCGGAGCACGCCGGGCAAGTCCAGGGAGCCTTATTTAGTCGCTTTTTCGGCGGAGGGGTTGATAGAAAGTACGTTCTTGTGGTTAAATGTCAGTTAGCAGACCTCTGCTGCAGGAGAGACAAAGTCGAGTTTTGTATTGCAGTGGTAGGTTTGGGACATTATTCATTAGCTATTCTTCTATAGTATGGAACAAGGAAAGATCGCGCGTCTTACAGACCGCGGCTTCGGTTTCATCTCTCGCGAGGGTGAGGACAAAGATCTCTTTTTCCACTCGAACGAGCTCGTCGGCATCGGATTCGACGACTTGCGCGAAGGTGATGCGGTTACCTTTGAAGTAGCGGAAGGACCTAAGGGTCTCAACGCCGCGAAGGTACAGAAAGCGTAACGACAACAAAGAAAACACCCCCGGCAGATGCTGGGGGTGTTTTTTGTTGTCGTTACCCGACCGTTTTTTCTGACATGCCTTAAATCAGGAAATTCAGGCTCAAGGCCATGACGGCCATACCGACCGTGATGCCGGCGATCGCCGTGTGTCCGCGACGGTTCTCAAAACAGCAGGGGAGCAGTTCGTCGAAGCTGACGAACACCATCACGCCGGCGATGACCGCGAAGACATAACCCATCAGGCTGTCCGTGATGAACGGTCCCAGTAGCGCGAACGCGACGAGTGCGCCGATGGGTTCGGCCACACCGGCCAGGAAGGTGAATTTCAGCGCCTTCAATCTGTCTTTCGTGGCGGCGTAGATAGGCAGGGCTACGGCGATACCTTCCGGGATGTTGTGAATGGCGGTGGCGAAGGCCACCATCAATCCGACTTCAGAATCTCCGATCGTCCCCCAGAACACGGCCATGCCTTCAGGAAAGTTATGGATGCCGATACCTATCGTGGTCAGCATCCCGACCGACATCAATCGCCGGTTCCGTTTGTCGCCGACCTGTTCCCCCATATAGTCGTGCGGCAGGAGGAAATCGATGAGCGCGGTCACTGTCATACCACCGAAGAAACAGGCGTTCGCCCAGCCGAAGCCAACGATCTCAATCGACAGTGGCAGTAGTTCGACCAGCGACACGAACAGGATGGCGCCCGCCGACAGCCCCATGAAGAAGCTCAAATGCGGAGGTCGGACCTTTTTGAGCAACAGGAAAATCAACCCGCCGATCAGGGTGCAGGCACCAGCGAGCGTCGTAAGCAGTAAGGGATATGCGATTTCAGACATATATCCAGTTTACCGTATTTGTGGATAAAAAAAGACCCGACACGAAGTCAGGTGAGGATCAGCCGGCCAGTTGGCTCGTGGCCTCCTGCGCCAGTAGCATACGCTCGGCTTTCAACAGTTTCGGCAATACTTCCTTCCGCGTATAGACGATGAAGTGGTGTCCGCAGATCGCCATCGCGAACGCCCGGGAGAACTTACGCGGATTTCCGAACAGCGTCCGAAGTATGAACTTCCAGTAATACAGGCTGTAGCTGGAGAAGATACCCTGTCGGAGGATGGACTTGACGACAGCCATGTATTCCCGCTTGGCGGTCCGTCGGACCGCGCTCTGTTTCCACTCAGCGAGTGCCGCGTAAGCGCGGTTGAAGTAGTGTTTGGGGTGATAGAGCTTTTCGATGAGCTCACGGTAGATCCGCAACAGTTCGCTCTGACTCATACCCTTAGGAAGGACATTAGTCATTACGAAATTATCACCTTCGGAGCCGATATCGACGAGTCTTCCTTCCTTGCGGAGTCGCTGTTCGAGCGGTGTCCCCGGTATCGCTATGAGCATGCCGGGCATGGCGAAATCGATACTGCTGTCTTCGATGAGTTCCCCGACGAGCCGCGCGCAATCCGGTCCGTCGGTGTCGAAGCCGACGATGAATCCACCGAAGACCATCAGACCGTTACTGCGCAGGTGTCGTACCACCGCCTTGGCGTCGATGCCGACGTTCTGTGTCTTGGCGGACGTCTTGAGCGCCTCGTCTGACGGAGATTCGAATCCGACGAACACAGCGTAGAAACCGGCTTTGGTCATCAGTTCGATCAGGTCGTCATGCTTGGCGAGCCTGACGTCAGCTTCCGTGAAGAACAGGAACGGTCTTCCGTTGGAGTCCTGCCAATCACGAACCGCGTGGAGTATCGCCTTCGCCTTCCTGAAGTTGCCGATGAAGTTGTCGTCGACGAAGAAGACGTTGCCGCGGTAACCGGTCTTGTAGACGGCTTGCAGCTCGGTGGTGACCTGTTCGGGCGACTTGTAACGCGGCTTCCGGCCGAACAGCATCCGTATGTTGCAGAATTCGCAGCCGTGCGGACAGCCGCGCGAGACCTGGATTCCCAGGGCGCAGTACGCGCCACGACGCAGTAGATCGAAACGGGGCGTCGGACTCGCGCTTAGGTGCGGTCTGCCGACCGCCTGATAACGCTTCTGAAGCGTACCCGCGCGCAGATCCTCGGTCAGACGGTCGATGACATTGCCGTCTTCGGCTTCTCCGATGACGAGCGACGATGCCTCCGTCAGCTCTTTCGCGTCCGGCGACGAGCTGACGAACGGCCCGCCCACTACAGTCGACACGCCTTTTTCGGCGCAACGCCGCAAGACTTCGTGGAGCGACTCTCTCTGGATGATCATGCCGGTCAACAGGACCGCATCGGCCCACTCGACATCGGTGTCCTTGAGGCGTCGTTCCACGTTCATGTCGACCAGCTTCAGTTCCCAATCGCGTGGCAGTAACGCCGCAATGGTGATGAGGGATAGAGGTACATGTGACGCCTTGGCGCCGATGAACCATGTTGAACCCTGCAATCCCCAATATGAAGCAGGAGTCACCGGATTGACCAGTAGAATACGCGGCTGTTTGTGAATGGACCGCATGGAACCCTCCTCCTTTTTGTTAAAGGGTTCTGGAGAGCTTATACGATTCAGGTCTGCCTAGCAAGGCTTTGGATCGGATTCGATTGACTCGGATAGCGCTGTCTTTACGGCTGGATGAGGCATTGATATCATCTCTGGGTACACATGGAGGTAAATCGTGCATTACGTCATCGGTGTCCTTTTGCTCGTCGCGGCGGCCGGGTTCGCGGCCGGATTTTTCCTGGCGCCCATCCCGACCGTGATACTCGCGATCATCGCGACCGCCTATTCGGCCATCCTGTTCCGAAGCGCGCGCCAAGGACCTCCCGGCACCAGTGGTGGTATCGGTGTCGCCGCTTTCGCGTCACTAGGCCTGTTGTTCCTGTTGTTCCTCGCGATAGGAGCCCTTATCGGTTACGGCAGTAGCGCCATCACGGATTATGACTGGTCATCAGTCGGAAATTCGATTTCCGAGTTCTTCCTTCGGCAATAGTCCGCTCAGGCCCGCAAGTGCGGGTTTTTTGTTCATTAATGAAAAAATCGCGCTTCGGCGCGATTCCCGGTTTCAGGGATCACCTGATCGGATTCAGGTCTTGGAGGATGAATTTCCACGCGTCAGGTCCGCGGAGAGACTCATAGGCCTGAATCAGGAAATCAGGGTGGACGCCCGAGATGAGTTCGGCGATGTTGTTGAACCCAGGCGACGTGTGAGTGCTGCTGCCGTGGCTCGAGTTGTAATACTCCTCGTAGATGAAGGACGGTCCGTCGCCGTCGGCTGACGGATTGCCGGCGAGCAGGAGCCTGGCGTTGGCCGCGCGGTCGCTCTTGTCTTTCGGTACACCTTGCCAGAAATCACCCCGGAAAAGCACCAGCCGGTACTTGTCGCCGATGTCGGTAAACAGTTCCTGGACCGTGTCGTCGCGAGCCGCCCAGTCCCGCCAGCCGAAGATGAATTCGGCGGCCTTCCACAGTTCGTCGAAGCGCTCGACCCGCAATCCGTCGATGTCGGCCCGTCTGCGCAGTCGTTCCTCGCGGGCGATGATCGATCTCTTGTGCTTCCGTCGTTCGGTGCGGCGTCTTTCCGTCAGAAGCCCCTTCAGTTCCGGCGGAGTGCCTAAGTTCATCCTGGTCATCACGACCTCCTTATCAATGAGCCTCGGCAGGAATGATACGTCATGTCGCCGGTTAGCGGAAGGTCCGACAGTCTGTAGAGTACACCTTCAGGGGTGACACCCGGGTACGCCAAGGGTTACAAAGGTGTACCGTGTCACCCATATGCCAGGATCAACATTGTCAGCCCCCAAAGAGATGCGCTTCCGCTGGTACCGGCAAG